>JBCLBO010000012.1:0-60258 GCA_038916785.1 Candidatus Hydrogenedentales bacterium | reverse complement strand
CCAGTGGCGAAGTATATCGCGCCCAATTAGAGCAATATGTGGCTGTCCGCCAGATTTCATATCAACCGACATGGCTCGTGGTATTGTAACGCCGTTAATGGGTGTTCCGGGAAAAGAGAGTTGAACTGGGTAGCAATTGCGTTGTGATTGACCAGCAGCATGCGCAGTATTCATTACGCCGGTTGATGGAATTCCGAGAGCAACACAAATAGACTCATCCACGCACGTTACTGTCGCGCCAGTATCTATCAAAGCCGCCCCAGCAATTGGTTTGGGCGGTTCCTTCTCTTCGGCAACAAGCGTGTCGAGATGTTCTTTTGTAGGAGCAATGACTATTTGCAGAATTGGCCCAAGATGAAAAAGTGATTCTCGTGGCGAGAATGCGACTTTGCGACCATCAGGCCCCAGCCTGATGAATTGAACTCCGTGTTCAAATACCGGCATGCATAACCCCTAAAAAATACGCTGGGGCATCCGCAATTGGGTCTTCTGGAAGGATTTGCTGAATCAGGAATGGAACGCTACCTAGAATCCGCACGCCTTCCTTATATGCGTTTTCTTCGGTATCGAACATGCTGATTAGCTCCCGCCCTTTTATGAGGGCAAACTTCCCGGCGGAATGCTTTAGGAATTCGGTGCGATTTTCCTTAAAAAAGGCAAGTTCTTCCGTGAGCGCAGAAACGGCCATGATAAACTCCAATCTTCAACAGGATATCCTAAAAATCGTTAGATAGCAAGCAATTTCTAAGCCCAAGTCCATCTATATAACATTCTTGTTGCCATGATGCGTCAAGTATATTATTACCCTTGTTCCGCGCGGTATTTCTTTGGCCCGAAATCTGGTTCGTCGTCCATTCCGAGCACTCGTCCTCGTAGTGCACTCGGTTCGCTTCCCGCGCGCCGCCCTTGTTTGGCACCCGCGTTTTCCCGGAGTGCAACAAACCGCCGGAGTATATAGTGGGTAGAGAAGAGCGCAGGTGGCGCGAACTCCGTGGGCCTCCTTGCGCGCCAGGATCGGAGCGTGTCACATTGGGTCGATGACTCACGCAGTGCAGGCCGTCGAACGCAAGCCGCGGGGCGGTGGCCGGGATCGATTCGACGTCGCGCTGGAACTGTTTTTCCTGACTTTTCTCTTCGGGGCCTGCCTCCTCCTAACCGACTTCTTGGACGTGAACGAGCCCAAGTGGTTCTTGATTCGCACGGTCGCGCCGGCCCTCTTCGTCGCCGCGATGCTGCGCGACCCGGGCCGAGGCGGCTTGCTGCGGCTGGATGCCGCCGGCGCGCTTGCCGTCGCGTTTCTGGTGTGGCACGCCGTGTCGGCGGCGGTCGCGATGAACGTGGGGCGGACCTGGATCGAAGTCAGCGAATTGGCCGGACTGGTCTGCACCTTCCTGCTCGCGGCGCGCTTCGCCGCCGATCCCGCGCGGCGCGATCGAATCTTGTGGACGCTTGTCGTGATCGGCATGGCGGTCGCCGTCTACGGCGTCGCGCAACATTTCGGACGCGATTTCATGTCTTGGCAGGCAAACCAGGAAGTGTTGGTGTCGCGGGGCGTCTCGTTCTTCGGGCACGCCACGTTTACAGCCTCCGTGCTGATTCAGATTATTCCCATCGCGCTCGGTCTCCTGGCGACGCGCCAGAGCGCGATCGCGCGCGGACTCGCCGCGCTCGCCGCCGCGCTCATGCTCTATCACCTCTCGTTCACCGGCGCGCGCATGGCGACGCTCAGCTTCATTCTCACCGGCGCCGCCGCCGGACTGTGGATCGGTCTTCGCCAATGGCGCTCGCGCCGGGCGCGCGGCGAGCGCGGCCTGCCGCTGCGGCCGATTGCCGGCGCGTTGGCGGTGGTGCTCATCGCCGGCGCGAGCGCTGGGTGGTTCGTCGTGCGTGCGTGGCAGGCCAAGCAGAGCGATCTCTTCGCCATTCGCCAGGCGAGTCTTGCGCTACGCCTGTTTCATTGGGAGACCGCGAGCCGGATCGTGTTCGCTCACCCCGTGCTCGGCGTCGGCGCGGGAAACTACGAGGTCGTCTCGCCGAGTTATTGGAACGCGGTCGAGCAGTTGCGCACCGCGCGCCACGGCCGATGGATGCAGCAGGCGCACAATGAGTACTTGCAGACCGCGGCGGAGCTGGGTCTGCCGGGAGTCGCGCTACTTTTCGCGCTGATTGCCTACGGTATCGTGATGGCGCTCGACATCGCCGCGCGCGCGCCCGCCCGGCGCGAGCGCTGGATCGGGCTCGCGATGGCGGCGTCCATCGCGGCGATCGCGCTCGACGCGAACATCACCTTCTCGCTGCAAGCGCCGGGATCTGCGTTGATCTTCTGGACGATGCTCGGAGTGATTGCCGGCAGCCATGCGCGAATGCGCGAGGCTCAGGGCTGAGCCGGCGCGATCAGCGTGGCGATCGCGCGGAGCATGCTCGGCATCGGGAAGGGTTTCGAGAGCGTGAGGTCCGCGCCGTTGATCACGGAACTCTCCAGGTTCGTGTCCGCCATAAAGGTGTCTGCACCGGACATCGCGATGATCTTGACGGTGGACGAGCGCTCGCGCAGCGCGCGGACGGTCTCCAGCCCGTCCATGCCCGGCATGTGGAGGTCGGTAAGGACTAGATCCGCCGGCCACTGCCCGTGCAGCCGCAGGCCCTCGCCGCCCTCGGCCGCCAGGCGGACCTCGTGGCCGGCCTCCTCGAGGACCGTCTTGAGCACCTCGCGGATGTCCGCTTGGTCGTCGATGACCAGAATCCGCGCCATGGCCCGGCCCTCCCCGCGGCACTCGCCCGGCACTGTGCGGCGAATAGCGGCAAACCCGATTGTACCACTCGCGCGCCAACCGCGCTATCTCGTTGCCATTATTGAGATTACGGAGGACCGCATTGATACCTTGACACGAGTCTTGCGATAATACATATTGGGTAAAAGGCAAAGGCAGGTTCCAGGCGCATGGGACTCAGCATCGGCCAAATACCCGCCGCTGTGGCGGGGCTGCGAGCCAGCCCGGAGTTCGGTCGAGTCCGTCTCCGGGACGAGGCCGCGCCATCTCCGCGAGCGGCAGACAAGGCGAACGCGGACGAGCCGCGCGAACTCGGCTTCGGCCGGCGCGACGACAGCACGCCGCGCGCCGGCTTCGGCGACGGCACCCTCTCGCCGCAGGGCGCCGCGCTGCGCACGATTCGCCGCACGGTGGAAGAGGCGCGCAAGGCGCTGCCCTCGCTGGACGATATCCGCGCACGCTTCCAAGCCGCCGCCGCCGAAGACCGCCGCGCCGCGCGCGGGGCGGGATTCGGATCAGGCCGGGCCGAAGATGCCAACGCGCGCTCCGGCGAGGACTTCAGCGTGCGGCGCGTGGAACGGCGCATCCCGGAGGCGGCTGCACAGGCGCGCAAGTTCATCAGCGATGTGAGCAACGCCGTTGCGCAGGCCAATGATCGGGTAGGCGGCGAGACTCCACGGGCCCGCGACGCCAATCCCACGATTCAGATCGGTGGAGAGCGCGTCTCCTTCGCCGGCGTCGGCGATCGAGGAAACCGCCCGCGCATAGACCTGCGCGTCTAAGCAATTACGGCGATTACACGCCGCCGACGTAGATGACCGGTCCGTCACCCTTGGGGAATTGGCCGGGCATGTCGTTGTCCGCATTCTTGCCTTGGCCTCTCGACGTGCGCGCGGAAAAATCGAAATCGAGTTCGCTGTCGCCTTCGCCGCCGTTCTCGGCGTCGCGCGTGGCCAAGAAATGAGTGGCGAGTCCGAGAATGTGATACTGGTAGACAGTCGGGAAATCCGCCAAGTTGAGGGTGCCTACTCCGAATTCAACCACGAGCCCGTTCGTGCCTGATAGGAAGTTCGGACCCACACTCATCAAGACGAACTCATCGTAACTCGCCGGTGGAAAAGACAACTGATTGATCTCGAAAATCGCCGGGGCATCGAGATTGAACGGGCGGGGATTGCTGGGGTTGCCCTGGCGCGCGGCGAAGTCGTACATGATTTTTCTGAATTGCCGCGTCTGCCGTTCGTTGACTGTCAGATAGATGAACGGCCTCGTGTCTTGCGTGTTCAATTGCTCGGTGACGTCGCTGTCGGTCACCGGGTCGGTGGAGGTGTTGCCGCCCTGGTAGAGCTGAGTGTAATCGAAGTCAAAGGCTTGGGCTACGCTGTTGAACACCCCGCGAGGCGCAAACTCGAGCCGGCTGATCACGCCGTCGCCGTCTGTATCGTAGCTGTTGCCGCGCGACCAGTTGTCGTAGAGGTCGTCGTTTCCATGCTCACGCACGAACGACATCCAAGGGTAAAGGAAGAACGCGTCGCTCTCGCTGAATTCCGCATTGCCCAATGCCGTCAGAATGTTACCCGGCCGCGTTTGCGGGTTGACGAAGCCGGGGTCTTTGAGGAACAGTGGGCTCAGGTAACCGTAGGCTGGAGGAAACGAATTTGTACGTGCGTAGTACTCGATAAGGATCGTGCGAATCTGGCTCATGTTGCTGTTCATCGCGCTCGTCTTGGCCATGCGAATCACGCGGGGATATCCCGCGGCGATGAAGCCGGCCAGGATACCGATGATGGCGATGACGACGAGGAGTTCCACGAGGGTGAAACCGTGCTTGGTGCGGCGGCGACGCATTGGTGGGTCTCCAATTGTACGTAATGTGCCCTGTCCGCAAGTTTAACAGAGGCGGGGAAAAGCTGCAACGGTAAATGGTTGAACGGCGGGTGTTTCCTGCGTAGTATCGGCGGTTTTCGTGGCTTTCGCTGTGCGGATTCCTCGCGAGGGGGAGTGTTTCGGTGGATGAGGTTGCTTCGTCGCTCCGCTCCTCGCAATGACGGGTAGGGAGGAGTCTTCCCGCGCATTGAGGGGATGCTCGCTCCGCGAGCCCTTGGGACAAGATGAACTGTTAGAACGGGAATATGACTGAGCCGAGTATCAAACTAAATCCGCAACAACGGGAGGCGGCCACCGCGCCGGATGGGCCCTCGCTGGTGCTGGCGGGCGCCGGGTCGGGCAAGACGCGTGTGATTGTTGAGCGGATTGTTTGGCTGATCGACGAGCGAGGGATCGATCCGCGGTCGATCTTGGCGGTGACGTTTACGAACCGCGCGGCGGACGAGATGCGTCAGCGGGTGATGCAGCGGCTGGGCACGGACCGGCTGGCGAGCTGGGTGGGCACGTTCCATTCCTTCGGGCTGTTCGTGTTGCGGCGCGAGATGGAGCAGATCGGCCGATCGAAGACCTTTACTATTTTCGACGACACGGACCAGGTGGGCTTGATGAAGCGGCTCATCAAGGAACTTGGTCCGAGTTACGAGGCGGTGTCGCCGCGCGAGGCCTTGCATTGGATCAGCGCGTTGAAGGGGGAGATCGAGACGCCCGGGGAAGAACCGGAGGACCCGGATGACCGAGAGGAGCAGTCTTACCGCGAACTTTGGACGCGCTACCACGCGGCGCTGGAGCGCGCGAGCGCCGTGGACTTCGACGATTTGATCATGCTGACGGCGCGGCTTTTCGAGCAGAACGGCGAGGTGTGCGAGCGCTACCGCCGGCGGTATCGGCATGTGCTGGTGGACGAATATCAGGACACGAACCACGCGCAGTACGTGATTGCGAAGGCGCTCGCCGGGGACGGTGGGAACCTCTTCGTCGTGGGTGACGAGGACCAGAGCATCTATTCGTGGCGCGGCGCGGACCTGCAAAACATTCTCGACTTCGAGAAGGATTTCACCGGCGCGCGCACGTATCGGCTCGAGCAGAATTATCGCAGCGCGGCGCCGATTCTGGCGGCGGCGAACGCGGTCGTCGCGCACAACGTGCACCGGCTGGGCAAGACGCTTTGGACGGAGCAGTCCGGCGGCGAGGCCGTGCAGTTCTACCCGGCGCTGACGGGCGAAGACGAGGCGCGGTTTGTGGTCGAGAGCGCGGCGAAGCGCGGCGTCGCGGGCGGGAGCGTGGCGGTGCTGATGCGCACGAACGGCCAAACGCGCGCGATCGAAGAGGCGTGTCTGCGCAAGAGCCTGCCGTATACGGTGCTGGGGGGCGTGAAGTTCTACGGCCGCAAGGAAATCAAGGACTTGCTTGGGTATCTGCGGCTGTTGGTGAACCCGAACGACGACGAGGCCGTTCGGCGCGTGATCAATGTGCCGGCGCGCGGGATTGGCGACGTGACCTTCGAGAAAATTGGCGAGGCGGCGCAGGGCCGGCCGCTGCTCGTTACGCTGCGCGAACTCACGGGGATTGGCGCGCTGGCGAGCAAGGCGCAGGAATCGCTGGGCGTCTTCGTCGCGCTGATCGAAGACCTGGCGAAAGAGGCGCAGACCGGACGCATCGCGCCATTGGTCGAACACTTGATGGAGCGCACGGGCTATCGCGAGTTTATTCGGATGAGCGACGAGAAGGACTTTCGCACGCGTCTCGAGGTGCTCGATGAATTCGTGTCTGCGTGCACGCAATACGATCAGCGCAAGCCGGACGGAAAACTGGAGGACTATCTCCAGGAGCTGAGTTTAATGAGCGACACGGATGCGCTTGACCCGTCGGCGCCTCAGCTCAAATTGCTCACGTGCCACAGCGCGAAGGGCCTGGAGTTCGATCATGTGTATTTGATCGGATTGGAAGAGGGCTTTTTGCCGCACGCATCGGCCTTCGACGACGAGACCGCGATCGAGGAGGAGCGGCGCCTTTGCTACGTGGCGATGACCCGCGCGCGAAGGAGTCTGACGCTTAGCGCGGCCGAGACCCGGGTCGTATTCGGCGAGCAGAAGGACCGAATCCCGTCGCGTTTCGTCGATGAGATTCCTGGGGGCCACCTGGTGCGCATCGGCGCGGGGAGCGCGAAGGGTGCGTCGAAGGCCGCTCCGGGCGGTGTGGCCGAGGCGCAGCGCGCGGATGGTGGGCGTCTGAAGACGGGGACGCGCGTGCGGCATGCCAAATTCGGCAAGGGCGTGGTAATGTACACGGCGGGGGCCGGCTTGAAACTCAAGGTGACGATCCGGTTCCACATGGGGATATCGAGGCAGTTTATGGCGAGCGCAGCGCCGATAGAGATACTGGAAGGGAAGTAGCGTGGGTCTGGACGAACTCCGGGCGCGGATAGACGCGATCGACGCGCAAATCCTGGATTTGCTGAACGAGCGCGCGCGCAACGTCATCGAGGTGGGCAAGATCAAGCACTCGACGAACGCGGTGTACTATGTGCCGGAGCGCGAGAAGGCGGTCTTCGAGAAATTGAAGGCGCGCAACAAGGGCCCGCTGCCCGAAGAGGCGGTGCGCTCGATCTACCGCGAGGTGATCAGTTCGGCGCGCGCGCTGGAGAAGCCGACGACGGTGGCGTTCCTCGGGCCGCTCCACACCTTCAGCCAATTGGCCGCGCAGCGCATTTTCGGCGCGACCGCGGAACTCCATCCGATGCCGACGGTGAACGACATCTTCACGGAAGTCGAGCGTCAACGCATGGACTATGGAGTGGTGCCGGTGGAGAGTTCGATGGGCGGCGGCGTGAGTGACACGCTGGACCGCTTCGTGCAGTCGGACCTCAAGATCGTGAACGAGGTACTGCTGCATGTGAGCCAGAACCTGCTTTCGCGATCGCCGTTGGGCGGTATCCAGCGGATTTATTCCAAGGATCAGTCGTTCTATCAGTGCCGGAATTGGTTGCAGGTCAATCTGCCGCTGGCGGAGCGCATTCCCGTTTCCAGCACGGCGGAGGCCGCGCGGATTGCGGCGGCGGAAGAGGGCGCGGCATCGATCGGCAGCGTGCTGGCCGCGGAGCCCTACGGGCTCGACATTGTCGCGGAGCGCATCGAAGACTCGCCGCACAACTACACGCGATTTTTTGCGATTGGCCGGCAGCTCGTGGGGGCGACGGGCACGGACAAGACCTCGCTGCTCATCTCGATCCGCAACAAGCCCGGCGCGCTGCACGATCTAATTCTTCCCTTTGCGCACGCGGGCATCGACCTGACGAAGATAGAGTCGCGGCCGTCGCGGAAAAAGGCGTGGGACTACGTGTTTTTTGTGGATATCTCCGGGCATATTGAGGACCCGAACGTAGCCAAGACCATCGAGAAGATTGCCGAGCACTGCACGGAGCTCAAGGTGCTCGGCTCGTATCCGCAGGGCGAAGTGGAAAGTTAGTCAACGCGTGCGCGGCAAGCTGGCCGCGTCGAAGGAGTATGCGGCGATGAAGAAAAACCAGATCATTACGGTGGCCGCGGTGGTGGCGTTCGTCGGCCTTCTGCTGTTTATCAACCGGCACGAACCGGCGCGGGTATCTGAGCAGCAGGCGAAGGAGGCCGCCGAGGCGAAGAAGCTGCTGGAGGAGGCGGAAGGAGAAAAGCCGACCTTCACAGATCAAATTCGAAAACGGGTCGAGGAAGTGATGAACGCGGAGAAGCCGGAGTCTAACACAGTGGCGCCGGCGAGCACGGAGACTGCGGCTGCTGCGCCTCCCTATCAGGTTGAGTTCCAGTGTTCGAACGGTACGTTTATCGTAGAAGTCCATCCCGAATGGGCGCCGATCGGTGCTGAGCAATTCCGGAAAGTTATCGAGGCGGGGATCTACAACGAGGCGCGGTTCTTTCGGGTAGTGCCTGGCTTCGTAGTGCAATGGGGTATTCCGGGCGACCCGGAGAAGGCCGCGGAATGGGAGAAGCGCACGATTCAGGATGAGGCGGTGACGACCTCGAACGTGCGCGGCACGATCACGTACGCCAAATCGGGTGCTCCGAATTCGCGTACTAGCCAGGTGTTCATCAATTTTGGTGACAATTCGAACCTTGACGGGATGGGTTTTTCGCCTTTTGGGAAGGTTGTCAAGGGTATGGAGGTGGTCGACGCGATACATTCCGAGTCCCGCGAGAAGCCGGACCAGGGAGAGATCACGAATCGCGGGAACGCGTATCTGAAGGAGTACTTCCCGAAGTTGGATTACATCAAAGAAGCCAAGATTCTCGGCGACGTGGCGGTGCCCGCCGCCGATGCAGCGCCGCCTACGCAGGAGGCCGCGGCGCCCGCGCCGGAGCCGGCCACCACGACGCAGCACTGAGGCGACGCGGGACAGTCAATCGTCGCCACGCCGGTAGATGCGAAGCAGTTGCTCGGGCTTCGTGCCGAGCAGGTAGAGCGTTACGATTCGTGCGTTTCGAAGCGTGGTGCGCCATACGCCGAGTCTCCGCCAGCGATCTCCGCTGGTCACCGCGACTCGATCGGCGATTTCGATGTGACCGAAACGGCGCAGCCGGCGCACAAACTCGAAGTCTTCCATGATGGGCATTGTCGGAAATCCGCCCGCGCGCCGGAATACGTCCGCCGGCACGAAGAGTCCCTGGTCGCCGTAGGGCAGCTCGAACATGCGCGCCCGAACTGCGGCGAACGCGGTTACGAGGCGCATCGCTGGGGAATCCAGGTCAGTAGCGAACGAGAACGCGCCCGCGATGGCGCCGGGCCGCGCGAGGCACTCGCGGATCGCTGTGGCGTGGCCGACCGGCAGGCGCGTGTCGGCGTGTAGGAAGAGGAGTATCTCGCCGGCGGCCTTTGCGGCGCCGAGGTTCATTTGGTGCGCTCGGCCGCGCGGCGCTTCGTAGACGCGCGCTCCGCGTTCTGCGGCGATTGCGGGAGTGCCGTCGGTGCTGCCGCCGTCGACGACGATAATTTCGATATCATTGGAATTCGCGATGGATTCGAGCGTAGCGCCGATTCGGACCGCCTCGTTGAGCGCTGGGATGATTACGCTTAGCCAGGGTTTGGCGGCGGGATCGCGGTGCCGATCCCAGACACGAAGGTCCTCGGGCCGGTCGATGTCGTCGAGCACTGCTGTGCGTGTGTAAGTCAGTCCGGCGCGCCCGATGCGTGAGAGAGTTTGTTCGAGAACCCGATCCGTGCCCCAATCGATATCCGCGAACAGCGGGTGCAGCCGGTCCGCCGCCGCCGCGCGCGCGCCGATGAGGTAGTAGCCGCCGTCGGCGGCGGGGCCGATGACTACGTCCACGCGAGATAACGCGGCAAAGGCGGCCTCGTAGGTCTCGGGGCCGAGGTCCGGGCTGTCGCATCCGACGAGGACGGCGCGCGCTACGCCTTCGTCGAAGGCGGAGAGCAACGCGTGGGTCATGCGTGCGCCGAGGTCGCCTTCGCATTGCTTTCGAATTCGCAGAGGTCCGGCAATCCACGCGCGCATGGACTCCTCGTCCCCGCCGGTCCAGTGCACCTCGATCTCCGCAGCGGCGAAGCGGCGCGCCTGTTGAAGGGTGTGTTCGGTCAGCGCGCGATGCAGCATCGCCGCGCCGTCGGGACCCAAGGCGGGAATCATACGGGTCTTCGTGGCGCCCGGCACGGGGTAGCGCGTGAACACGATGATGCGGTCGCGCGCGGGACGCGATGGCCGCCGGGCGATGCCCCGGCGCAGCGCACCCGCCAGATGGATTAGGGTGCGGGTTCCGAGCGTCCGGCCCACGGCTCACTCGCGCTCGTTTAGAGACCAGTCGTAGTCCAGAAACTCGACGCGGTACGACTGCGTGCGGATGAATTCGGCGTCCTCGGCGCTGAGGTATCGGCTGACAAACTCGAGCGCGGCGCGTTCGGCGGGGGTATGGCCCTGGATCGTTTCCGCCGGACTGTACGCGGCGACGAAGTCTTCGCCGTACCACTTCAGAATAGGGGAGAGGCGCACGATTTTTTTGTCGCGATCGATTTGGAATCGCTTAGGCGTCCCCAGAAATCGGCGCGATTGGTCGTCGAGTTGTTCGGCCAGGCGGTCGCCGGTGAAGGCTTCCGGGCGCAGGGGCGGGCAGCTTTTTGCGGCGCACACGAGCGCGGCGTGAACTCGCGGCTCGCGGAACTCCTTGCGCAGTATCTCGTGCTCGATGTGGTCGAGCGTCATGTCGCTGCCTGCGACGCGCGTCGTAATGTTGTCCCAGACGCCGCCGATCTGGCGGATGCTGCTCTCCGGAAATCGCAGTCCGGAGATTGCGCCGCCGCGCTTGATTGGGTAATGGTCGACGATGCGTTGAAGGGTGATCGCGTTGTAGGCGTTGATCCAGAATGCGATGCGATCGGGTTCGGGCCAGGCGGCGATCATGGCTGGATCGAGGGCCGCGAGCGAAGTGACGAAGGCGTCCAGGTCCGCCCGGTGCTCCTTCAGGCGCCGGTAGTCCACGCCCCCGGTATCGTCGACGTACTCCTGAAATAGGGCGTTAGCGGTGTCCACTGAGTACTCCGCTGAGGCTGCGCGGGTTTCCGAGGTCGGTTGCGTGGGCGCTACGTGCCCGGTACGTCCGCAGGCCGCTAGCGCCAGCGCGGCAAGCGCGCACGCCGCGTGTTTGCATCGCGCGCTCATCGGCGCCTCCTGCGGCAGGTCCGCGGGCGACAGTATGCGCGCGGGCCTTCGCGGGCGCAACCGAGTCGCGCGTCAGTCTCTGGTGCCGGCGGGACCGAGAAGGCTGTTGAAGAACCCGGGGCCTTTATCGAAGTCGGGTTCGTCGTAGACGATGTTCATGTTCTCGAGTAGCGTGCCCTCGGCGACTTGCAGGCTGATCAGCGAGCGCTCGAAGTCGACTTGCGCGCGCACTTCCCGGGCCTGCGCGGCGGTGAGGTCTTCTTGTTTGTCGAGGACATTCTGCGCGGTGGTCACGCCGATCTTCAGTCGCTTTTCTTCGGCGGCGACGTTGGCCTCCTCGAGGACGCGGGCCTGCTTGGTGCTCTCGACGAGGATGCGGTTGCTCGCGAGTGAGTGAATGGCCAGGCGCACGCCGAGCATGGCGTCCTGCTTCACTCTCATCAGCCGCTGCTCCTGCTGGCCCACGAACAGTTTGTTCCG
Source organism: Candidatus Hydrogenedentales bacterium (assembly GCA_038916785.1). Taxonomy (GTDB): domain Bacteria; phylum Hydrogenedentota; class Hydrogenedentia; order Hydrogenedentales; genus VFKU01. Next base: position 48,459 of record JBCLBO010000012.1, on the reverse strand, counting down.
CTTGTGGTTTCCGCGCGCGGTGCGGTTGCCGAGGGGTATGGACGCCACACCCCCGAGGGTCCATGTATTGCCGTCGTTCTCGTGCAGGCCCTGGAAGATTTCGTCGCCGTCCAGTTTGATGGTGTTTCGGCCGTAGCTCGCGCTGAGGTCGAACTGCGGAAGGAGGTCGTTGCGGCTCGCGTTCACGTCGGCCTCGGCGTTGTCGATGGCGATTTCCGCGCTGCGCACGTCTGGGCGGCGCGAGATGGCGGTGCGCATGCTCTCTTCGAGGTCGTATTCCGGGTCGTGAATAACCGGGCGGTCGATGGGAACGATGTTCGCGCCGGAGAGCAGTTCGCCCGATTCGTCGTAGAGCCCCATGCGGTTTTTCAGCACGTCTTCGGCGTCGAGCACGACGGTCCAGGCGGTGACCAGGTCGCTTTGCCGCGCGGCGACGCCGGCTTTGGCCTCGAGGACTTCGAGCAGGGCGGCAGTGCCCAGTTCGTAGCGCTGCTCGTTGATCCGCATCACTCGGAGCGCGTTATCGAGAGATTGCTGTTGGACGCGGAGCTGCTCGACGGCGCCGACGAGGTCCCAGTAACTTTTGATGACTTCGCCGATTGCGGTCAACAGGACGAACTCGGCCTGGGACTCGGAAATTTTCTGGTTGTTTTTCGCGCGCTTGATTCGTAGCATGTTGGAGTTCGTGCCGACGCCGCGCAGCAGCGGCTGGGTGAGCGTGAGGACCCAGTCCGCGGTGTATACGCTCTCCGTCTCGAGGGGTTCGCCGGTGACCGGGTCGCGTGGGGTGGTGAAGGTGCCGCGTTCGCGGTTCACCGCGAAGCCGAAGTCGTATTGCGTGCCGATCCAGGTCCTGCCGTTGAGTCCGAGTTTGTAATCCTGCTGCTTGCTCTCGATGTTGCCGACGCTTCCGCCGGTGAAGGCCAGAATCTGCGAGCTGGGCGGCCGCGACGAGTCGGAATGTTGGGCGCTGAGCGAGAGGAGCGGGTCGAACTGGCCGCGGGCCGCTTGGAGATCGGCGTCGGTCATTCCGAGTTCGTAGGCTTGAATCAGAATGTCCTGGTTGTAGATGAGGGCGGTCTGGACGCATTGGTCGAGCGTCATGCGAATGGGCTCGCCGACGAGTTTTTCGCCGATCTCCTCGCGCAGGCGATCGAGGTCGAGCAGTTCGATTTGAAGGCTCTTGAAAATGTTCGGTTCGTCGCCCTGTTCGCCGGCCGGCGGTTCCTGAATCTTGTTTTCCTGTGAGTAGGACCCCGTTGCCGTGACCATTCCCACGGCAATCAGCCCTAAAGTCCTGATCCAACGACGCATGTCCCTGTCTCCTCGCTTGCCCGCAACCCGGAAATTGCGATTGGTTAGACACTAAAACTACTGAATAAGTTTCCTTCTTTCACACGATCTTTCACACGATTGGCGGAATCGTCAGCCAAAGGGATCGCGCCGGACGAGGGTCTGGTCGCGGTCGGGTCCGATGCTGACCACGCTGATCGACGCGCCCAGTAGGCCTTCCACGCGGCGGACGTAGGACCGGGCGGCGGCGGGGAGGTCGTCCCAGGAGCGGCAGCGGCTCAGATCGTCCTTCCAGCCCGGGAGGTCCTCGTAGACCGGTTTGACCCGCTCCAACTGGGAGATGCGGCCGGGGAAGCGGTCGAGTTTCTGTCCGTCGAGCTCGTAGCCGATGCACAGGGGAAGCGGGTCGAAACCGGTGAGCACGTCGAGCTTCGTCATCACGATGTGCGAGACGCCGCAGAGTTTGATGACCCGGCGAAGCGGGACGAGGTCGAGCCACCCGCAGCGGCGTGGGCGGCCAGTCGTCGCGCCGTATTCTTGGCCGATCTCGCGCAGGCGCTCGCCGGTGGCGTCTTTGAGTTCGGTCGGCATGGGGCCTTCGCCGACGCGCGTCATGTAGGCTTTGAGAATTCCGATCACGCCCTGGATCTGGCCGGGGCCGACGCCCGCTCCGCTGAAGACGCCGCCGGACATGGTCGTTGAGCTGGTGACGTAGGGATAGGTGCCGTGATCGAGGTCGAGCAGGGCGCCTTGCGCGCCTTCGAAGATGACGCGTTTGCCCGCGGCGAGCGCGGCGTGGATGAGTTCGACGGTGTCGGCGGCGTGCGCGCGCAGTCGATCGGCGTGGCCGAGGTACTCGTCGCGCAGGGCGGCGTAGTCCATGGGCTGCTCGCCATAGACTTTGGTCAGCATGAGGTTCGCGTGATCGAGCGCGAAGCGCAGCTTGTCCTCGAAGGTCTCGCGATCGAGGAGGTCACCGAAGCGGATGCCGGTGCGTGCGGCCTTGTCGGCGTAGACGGGTCCGATGCCGCGGCCGGTGGTGCCCACGCGGTTCTTGCCGCGCAGGCGGTCCTGGGCGGCGTCAATCACGCGGTGGTAGGGCATGATGACGTGCGCGGCCTCGGAGATGTGAAGGCGGCCCTTCACTTCGCATCCGGCCTCGGCGAGTCGATCGATCTCTTGCAGCAGCACGCCGGGATCAATGACGGTGCCGTTGCCGATGACGCAGGAGGTTGACGGGTGGAGGATGCCGCAGGGGATCAGATGGAGAACGGTCTTCTTCCCGTTCACGACGACCGTGTGTCCGGCGTTGTTTCCGCCGGCGTAGCGCGCGACGAGGTCGGCCCGTTCCGTCAGATAGTCGACGGTTTTGCCTTTGCCCTCGTCGCCCCACTGCATTCCGATGATGACGTGGCCCGGCATGGGGCGGTCCGCCTATTTGTTGCCCAGGAAGGGCGGGTTGGGGTCGATGGGTGGGTGCTTGAGGGAGGCCTCGCGCACTTGCGTGGCGCGTACGGCGAAGACTCGCTGGAGCTCGCTGATCGCTTCGGAGAGGTTTGCCTCTTCGTCGGCGCTGAGATTGCCCTTGGTTTTTTCGCGCAGCATCATGAGCGAATCGATCAGGTGTCGCGCGCCTGCGAGGTCGACCATCACCTGGGTCTGGCCTTCCTCCGGCACGAGTCCGAGCGCCATCATCGTCTGCGCGGCGAGCGTGGAGACGAGATAGTCGAAGAGCGAGAGGGCGGCCTGGTTCGGGTCCTCGTTCGGATCGGCCGCGGCCGTTTCCTCGACCTTGTGGCGCGTTTCCTCGCGCTCACGCTCGACTTTGGACTTCCAGTCCTCGTCGATGAAAATCTTTTTCTCGCCGTTCATTTCCGCCATCGGGAGTGTCCCACGTTCGGTTCCGGTTTCGGATGGGGCGCTGGAGGACTGCGGGACGCCACAAGGGTCCCGCGCCGGCCAAGGCACGGCTGCTGCGCTGGAGATTTCGCCGAGTGCCGCGCGAGACATGCCCGGCGCGGGCCAGCCGCCCGCGCCAGGATCTCTTCAGCGGATACTCGGACCTACTTGTTTTTGTGACGATTCGCGCGACGTTTCTTCTTGCGTTTGTGTTTGGCAATTTTCGCGTGCCGAACTTTTCTTCCGCCAGCCAAGACCCGTTCCTCCTGTTGCCCTTGTCCCGATTCGTATTCTACGCCAGCCAGTGCTCGTCCGGCATGGGATGCGCCCACAATTCATTGTCGGCGAAATACAATGCGATTTCCTTCTTTGCCGTGTCCACCGAGTCGGACGCGTGCACCACATTATTCTGCATGCTTAGGCCGTAGTCGCCGCGGACGGTGCCGGGGTTGGCCTTGAGCGAATGGGTGGCGCCGTTCATCGCGCGGACGACCTCGACCGCGCTGTTTCCTTCCCAGACCATCTGGACGGTCGGCCCGGAGGTGATGAATTTAACGAGGTCGGGGAAAAAAGGCTTCTCCGCGTGTTCGGCGTAATGTTTTCCGGCGAGGTCGCGGGTGATCACCTGCATTTTGAGTCCGACGAGCTTGAGGCCCTTGGCCTCGTAGCGCGCGATAATTTTGCCGATCAGCCGGCGACCCACGCCGTCCGGCTTCACCATCACGAAAGTCCGTTCCGCCACTGCTCACTCCTCGGCCGCGCTATTCGTTTCCAGTAGGGCGGAGGAGATAGGCATTCCGCCGCTGCGAGAATGGGCGGCGATCCAGATGTGCCGCAAGCCGGAGATCGCGCCCAAACGGGCCGGACTATAGCAAAGGGCGAAAATGGGTTCAACCGCGGCGGGCCGCGAAGGCGCCCGGCGCCTGGACCAAAAGCGCCTACAACGCGGCGCGTGCACGCTCGAGTGTTTCATCGAGGATTGCAGGCCGAACGTCGACGTCGATGTGGTCTCCGGACTCCAAGTAATACAGGGTCGCTTTTTTCGGCGCGCGGCCTACGGCGGCGCGGATCGCCGCGGCGTAGACTCTGAGCTGGGTCCTGTGGCGATTCGAGCGTTCGTTTTCCGGTGAGCCCAGTTTGTAGTCGATGAGAGTCTCGCCATCCAATAGGAGATCGATGATGCCGTTCAGAAATACTCCGCCGACCTCGAGCAGAAAGGGCAATTCTTTCCTGAGGCTCGATGCTCCCGTGAGCGTGCGCCAGAGGTTGGAACGCTGGAGACGCGCGGCGATCGTATCGAGTTCGCGCATACACTGCGCAGTTTGGATTGAGGTTGGGAAGAATTCGCGGGCCACCTCGGCTATGGGGGGATCCCCGGAAAAATTCCAGCGTTCCAGCATGGCGTGCGCGGCCGTGCCCAGGAGGCGCCGGTCCAGTGCGGCGTCGCCGCGATCCCGTGCGATGGGACCCGCCGGCGCGCTGGGGTGCATCCGGTCGAGCAGCGTGTGCACGGGAATGATCTGCCCTGGAGCGATGCGCCGCGGGAGCGCGGCGGCCTGTAGCAGTAATGGCCCAATCGCGGGGGAGGGAGGGTTCGTGCGCGGTTTACCCGCGCCCGCGCTTGCGGCGTGCCGGACGATGCGCGCTTCCCACGCCGCCCCGCTAAGGGGCGCGCCGTGTTTGCGCCCGGCGGGCGCGAACACGGAGTTCATCGCGGCCATCCAGGAATTTTTCTTGGGTTTTGCCGGACCGCAGAGCAAGAGCCGGTCGCGCGCACGCGTCATGGCCACGTAGAGGACGCGCGCCTCTTCGGCGCGGTCGTTTTCCTTGTCGTGACGCCGCAGATGCTCGCCCAGCGCGGGCCATGCGGTTGCGCCGCGATCGTCGTGCGTGAGCATGGTCATTCCGTGGCGCGGATCGACTAGACCGATCGGCGTCCGCCCGCCGGCGCCTTCCGCGCGTCCCATTTCCACGATCGCGACGATCGGGAACTCGAGCCCTTTCGCCTTGTGCACCGTCATCAGGGTCACCGCGCCGCCGGCGGCCGCGAGCAGCTCGGCGTCGCCCGCGCGCAGCCCGTTTCGCGCGAGCGAGGAGAGGTATTGCGTGAACGCGTGCAGTCCGAGCCGGCCGGCGCCGCCAAAACTTCGCGCGAGGTCGATGAGCTTGTGCACGTTGCCGGCCTTTTGGACGCCGTGGTACTGCGAGAGCAGGACTGCCTCGAATCCGGACTCGGCCAGTATCTCGCGCAGGAGCGCGGCGACGGGCCACTCGCGCCGCTGCCGGACGAACTCCATGAGCCTGCGCGCCCGATCGAGAATGGCGTCCTCGGCAGTGTCGCCGGTCCGGCCGCCGCTCGAAAATGCCGCTGCCAGCTTGGCATTGTGCGTGAGCCGCATCAGGGTGTCATCCGTCACGCCTGCGAGCGGGCTTCGCAGGAAAGCCGCCAGCGCCGGTTCGTTCCAGGGGTCGAGCGCGACGGTGAGTAGGTTGTGTAGATCGAGAATTTCTTGCCGCGCGTAGAACCCCGAACCGGCGATCACGTTTGCGGGGATCCCCTTGCGGCGTAGCGCCTCTTCATAGACGTTGGCGTGCGAGCCCGCGCGATAAAGAATGGCGACGTCTCCGAAGCGCGCGGGGCGCCAGGCCTTGAGCGGCTTGTCGTAGACCTCGGCGCCGCCGGGCCCGCAGAGCTCCGCGATGCGACCCGCGAGCAAGGCGGCTTCGCGGGATCGATCGCTGTCGGATTCGGCGCCTTCCTCGGGATCGCTCGCGGCCGGGTCGCGGTCCTCGGGCACGAGGAATTCGATGCAGGGCGCGGCGAGGGCCTCGCGCGCGGCGGTGAGACCCTGGAAGTCCGGCTCCACGCGCGCGAGAAGGCGGCCCTCGCGGAAGAAATCATTGATGAACGCGATCAGCGGCGCTACCGAGCGGAAGTTCTCATCCAGCCGCAGCGTTTGGCGGGTCCACTGCTTCACCTGCGCGAAGACCTCGACTTCGGCGCCGCGGAAGCGGTACACGGATTGTTTGGCGTCGCCGACGACGAAGAGTTCGGCGCCGCCGCCGGCCGCGAGGAGTTCGGCGAGCGCGAGCTGGGCGTGGTTCGTGTCTTGGAATTCGTCGATCAGCAGGTGGCTAATGCCGCCGGCGATTCGCGCGCGAAGGCCGGGTTGATCGCGGAGCATCTGGAGGGTTAAGGTGAGCAGGTCTCCGAAATCGAGCGCCGCCCGCGCCTGCTTTGCCTCTCGATAGTGCCGGGCGACTTCGGAGAATACGGCGATTGCATCGAGCGTTAACTGCGCCGCGGCGACTTCGAGTTTCGGCGAATAGGCAGGTTCTTCGAGATCTTTGGCGAGGTCTCTCGCTTCGTCCGCAGCGCCCTTCACCGCCTGCATAGCTTCCTTGCTCGACCAGGCCTTTGCGCTGCCTCCTTGGAGTCCGAGCGCGCAGAGACCGGCGATCCCTTCTCTGATGCGATCGAGGTTTCCGGATTCGCGGAGCATTGAAAGATAACGGTGCGCATCGCGCCGGACGACCTCGATTTTGTCGCCTGTGTCGCGGCATTCGCCCGCAAGGCCCGCTAGCGTGGCGGCGATGCGGTGCAACTCCGGCGATACCGCTAGCGCTTCGAATCGGGCCCGCTGCATTTCGTCCGCCTGGGTTTTCCACAATTGAGCGAGGCCCGCGGCGTCGAGTCCTGCGTAGGGCCGGGCCGCTTCGTCGAAGCGCAGGGATTGGTCGAGCGTGGCGGAGAGGAAGGACGTTACGCTCTCGAGACCATGCTCCACGACGAGCCGGTGCGCGCCCGCGTCTTCCCGATCGAGGAGGGAGATCAGGGTTGTCTCGGCGACTTCGCTTCGCAGGAGCGGTGCTTCTTCCTCGCCCAGCGTCGTGAAGTCCGGATCGAGGCCGATGCGAAGGGCGTTTTCGTGTAGCAGCGAGGCGCAGAAACCGTCGATGGTCGTGATTCGCGCCGTCTCGACTTCGAGTTCGATCGCGCGCCACTTGTCCATGCTGCGCGGGTCGTCCTGCGGGCGGCGGTGGATTGCGCCGCGCAGGCGCTCCTTCATTTCCCCGGCGGCCTTCCGCGTGAAGGTGATCGCTACGATGCGGCGCAACGCGACGCCGCGATCGAGCAGGTTCATGACGCGCTCGACGAGCACGGTCGTCTTGCCCGAGCCCGCGCCGGCGTCCACGCAGAGGTGCGCGCCAGTCGTATAGGCCGCTGCCTGTTGTTGCGGCGTCAATTCGGTGGTCATGGGGCGGGTTTCCGGTGGATGCGGGCGCGCTCGAATCGGCAGACCTTTTGATCCGGGCAACCGCGGCAGGGAGTGCTCTCACGGGCCGGATGGAACCGGCCGGCGCGGATGCCGGAGACCGCGGCGGCGACCGCGGCGCGCGCGAGCGCGATGCGTTCGTCCCATGCGGCGTTTTTCTTCGTCCGGCTGAGCGCGGCGGTCGCCGCATTGTCATTTCCGATGCCGACATACCAGGCCTCGGCGCAGGGGGTACCGGGGAGAATCGTGGCTTCGCAGGCCAGCGCGTAGAGCGCCAACTGAAAAATCTTTCCCTTCTTGATGGATGCCGGTTCGACCGCGGAACTCTTGTAGTCGATCAGGCGGACCGCACCGGCCCCTTCGTCGATGCGATCGATCTTGCCGCGCAGCGAGATGGATTGTCCGTCGAATTCGAGCGCATACGGCGGAAGAGGCGAATCGCCGCCGAAGGCCTCTTCGAGGCGCGCAGGCCGCCACGATTCAGCGCTCTCGCTCTCCGCTTCCCGCGCGAGCCTCAGGTGCCGTTGCAAGGTGGACAGCGTCCGGGTGCGCTCGGCCGCGAGCACGCCCGGCGCGAGACCGCGCAGGCGCGCGGCGGCTTGGTCGAAGGCCTCGCCTGCGCAGCGTTCCATCGCGGCGGCCGCTTCGTCAGGCGGGATTTCCGCGAGAAGTTTTCCAAGGTACGCGCGATGGAAGCGTTCGAGCGCGCCGTGCAGCACCGAGCCGCGCGCGAGTGTATCGAAGGCTTGCTGGGGCGGGTCGATTGCGAAGATTTCGAGGACGCGTTCCTGGAAGAAACGGAAGGGGCACTCGGCGTAGGTTTCCAATTGCGACGCGCTGAACTGGTGCTCGGGACCGTAGGTCTCGGCGAGCCGCGAGAGTGCGTCCGGGCTGGCGAGCGCGCCGTCGTGGGCATCGAATTTTTCGCCGCTGTACCGGCGTTTTTCTATCTGTGCAGCAGCGGCGATTTCAGGGAAAAGAGTGGAGTCGCCGGCAGGGACGGCGATGTTTTGCACGTCGCGCGTGCATGCCGCGAAGCCTGGCTCGGGGACGAGAGCGTGGGCGGGCGCCTCGGCCTTGAGTTCGTTCAAGCCGCCGAGGCGATCGGCGACCTCGTTCAAGTACAGGCTGCGCTGGACTTCCTGGCCGCCGGGAGAGAGCCGGTGCCAACTGGCGATGAGGCGGCGGCGGGCGATCGCGAACATGCGCTGAAACAACAAAATTTCGTGCTGGCTGTGCGCCTCGGTGCGATCGAGCGCGATGCCCGCCGCGCCGAGATCGTGGCGGTCGTCATCCGAATAGATAGCGCTGAGCGTACGGCGCGCGGGGACGTGTCCGTCGGTGAGGCCGGCGAGGAATACTACGTCGAAACTCAAGTAGCGCGCCGGCTCCATCCCCAGGCACGCGACTCCGCCGGCGTCGCGTTGTACGCTGGCCGTGGACTCTGCGAAGGCGCGGCGGAGCGTCTTTGTGAACGACTCAAGAGTCGCCGGTTGCGTGTCGGCGTCGTGGCCCGCGCGCAGCACGCCCAGCGTATTGGTGAGGCTCGTCAGCGCCGCTTCCTCGAAGTCGCGCTGAGTGCCGCTGGGCATGGCCGCCACGGTGTCCGCGAGGCGCCACTGTTCGATGTGTTGCTGGAGCAGTTCGATTTTTTTGGACAGTGGCATCGGGCGCGACATCGCCCTGGCCTCCTTGCCGAAGCGATCGATGGCCGTGCGCAGGGCCGCGCAGGCGTCCAGCGCGTGCGGGACGTGATCGAGGAGACGGTTCAAATCGCTGTGTTTCGGGCCGGCGAGGTAGCGCGCGAGGCGGTCCACGCTGTCCCGCCATCCTCGCTCCGCCGGCCGCACGCGCGCGGCGCGCACGAGAATCGGGAAGGCGTCCGCGTGGGTCGGCGTGGCCCCGCCGAACCAGGGCGCGGTGAGCACATCGAGGACGCTCTCGGGTGACCAGGTCTGCGCGGCCTCGAGGAAGCGCAGAATGAAGCCTGCTGCCGCGCTCTCGGTGAGCGGGCGGGATTCCAAGCCGCTCACGGGGATGCCGAACTCGCTAAAAATCTCGCGCATCGGCGCGGCGACGGCCGCGGTATTCCGCCAGACGACCGCGATGCGCGGCAGGGCGGTATCGTCGTGGCGCACCATGTGTTTGATGCGCCGCGCGATCGTCTCGATTTCATGTTCGAGCGTGTGGCATTCGACGAATTCGACGTTGCGATCGAGCCCTGCGGGCGCGGGGAGGGATTTGCGCAGCAGCAGCGACGCGCCGATAAACTCCGATTGGCGGCGCGGGGCAGGCTCGGCGCGCGGGTCGTCGAAGGTGGCGGACTCGAACTCGGCGCGGAGTTTCGCGATCGTCTGGAGCGGCGCGGCGTACAGACTCTGTTGCTCCGGGTCGGCGCTGAGGTTTATGCCGAAGACGAGATCGTCGAGGTGTTGCGCGAGCGCCTTGATGACACCGAACTCCGACGGCGTGAAGTCGTCGAAGTCCTCGAGCGCGATGTGGCGAACGCGGCCGAGGCCCTGGGGCCGCGCCGCCGGTTCGCACTCGATCCGCGCGAGCCAGTACATGCCCGGGAGGTCGACGGCGCCGGCGCGCTGCAATTCGTCCTGGTAGGCGGCGTAGACCTCGGCGACGATCGCGTCCATGGCGTTCCGGCGGCCGCGTACGCGCTGGCGAAATTGCTTGGGTTCGATCGCCGCCTGCTTGAGCTGGAGAATGACGCTGTGCAACTGGTCGAGAAATCCCTCCGACTCCGCGGCGTCTCCGAGCGCGTCCAGCGCGCCCTTCTCTCTCGCCAGTTCCGCGGCGCGGGCGAGGAGAATGCGCTGTTCCAGGGGATCGATGCGCCGCGCGCGGGCCTGCGAGCCGCGCAAGATGCGGTCCACCAGTTCGCCGAAGGTGATGACCGGCGGGTCGAGGAGCGCGGCGCGTCCGCTCTGCGTTAACAGTGCGGCCACGCGGCGCCGGGCGTAGGCGCCGGTGGGCACGATGAGCAGCGATTCCTCGAGGCGATCGAGGACGAGCGCGTCAATTTGCGCGGCGCGATCCGACCGGGGGCCGCCGCTGATCAGGCGCACGCGGGCCATCGTTCGCGCGCCCGCCTAGATCTGGTCCGAGGAGAGGATGGTGTAGCGGTAGCCCTGCTCGGTGAGGAAGAGCTGGCGCTTGACGCCGTAATCCTGGTCGCAGGTGTCGCGCGAGACCATGGAGTAGAAATGCGCGATGGACTGGTCGCTCTTCGGCCGGAGGATGCGGCCCAGACGCTGGGCCTCTTCCTGCCGCGAGCCGAAGGTGCCGGAGACCTGGATCGCGATGTTGGCGTCGGGCAGATCGACGGCGAAATTGGCGACCTTCGAGACGACGAGCAGCTTTTCATGGCCATCGCGGAAGGCCTGGTAGAGCCTTTCACGCTCCCGTAGGCCGGTGCGTCCGGTGATAATGGGCGCCTTGAAGCGTTCGGCGATTTCTTCGAGCTGGTCGAGATATTGGCCGATGATGAGGATGTTGTCCTCGCGGTGTTTTTCGATGAGTTGCGCGCACACGTCTTGTTTTCGGGGATTGGTGGAGGCGATGCGGAATTTCATGCGTTTGTCGGAGATCGCGTAGCGGTATCGTTCTTCCGGCGGAAGAGGCACGCGAATCTCGTGACATTCCGCCTGCGCGATCCAGCCTTGCTTCTCGAGCACCTTCCACGGCACGTCGTATTTCTTCGGGCCGATCAGGGAGAAGACGTCGTCTTCGCGGGCGTCCTCGCGCACGAGCGTCGCGGTCAGGCCGATGCGGCGGCGCGCTTGCAGGCTCGCGGTCGCGCGGAAGACCGGCGCGGGCAGCAGGTGGACTTCATCGTAGACGATGAGGCCCCAGTTGCCTTTGTCGAAGAGGTCGAAATGGATGAAGGGGCTGTCTTTGGCTTTGCGATAGGTGAGCACCTGGTAGGTGGCGAGCGTGATCGGGCGGATTTCCTTGGAGTTGCCGCTGTATTCGCCGATTTGTTCGGGGGTCAGCGTCGTTTTGTCGAGCAGCTCGCTTTTCCATTGGCGCAGCGCGATGGTGTTGGTGGTGAGCACGAGCGTTTGCGTTTGCATGGCGTGGATGGCGCCGATGCCGACGCAGGTCTTGCCCGCGCCGCAGGGGAGCACGATGGCGCCGCTGCCGCCGTGGTTCGCGCCGCCGGCCCAGAAAGCGGCGACCGCCTCGCGCTGATATTTGCGCAGGCCGAAGGGCCGGCCCGTGAGCGCGGTTTCGCGCAGGTCAAACGCGAGCGGGGCGCCGGAGACGTAGCCAGCGAGGTCTTCGACCGGGAAGCCGATCTTGATGAGCACGCACTTGATGTTGCCGCGATCGCCCGGGGCGACGACCATTTTGTTCGGGCCGAGCTGCCCGGTGACGTAGGGCTTTACCTGGTTGTTGTTTAGCAATTCGGTGATGAGCATGCTGTCGGACGACTCGATGACGAGCTGGCCGTCCTCGAGTTTGTAGAGTTTGAGGCGGCCATAACGCGAGACGTATTCGCGGATCTCGGAGACGATGTTTTCCGGGAGGTCGTATCTGCTGAATTTCGCGAGGTTGGCGATGATCAGGTCGGCGTCCATCCCCGCGGCGGCGGCGTTCCACAGCGAGAGGGGAGAGATGCGGTAGGTGTGGATGTGTTCGGGGGACTTGACGAGTTCGGCGAAGGAGGCGATCGCGTCGCGCGCGTCGTCAAAGAGCGGTCCGTCGGTTTCCAGCAAAATGGAACGGTCCGACTGCACGATGACCGGATTGGAATTCGTCGCCCCCATAGTCGCGGAGTCTAACACAAAAAAGTCCGGAGGGTCGCCCGCCGGACGCGGCGTGCGCCGGAGCCGGTTCACTCTTTACACAAATTGAATTCAGATCGGGGGCCGGGATTCGCCCGATGTGGGTGCGACGGTTACGCTCCGCTTGGGCGCGCGCTATGTGCGCTCTTCGAGGTCGCGCATCGCACGCGGCGGGCCGAGCACCTCGGAGAGAATGAACGCCCGGCGCACTTCGCTGGTGCTGTGGAACAATCGGCGCCGCGCGGATTGGAGGCGCGTACGCGAATGCAGGACTTCCGGTGAGCGCTGTTTTGCCTGTTGCGCGGCCTGCTGTTTCTTGCGCTGCTCCATTTCTTCGTGCCAGCGGCGTTCGTTCTCCCGCTGCTCGATTTCCTCGTGCGTGAGTTCTTCGGCCTCCCGGCGGTGCGGCTGGGCGATCATCTCGGCGGGAGTGCGCGCGGGGCGCTGGCGTTCGGGCCGGGCGCTCGGCGGTGGCGGGGCCGGGCGCTGCGGCATTTGTGCCTGGCGGCGCGGCGGTTGCTGGTGGAGCTGGCGCGGAGGCGTGGCCGGCACGCGCTGCACAGGTTGGCGCTGCGGCGTGGGCGGCGTGGGCGGCGCGCGGCGAATGGGCGGCGGGGCCAGGGGCCGCCAGTCTTCTTCGTCCGTCTCGTCACTTCCGGCGGAGGGCCCTTCGAGCGGGCTCCCGGTCTCTTCACCCATCAGTCGCCGGATGACATCTTCGATCTTCGCGGATTTCGGCTGCGCCGGCACCGGCGCCGGGTGCCGGGCGGCGCCGCGGCGTTGCGCCGTGCGCAGGTTTTGTTCGGCGAGTCTCCGGGATTCGCCCACGCGTTCCTCGTTCGTCATCTGGCGCTTCGCCTTCGATCGTTGGACCAGTTTTTGCAGCGCGGATGCGGCGAAGGCCGCGACAAGGAGGAGGGCCACTAGAACGTCGTCGATGCCCATGTGCGTGTCCCGGCGCTACTGCTTCTTGCCCTGATCGTCTTCCATCTTCGAGATCGACTCGCGCATGCCGGTGTCGGCCAGGATGTTTTTCATGCGGTAGTAGTCCATGACCCCGATGTGGCCGCTGCGGAAGGCCTCGGCGATGGCCTTGGGCACCAGTGCCTCCGCCTCGACCAGCCGCGCTTCCATTTCTACCACGGCCGCGCGCATTTCCTGTTCGCGCGCCATGGCCATCGCGCGGCGTTCCTCGGCGCGGGCCTGGGCAATGTTCTTGTCGGCCTCGGCCTGCTTCATCTGGAGCTGTGCGCCGATGTTGTCGCCGACGTCCACGTCCGCGATGTCGATGGAGAGGATTTCATAGGCGGTGCCGGAGTCGAGGCCGCGCGCGAGCACGACTTTGGAGATTAAATCGGGGCTCTCCAGTACTTTTTTGTGCGAGGCCGCGCTGCCGATCGTGGTGACGATACCTTCGCCGACGCGCGCGATGATGGTTTCTTCCGTCGCGCCGCCGATGAGCGTATCGAGGTTCGTGCGCACGGTCACGCGCGCCTTCACTTTGATCTGGATGCCGTCCATCGCCACGGCGGCCACGGTGCTCGGCCCCTTCGTTGGGTCGGGGCAGTCGATCACTTTCGGCTTCACGGAGGTTTGCACGGCGTCGAATACGTCGCGTCCTGCAAGGTCAATGGCGGTGGCCTTCTTGAAGGAGAGGTTGATGTTGGCTTTCGAGGCGGCGATCAGCGCGCGCACGACACTGACGACGTTGCCGCCGGCGAGGTAGTGCGCTTCGAGGTCGTCGTAACTGATTTCGAGTCCCGCTTTGACGGCGGTGATCCGGCTTTCGACGATGACACGTCCGCTGACGCGGCGCAGGCGCATGGCCACGAGGCGGATAAAGCTCACGTGGACGCCGGCGGACATCGCCTGAACCCACACGCCGAGGAAATTCATCCCGACGAAAAACACGACCACGCCCAACAGGACGAGGAAGACGACAAGCACGACAGTCAGCACGCCCGTTTCCATAGTTAGCTCCTCACGTTGCGGCGCCTGCGCGCCAACCGTTCACATTCTACGTCAACTCTACCGTTCAATTCAGAAGATATTCTCGTCCCCGTATGTAGACCAGCTAAATAGCCGGTGGTATACCTGGATCACTTCACTGTGCAGAAATAGATCGCGCTGGGCCCGTTGCGGCCAGATCAGGGTATGTCTTTCGGCGGACCGGCGGGGAGATTCTTCGCTACCGCTCAGAATGACAAAAGTGAAGGTTCCGGCGGGGAGAACACACCAGTGTCTCAGATTGATCACCGGCTATTTAGCCCGCGATCCGGCCGCTCAGGCCCGCCTCGTCGAATGCCGCGCCGGTCCCCGAAGCCTTCGCCGCGATGAGTTTTCGCACCGCCGCCCGGGGATCGCCTTTCTCGCCCGCGAGGGCTTCGAGCCGCTCGAAGGGGACATGTACCCCGGCCTTGTGCGCGTCCAGATACGCGATCACGATCGCCTGGGCGTCGAGCCCGGACAGCGTCAATCGCAGCATCTGTTGGAAGCCCACCGGCGCGCCGGCGACCCTGGAGCGCATGATGAGCCGGCCGTAATAGATGTAGAGGGCGACGCCGGCCATTGTGGCGAACAATGCAGCCATCAGTACGAGCAGCGCGGCGAGGCCTCCGGTCATTGCGCGCTCCGCCCGGCGTCCGCAGGGGCCTCTTCGCAGACCACGCGGTGGCCCTCGACGCGAATGATGCGGACCGCTTTGCCCGCGTCGATGAAGGTGCCGTTCGACACGGCGTCGATGCGCCGCGCGCCCATCATGATGGAACCCGCGGGCCGCAGGGCGGTGTGGACGGAGGCGACCTGGCCCACCATGGCGGGATCCTCTGCGAAGGACGAGTAGCCTTCGGCGGTGTCCAGCGTGGCTTTCATCACGAGCCCACTGCCGAGCGGGGTCTTGGCGAGGAGAAAGAGTCCGAATGCGATGATGATGACGACGCTGGTGACTTCGCCGGTGAGGATGAACACGCCGTATTGCGGGAAGCGCTGCCACCCGAGCCCAATGCTGAGGACGATGAGCACTCCGCCGATGACCCCCATCGTGATCCCGGGGATGAAAAATTCGGAGAAGATAAGCACCACGCCCGCGACGAAAAGCAGGATGACGGGCGTCATATGGCGGAACTCCCGGCCGCGTTCGCGCCGCCGAGCGACTCCAACAACGAGATCAGTTGCCCGACCTCCACGCGAATGGCCTGCATGGCCTTCATCTTGTCCGCTGGATCGTTCGGGTCGGTCTCGGGCTGTGGCTCGAAGGTGCCAATGAGGCCGTCTCCGGGCGCGAAGAGCCGCTGGGCCTGCCCCAGGAGTTTGTTGTATCGATGGACGATGGGCGTGCAACTGTAGTACCCGGCGCCCTGCTGGTGCAGGACGACGGAGTCCTCGAGCAGATGCTTGAGCATTCCGATAATCGCTATCCGTGTATCCATCAGTGCGTTCCCCCGGTGCGTTCGACCACCACGCGCGCGCCATCGACTTCGATGATCTCCACGTCCGTGCCCGCCGGGATGAACGCGCCGCGCGTGACGACCTGCACGGTCGCCTCGCCGAAGCGCGCGCGGCCCGCCGGACGCAGCATGCTGGTCGCCCGGCCGCGCAGGCCCACGCGCTGCGCGGCGTCCTGCACCGGCGCGGTGTAGCCCTGCGTGGCATCTTGCGTCGCGTTCAGGATTATCGCGCGATAGAGTGGCGAGCGGGGCAGCAGCTTCCACGTCGCCACGACGAAGGCGGCGAACGCGATCATCGCCAGCAACACGGAATACACCACGTCGTTGAGCCGGTCGTACTGCCAACTGTACTCCGGCAAGGTGAAGTTTACCAAGGCGAGGTACGTGCCGACCAGTAACATGAGGATTCCCGCGGCCCCGGCCACGCCAAACCCGGGGATCAGGAACACTTCGACCAAAATCAGGATGATGCCCGCCAAGACGAGCACGAGATCGATCGTCTCCGCCAGGCCGAGGACGAAATGGGCGCCGAAGAGCAGCGTGAGCGCGATCGCGCCGACGATGCCGGCGAGGCCAAAGCCGGCCGTTTTTATTTCGTAATAGATTGAAGCGAGGCCGACCATGAGCAGGAGGCCGGCGATGGTCGGGCTGGTCAGGAAGCGGAAGACGACCTCGGCCCAGTTGGGTTCGACGAGGTGCATCGCGGCGTCGCGCAGGTCGTAGTGGGTGAGCGCGGCCTCGAAGCCGTTCACCACGGCGGGAATCAAGCCGTACTTCTGCGCTTCGGACGGCGTCAGCGTGAGGAGTTTTCCGCTCTGTACGATTAGCTCGCTGCCGTCCGCGTAGACGACGGTGCCGGGCTCGTGCTGTATAGCGGGCGCGGAGTCCGTGAGTTGGTCGGGCGCGGGTTGCTCGGGAGGAATAGTGTCTCCGGTGATCGTTCGAAGGATCTCCTCGATGGGCGACTTCGGCGCGGGGGTCGTGGCGCCGCGGGATGGATCGTCCTCGCTGGCCGGCGTTCCGCCGACGGTGTAAATCGTGTACGTGCCGTCTGCGCCGCGGAAACCGCGCAACTCGATGTCCTTGTCCACCATCGCCTGCGCGAGGTCGGGGCTGTGGCCGTTGCTCTCGGCGAGTGAGCGCATTTTCGCGCGCATGAACGAGACTTCTTTCTCGCCCGTGGGCATGAGGCCCTCCGCCGTGGGGATGACCGGCGTGGCCGCGCCGATGGCGCTGCCGGGCGACATGATGATGTCGTCGCACGCAAAACTGACCAGCGCGCCGGCGGAGATGGCGCCCATGCCTTCGACGTAGGCGATCGTGCGCATGGGCGTGGAAGTGATCGCCGTGGCGATGTCCACCGCCGAATCGACGCGGCCGCCCGGCGTGTCGATCCGGAAGATGACGGCGGTGGCCTTCAGTTTCACGGCGTCCGCAATCGCGCGCTTCACCACTACGGCCATGCCGGGGTCGATCTCGTTCGTGATCTTGCAGACGACGACCGACTTGGCCGCGGGCGCGGCCGGCGCTGCTTCCTGCGCGAACGTGATCGCGGGCGCCATCGCGCACAGCGCGGCGGCCATCCATCGCGTGCTACTCATTATTCGGGTCATGGGTGATAGTCCGTGTTCGCGCCCGGCCGTCCCGCCGATTTGGCGGACTCCAAGCGTCGCTGGAAGTACACCCGGCAGCCAGTGTCTATTCTACGTTGGTGAAACCGGGCCGTCAATTGGGGCCGGGAGGGTCGCGCTCCCACGCGACCGCAGGGGCCGGGGCGAACCTGTAGATTGTCCCGGCGTAGGGGCGGCCCCCAGTGGCCGCCCTCTTCAATTCGCAGATTCGGGTATGCGCAGGGCGGCCACAGGGGGCCGCCCCTACGAACGATTGGTTCACACCAGTGCGAGGCCGATTTCGTTGTTTAGTTCGTAGCCGCGCTGGGTGGGGGAGAGGCGATCGGCGTCGGCGGTGATCAGGCCGCGCGCGGCGAGCGTTCGCATTGTGTCGCCGAAATCGGTCTCGATCTCGCATCCGAACCGCGCGCGATACGCCGCGCGGGCGATGCCGGCGCGGGTGCGGAAATGCTGGATGAGCGTTTCGACTTTGATTTCGCGTGGCGCGAGCGTGAGCGATTCCTCCTTCGCGCCGGGCTGCGCGAGGTAGGCGTCGATCCGCGAGAGGTTTCGCGTGCGCACGCCGCCGAGATAGGAGACCGCGCCGGGGCCGAAGGCGGCGTACTCTTCGTTTCGCCAGTAGATGAGGTTGTGCGCGGACTCGAAGCCGGGCCGCGCGAAGTTCGAGACTTCGTAGTGGGCGTAGCCCGCCGCGCCGAGCGTGTCCATTGCGTGGCGATATTGCGCGAGTGCGATGTCTTCGCTGATCGCCTGGTGGCGCTGTTTCCAGAAGGGCGTCCGCTCTTCGTAGGTCAGGCCGTAGGCCGAGACATGCGGTGGCGCGAAACGCAGGCACTCGGCGACGCTGGCATCCCAGGCCTCGGGCGGTTTCGCGCCGAAGATGAGGTCGATGCCCCAGTTGCCGAAGTGTTCGCCAACCAGGCCGCAGGCGCGCCGGGCAATCTCCGCGTCGTGACAGCGCCCGAGGAATAGCAGCACGTCGTTGTCGAAACTCTGTACGCCTAGGCTCAGCCGGTTCACGCCGAGCTCTCGCCAGAAGCGCGCTCGCTCGCGCGTCACGTCATCGGGATTGACCTCGATGGTGATTTCGGCTTGGGAGGGTTGCGCTTCCGCGCGACCGCTGGTCTCCGCGCGCGCCTCGGTCGCGCGGGAGCGCGACCCTCCCTCGACGATGCGGAATTTGTCGTACAACGATGCGAAAACTCGAGTGAATGCGACCGTACTGAGTAATGAGGGCGTGCCACCGCCGAAAAATATGGAGCGAGCCTGCGTCGGCCCTTCATATTCCGCGATCTCGCGGCACAGCGCGTCCGCGAATTCTTCGGGCGCGTCTCCGGGGGTTGGCCGTTTTACGAAATCGCAGTACGGACACGCGACGCGGCAGTAGGGGACGTGGATGTAGATGCCAACGGCATTCATGGGAGGGTGAAGGTCATTTTAGCCACAGATGAATAAGGATGAACACGGATAAGGTCGAACACGGATAAGGTCGAACACGAGAACCATCTGTGTTTATCCTCATTCATCTGTGGCTAAAAAACAGACGCGGGCAACGCGCCCGCGTCGGCAATTCAAGACGTGAATGGCCGTTTCTAGATATACCCGCCACCTTTGTATTCGGTGTCGCGCCGTAGGATCACATTGACCAGCGCGGGTTTTTTGGAGGCGAAGGCGCGCTCGAGCGCGGGCTTGATGTCTTGTGGTTTTTCGACGAGTTCGCCGTGGCCGCCCATGGCTTCGACGATTTTGTCGTAGCGCGTGTGGTTGAGCAGCACGGCGACGTGCTCGCCGTAGAACGCGCCTTGCGGGCGCATCATCTGGCCCCAGGCGGCGTCGTTTCCGACGATGCCGACGATGGGAAATCCGAAGCGGACGGCGGTGTCGAATTCGAAGCCGTTGAGCCCGAAGGCGCCGTCGCCGAAGATCACGAGCACTTTGCGATCGGGGAAGGTCGCCTGCGCGGCGAGGGCGAAGGGCGCGCCGACTCCCAGCGTGCCGAGCGGGCCGGGATCCATCCAGAGGCCGTTTTTCGGAATCGGCACGACCTTGGCCGATTCCGCGACCACGTCGCCGCCGTCGCCGATGACGATCATGTTGTCGTCCTGCGCGACGAAGTCGGCGATGTCCTTGCAGAATCGCGAGGTTTCGATCGGCACATTGTCGGAGGCTTGCTTGGCGGCGAGCTTGGCTTCGAGTGCCTGCTCCTGCGCGCGCAATTCCTTGGCGTAGGCGGAGTGATCGATGGTCAGCTTGTCGTCTTTGATTATGCGCAGCATCTCGTCAAAGCTGCACGCGAGATTGCCCACGAGCGCGACATCGGCGCCGCGGTTGTGCCCGATGAGGAGATTGTCCATCTCGAGCTGAATCACCTTGGCCGTCTTCGGGATGTCCGCGCCGAATTTCATGCGGAAGTCGAGGATGCATCCCGCGAGCACGATCACGTCGCAGTTTTTGATCGCGTCGCGCCGCGTGCGGTTGAAGAGCAGGGGAGAGTCGTTTGGAATCGTGCCGCGGCCCATGCCGTTGGCATACGCGGGAATCTTGGTGGCGTTCAGGAAGCGTTGCAAGGGCTCCTGCGCCATGGACCACTTCACGCTGGTGCCGGCCATGAGCATCGGGCGCTTGGCGGACGCGAGCACGTCCAGGGCCTTGCGCACTTCGCCGGACTGCGGCGTGACCAGCGGCGGCGCGGTGCGGATCTCGGGATAGCGGACGTTGGCCTCGTTCACGTCGTTCATGAGGATGTCCATCGGGATTTCGAGGAAGGCCGGGCCGGGGATGCCGGTGACCGCGTGGCGCACGGCGAGCTCGATGTACTCGGGGATGCGCTCGGTGTCGTAGCAGGCGCCGGCCCATTTGGTGATCGGCTTCATCAGCGCGACGTGGTCCATTTCCTGCAGCGAGCCGCGGCCGAGGTTTGCGAATGGCCCCTGCCCGCCGATGACGAGGATGGGGGAATTCGCGCGCCAGGCGTTCGCCACGCCGGTCACGCAGTCGGTCACGCCGGGGCCGGCGGTGACGACCGCGATGCCGACCTTGCCGGGGTTGAGGCGGCTCCAGGCGTCCGCCGCGTGCGTGGTGGCCTGCTCATGGCGCACGTCGATGATCTGGATGCCCTGCTCGCGGCAGCCGACGTAGATGGGCATGATGTGCCCGCCGCTCAAAGTGAAGATACAGGTCGTGCCCATTTTCTTGAAGGCGCGGCCCGCGAGAATTCCGCCGATTGGCATGGTCGTCTCCTGAAGTCGTGCGTGATTGCGCGAAGGGCACATGGTACTCGCCGCGCGAAGTCCGAGTAAAGGCCCAAAGGGTCAGCCGTCCCTACGGGACTCCAATTTTCTGGTGGGCCTGAGATCCCGCCGTTGAAACGGCGGGCTACTATCAAGTGCCCCTACCGGGGCACAGGAGTCGGCGTTGCGATGAGAAAATTAAACGGTTTTCGAATCGGAGAATAAGCAATGTGGAAGCGGCGTCCCGCCGCTTGGATCCAAGGCCGGGACGCCGCGAATGGGTTGGTATGGGTTACGGCTGCGGTTTCGTTTCCGCTGCTGCCGGTTTTTGCTCTGGCTTGTTTTCCGCCGTGGCCGGTTTCTGCTCCGCCTGTCCCTGACCGCCGGCCTGACCACCGCCGCCGCCCTGCGCATTCATGAAGGTCGCGATCGTCCCGGCTTCCGTTTCGTCGATCGCGCCGTCGGCGTTCGCGTCGACCACGCCGAAGAATTGCTTGAGCTGATCGGGCGCTTCTTCCAGCGTGATCTTGCCGTCTTTGTCCTTGTCGAGCATTGTCATCACCATTTTCGCGTTGACGCCAGCGGCGGCGGGAGCCGCAGCCGGCGCCGAGGGCGTGCTCGATGTCTTCTTGCCAGTCACGGTGATTGATCCATTCGTGTAGATTTCTTCGCCTTCGAAGGTGTCCCCGTCGACGATAAACTCGAAGGTCAACTCGTCTTCACTCACGGTCGGGATGGACGCGTGCACGCGCAGCGTGCCCATGGTGTCGCCGATCTTACTGTATTCGACCGAGGTCGATTCGTAATCGCCGACGGCCGCGCTCAAGTAGGCATGCAGGCGGGCGTCCTTTTCCAGGACGGTCATCTTCGCGGGGCTGGTCTCGCCGCCGAGTGTCACCTGCAATTCCCAGTCACCCACGACGGCGGCCGGATCGTCATAGGCCGCTTGCACCAGTTTCGTCGTGTCCACGCTCTTTCCGGTCAGCGGGATGTCGCCGAGGGAGGACTTCACCGTGCCTTTGAACGTCATCGTCGTGCGATCGACTGTGACGTTTACGAACGCGCCGTCCTCTGTCACGAAGGGGACCGCAATCCGCCACATGAGGCGGTCGCCATTAAGCTGCAGCGGCACTAGACCCTGCGTACGAATTCCCTGCGAGCCGCTCGCGTCCGCGCCCATCAGCCGGCCGTCCACGAGTTCCACGCGGAACTTTCCTTCGATGCGCTTGCCCTGGAATTCGCTGTAGGTTTCCCAGTCGCCCACGAGCGGTTGCAAGGCTTCGCGCTGCCGGGCCAATTCCTCCTCGGAGAGTTTCGTGCCCTTGATGTCGACTGGGCCGAAGGGGGAGTCGGCTTGGCCCGCGAAGGTATCGCCGGTCACGGTGACCGCGATCGCGATTTCTGCTGGCCCGAACTTGATCGTGAAATGGAAGATGTTGCCTTCGTAGGAGACCTTCTCGGCTGGCTGATCGCCCTGGGGCGTGGATAGCATCGCGCCGAGGACGCCACCTTCTTGAGTGATAATGATCTGCATGTCGCGTTGCTGGCCCGCCGCGTTGATCGTGGCCGTCCACGGCCCCAGAATCTCCTCCACCTTCTGCGCCTGGGCCGGAACGGCCGCCGCGAGAAGGAGAACTGCCAATAGCGTCATCGACTTTGTTGTGTGCATTGCTCGTCATCCCTGTGTGAGTGGGCCCAGTCCGGAATTGGATCGGGGCTGCGCGTGTCATCGCCGGAGTGGGGGCGAACCCTACCACGCATCCGCGCCGCGCCTCCAGCGTCTCGCCGAAGAGTGCGAGCCGGGAAACCCCAGCGCGCGGCGCGAGTTCCCTTTTATCCTGTATGCGAATCTGCGCCTATTCACAAGTTATCCACAATCGGGAAATCGCTCGGAATAACACGATTCTGACCGAACCTGCGTTAATAATTGAGATTTAGGGGCCGCTTTCGTAGAATACGTACAATTCGGGAATGGCCTGATTTTAGGTCCGGCCCGTATTGCACGCGTTATCCACAGGCCTTTTCGGGACTAGGCGGGGGCTCTGCGACGGTCGGTGAACCGGGCTTGATCCTTCGCTGCATTGGGGTTGTGGCGAGGCGCGCGGCGGATTTTGCGTTTCGCAATGCGAGCGGCCAGCGGGGTCGGCCGTAAACCCGCAGGCGTCCATTTGGTAGTCTGTGGGTGGGGGATTTTGGTTGACGACACGCCTCGAGGCTGGGGCGATCGTCCGGGGGAAGCATGAAGTCTGCGATTCCGGCGAACGGGTCGGTGCTGTTGATCGACAACGATCCGGGCCTGCACGTTGTCGTCAGCGATTTTGTCCGCGCGCGCGGCTACACGCTCCTCGAAGCGGAGGACGCTGTGCAGGGCCTGCAACAACTGCGCGCCGCGCGCCCGACGGTTGTGTTTCTCGACTCGGCGCTGCCGCCCGAAGACGCCTCCGAAATTTTGCTGGCCTTGAGCAAGGAAGCGCCCGATACGCCGGTGGTCATCGTTGCTGCGGAGGGAGACACGCCCGCGCGGCTGGGCCGGATGGATCTCGACGCGTTTGAAGTATTGCCGCGTCCGATTACGCGCGCGTGGATCGATCACTCGTTGCGCCATGCCGAATTCAATAACCGCCTGACCGATGCGACGCGCGCGCACCTGCGCTACTTGGAGCGCCGCAACGTCCAGCTCGATGTGCGCCTGCACGAACTCGAAAAGCTCGGCGTCGATCTACAACGCGAAAACCGGCAACGTGCGCGCACCGAAGAAGTCATCCTGCGCCAGATGCGTGGCCAGGAGGAGACCGAGAAGCGGCTGAAGACGATCGAGGCCGCGTTCGACGGCGCGGGCGACTCGATCCTGATCACGGAAGTGTCGGGCGCGGTGATCTACGCCAACGCGGCCTACGAGCATCTGTTCGGGGCGAAGGACGGTTCGGCGCCGTCGTACGACCTGCGCAAACTCTTCGCGAACCCGACCGTGGCGACGACGATGAAGGAGAACGTCGCTGCGCTGGGCACGTTCAGTTGCGAAGTCGAAATGGTTGCCACCAGCGGCACGACCTTTCCCGCGCTGGTGCGCGCGAGCACGATCATCGATGCGACGTCGAAGCAGGGCGGGCGTTTGTTTATTTTCACCGACATCACGGAGCAGGAGCAGCTCCGGCGGCAGGCCTACCACGACGCGCTCACCGGCCTCTACAGCCGCCGCTATCTGATGGACCAGCTTCGCCAGAGCATGAGTCTGGCGCGGCGCCACCGCCATCCGCTCAGCGTGTGTCTGTGCGACCTCGACCAGTTCAAGCAAGTCAACGACACGCACGGCCACATCATGGGCGATCAGGTGCTCGAGGCCTTCGCGCGCGTGGTCCGCGAAGAGATCCGCACAGAAGATATCGCGGGACGCCTCGGCGGCGACGAGTTCTGCATCATTTTCCCGTACGCGGGCGCCGACTTTGCTGCGCTTTGTCTCGAGCGCATCCGCCGCAAGTTCAATGCGATTCCCTTCACCGCCGAGAGCGGAAAGACCTTCAACGCGGCGGCGACCTTCGGCATCGCGGACATGGCGCCCCCGGACATCACGCAAGAGGGGTTTATCGAACTCGCTGACCAGTCGCTGTACGCGGCCAAGCAGATCGGCCGCAATTGCGTCGCCGCCAACGGCAAGAAGTGGGCCGGCTGAGGCCGGTCCGCGGCCGATGGACGATCCCCGGGCGGACGCGGCGCTTCGCGCCGAAGTGCATCTCGCGCGCGCGCCGATCGTCCGGTGGCTGTTCGTGGCCGCGGGCTGCGTGTCACTCGGGCTCGGTACCCTCGGGATCGTTCTGCCCGGCCTACCGACTACGCCGTTTCTGTTGCTCGCGGCGTATTGTTACGCGCGCGGCTCCGCGCGGTTTTATGTGTGGCTCATGACCAATCGGTATTTCGGCGACTACATCCGCGCCTGGCGCGATAACGAGGGTATTTCGCTGCCGGTGAAGATTTACGTGGTGATTTTGCTCTGGATCGTGCTCGGGTTTACCGCGTTCGTCGTTGTCCCTCTGTGGCCGGTCCGGATTGTGCTCCTGTTGGTGGGCGCGGGCGTCTCGATCTATATTGTCCAATTGCCCACGCGGACACGCTGACCGCGGGCGGGCAGTTGCGATGCGAAGGAGGGCGGGCCATGCACGAGAACATCCTGATTTACGGCGCGAACGGCTACACGGCCGAGTTGATCACGGAACTTGCGAAAGCGGAAGGCGCGAAGCCAATTCTCGCGGGCCGCTCGCTGGACAAGATTGTGCCGCTGGCGCAACGGGCGGGGTTCGCGCATCGTGCTTTTTCGCTGGACGATCCGGGCGCGGTCGCGAAGGGGCTCGAGGGCGTCGCTGTCGTGCTGAATTGCGCGGGGCCGTTTTCGCGGACCGCCAAACTGATGGCCGAGGGGTGCCTGCGCGCGAAGGCGCACTATCTGGATATCACCGGCGAGATCGAAGTCTTCGAGTTGATGGCCTCGATGACGAAGCGCGCGGCGGAGGCCGGCGTGATGCTGATGCCGGGGACGGGCTTCGACGTCGTGCCTAGCGACTGCCTTGCGGCGCACCTCAAGCGGCGCCTGCCGGACGCGACGGAGCTCACGCTCGCGTTCCAGGCGATCGGCCGGCCTTCGCGTGGCACGGCGACGACGATGATCGAAAACATTCACCGGGGCGGGACCATCCGGCGCGGCGGCAAGCTGACGCCGGTGCCCGCGGCGTGGAAGATGAAGAAGGTCGATTTCGGCACTGGGCCCGTCAACACCATGAGCATTCCCTGGGGCGACGTGTCGACGGCGTTCTACTCGACCGGCATCCCGAATATTCAGGTGTTCATGTCTGCGCCGGCGCAGTTGCAGACGATGGCCAAGATGAGCCGATACTTTGGGTGGGTCATCGGGTCCGGACCCGTGCAGGCCTTCCTCAAAAAGAAGATTCAGGCCGGGCCCGCGGGCCCGGATGAACACGAGCGGCGCACGCGCAAGGCCCTGTTCTGGGGCGAAGCGAAGAACGCCGCCGGGCGCGCGGTGCACACGCGGCTGACCACGGGCGAGGGCTACTCGCTTACGGCCAGCACGGCGTGGACCATCGCCAAGCGCGCGGCATCCGGAGCGGCGCAGCCCGGCTTCCGCACGCCGTCGATGGTCTTCGGGCCGGACTTCATCCTCGAATTCGACGGCGTCAAGCGCGAAGACCTGGATTGAGCCGGCGGGCAGAACCCATCCTCGGGAAGTCCGCACCCACTGTCCGTACCTGAGCACATCCTCTATAGATAGTTCTCGTCTGTTGCACTCTGGGAGCGGCGCAGGTGGGAAACTGAGCAGGTGCGAGACAAGGGCCGGCCGCGTGGCGAGGATTGGGCCGGGAAACAATGGGTCGGCCCGGAAAATGGGCAAAAATAATGCGGTGCGGAACAAGGTAGGCAGGTTTTTCCGGGTTGGACTCGGGAGAAAGTGGTTGCGAAGTTAGCGAAAACTGTTGGCAAATACTACTAAAAATACGATCAGGCTTGATCGGGAGCGCGGGTGATATCCAAGAGGCCGGAGATCCATGTCGCCAGTTCACGATGGGCGACTTGGGGGTCGGTGAGTTCTCGTTCCTGGTGGGCGACTACCGTGTTTCGGAATTGATTGATCGCTTGGACGGTGTCCAGGAGTTTTCGGCCGCCGGAGAACCGCATGTGGTTCTTGACCGAGTCAAAGACCCCGCCGAGTTTGGTGTGGTCGTTGAGGGCGAAGTCCAAGACCTCGGACAATAGGCCGAGCGGGGAGAGTCCATTTCGGAACACGAGCGTACGTTTGAGGTTGTTCGCCATGCGGTTGTAGTAGTCGCGCTTTTTGAAGTCGACTTTTTCGAGGTACGGGCTGAACCACGCCTTTTGATCTTGCGCGCCCGCGGGTAAGTCGCCCGCAAGCTGGCGGAACATGAGGCTGCGGCATGCGTCGTCGAGGGAACCCAACAGAGCAGAGAACACCGGCGCGAAATTCAGATCAGACTTGTTCTTGGTGAAGTGGTAAAGCAAGGTGGCGTGGTCAACCGCTCTGCGGTAGCGATCGGGCAACGCAGCGACGACTTTTTCGTCCACGACGTGCTCGATGGCCGATTTTTCCTTTTCGGCCTCCTGCTCGCCGATGTAGGCCAAGAGCGGATTGAGGTCGGGTGCGGTTTCAAATTCTATAAGTTGTTGGAGCGACGGCTGACAGGTCCGGGCGAGCTCGGCGAAGGTGTCGCCGCGCATTCCTTCGAATATGCCCTGTGGAATGAACACGTATTCCCACTTGCACTTGTCGGTAGAGGCGGACTGGCACCACTGGATTGCCGCGCGGGCTTTGAGCGGAACATCGCGGTCCTCACGGCCCTTGGTTTCGACGAGGTAATAGTTGCTATCGCTTCGCCGGACAAAGAAGTCGGGCCGATAGAACGAGAGTCTGCCGCCAAAGGTGATGAAATCAATGCGCAGGCATTGTGGCCCGGCGTTTTTGGCGAAGGCGGCGACGTCGCGGGCACCGTCCATGAAAGCCGCGACGGACTGCTCCAGCGCCCGATCGCAGGGCACGAGATTGAAGAGCGTGCGTGCGGCAGGCATCGCGGGCTTTCGCTCGCTGTGGCTGGCCTGATAGGGCTTCCATGACGAGAGACGCGTGGGGGCGGCGGCTTGGGTGCGGTCTTCGTGGGTGGTGATTCGCTCGCGGATGAGCGGCACAAACACGGCGCGGACATGCTCGCGGACATCGGAGGCACCGAGCCGCGAGATGCATCGGGGGTCGAAGAGAGAGGTCTTCTCGGAGAAGAGCATTTCTTCAAGGAAGGTTTGCAAGAGCGGGGCCAAGATGGTGTGCGTACCACGGATTTTGCATATGTACTCCAGTTCCCTTGCGAAATAAGAGATCGCGCCGATGCCGTCGTTAAGCAACGGCAGATTGATTTTCATGCGCTCGACGACCTCGCCGGTGAAGAGGTGACGGCCTTCGTATTTCAGCTCGGTTGAACCTTTCGCGCCTAGTGGCAATTTTTGATACTTCGAGAATTCCTTCTTGACGTCCTCGATTTTGAGGTCTTCGAGCTTCGACTTCGTCCGGTGGGCAGGTGTGAGCGACGGAATCTCAATCTCAAGGGTAGGTTGATCCTTCTTTGGATCGGGATAGATCGAGACGGTGGTTGACGGAATGTCCTCGATGCCGACGGACTCGGGGAACAGACCTTCCTGGGCCAGTTCGTCCTGATAGAGACTTGCAAAGGCGGCGTGCTCAACAACGGTGACCAACTCATGCGCGCCACCCGGCGGGGTCATGCGGCGCAAGCCGCGACCGAGGGTCTGCTCGGGAAGTATGTTTGCCTTCGACGAATACGCGCGCAAGGGGACTATGGTGGTGACGTTCTTCACGTCCCAACCTTCGCGCAGCATCAGAACGGACACGATGCAGAGGTAGGGGCTGGAATCGTTGTCGAGGTCGCGGCTTAGCTTTCGCAGTGCCTTGAGGTCTTCGTCGTTGATGTCCTTCTCGCTCTCGACGAATTCGATGCGGGCGCTGGCACCTTTGCCGATCTTCTTGAGTTTTCCCTTAAGGTTTGTGTGGAGGTTAAGCGTCTTGCCGTTGAGATCCTTGAAAGTTTCGTCGGTGTTGAGCCGGTGCGTGATGTCGTCGGCGGCGGTGGTGTCCTCGCACATGACGAAGAGGATGGCTTTCTTGCCGCTGCCCGCCCATTCCTCGTAACTCTTTTTCCAGCGCGCGTAGCCGAGGCGCAGGTGGCGGTCGAAGCGATACGCGGCGTTATCGCTCGCCTCCTCGGCGAGCGTACTTTCGGACTTGCCGATAATAGGGGTCTTGACGATGCCCGCGTCCACGGCCTCGCCGAGGGGCGTGTCGCATATGACGTGTTTGAAGATGCGCCCGGCGTTGTCCTTGGGGGTGGCGCTGAAATCGAGTTGGGCGACCAGCCCGCCGCCCGTGCGGGCTCTGATCGTGTTGTGCAGGTATTCGATGGCTTGGTTCCATGCGGAATCGGGATCCCAGACGTGGTGCGCCTCGTCGTTCAGGATCATTAGATTGCGATGGCCGGTGATACGGTCACGGAGCGCAGCGGCGGTGTCCAGCGCGGTCGCCTTGGAGACCGGCGGCCCGGCCCAGTCGTACATTTCGGATTGCGTGTTCCGCCGCTTCGCGGGGTCGTAGAGCCGATGGATGTTGGTCAGATAAATGACGCAGCTCGTCGCCGCACCGCCTGACGCATCCTGTTCGACCACGGACGGATTCCAATCGCCCTTCCACTCGGGCGGGACGAGGGGATCATTGTCGAAGATCTTTGCGCCGCCGAAATCATCTTTCAGGCGTTCGTAGACCGTAAGGTTTGGCGCGATGACGACGAAATGCTTCGCCATGGGCGAGTCGGATTCGCGCGAGGCGTGGAAATAGCTCCAGGCGATCGCCAAGCTCATGACTTTTGTCTTGCCCGCGCCGGTGGCGAGCTTGAAGGCGTAGCGCGACCAGGCGTCCTCTTCCTCGGTGATGCCGAGAGCCTGAATCATCGCCGTATCTTCGTTCGCTGAGCCGAACGCGGCGGTCACCTGCGACAGGCAATGCAGCTCGCGCACTTCTTTTAGGTAGATGAAGGTCTCGATGGCTTCCCGCTGGCAGAAGTAATAGCGGAACTCGAAGTCCTCGCCCGAGGGCGACGTGGCGCGGTGCGGGCGCTCGAACCAATGGGCAAGCAGCGTGCGCGTGGTGTCGCTCGCGCCGAAGTAGCCGTTCTCACGCCATTCGCGGACGGCGCTTCGGAGGTTCTGTGCGATTTCTATTTTGGACGGGCGGCGGCCCTTGACGGTTTGTGCTTTCTGATCCGGCGTCGTAGCACGGACGCGGTGGTGGGTCGGCTCTTCCCAGGGCTTGTAGAGGGGTTCCAGCGCGGCGACGTTGAGCGTGTCGCTCATACCTTGACCTCGACCGTGACGCTGGTGTCGCAGCCGAAGGTGTCCACGACCTTGACGCAGGCGGTGTAGGTGCCTTTGCGCGGGTACTCGTATTCCGCGTCGCTAACGGTCTTGAGCGAGCGGTCCTTGCGCGTGCGGTAGTCCTGCCAGTCGTGGTGGAAGGGCTTGCCCGGCTGCCAATCGAAGTCCACGGCCCAGAAATCGATGAAATCGAAACCGCTGCGCGCGGCGCGCGCCTGGATGGCTTCGAGCTCCTTGGTGGGCACTTCGGCGAGGGACGGGAGGAATTTCGTTAATTTGATGTCCACGCATCGGCTGGAAGCCGATGCCACCTTCTTGATCACCGGCTCCGCTTCGAGGAGCGCGACTTCGAGGAAGGGTGGCGGGCTGGTGCGGTTCTTCTCCATGATCTCGCGGGGAATCTGGATGAGTTTGAGCTTGACTCCGTGGGTCTGTTCGAGCGCGGCGATGTGCAGCCGAATTTCCATCTCGAATTCCCAGGCGAGGCAGTAGCACTCCTTCGCGCCTGCTTGCGCGACGGCCTTCGCGACCTCGGCGGCCTCCTCGCGCGTGAAGATGCCGTCAATGGCGTCCACGTGGCACAGCGCGGGGCCTTTGCGTCCGTGGATCAGCGGGGACGATACGCCCGACGGTGACAGGACTTCGGCCCGGAAGAATTCGAGCACGACCTTGCGGTGTTCCTCGTCTGCGCCGTGCAGACGTTCCTTTTGCCACCATTGGCGCTCGTAGCGACCGAGGTTGTAAACGTCGAAGGCGCGGTAGGGCTTGCCTGATGCGTGCAGGGAACGTTGTAAGTCTATGAGGCGCTTTCTGCTCGTATGAATGGCAAACCTTCCGAGATCGGATCCGATCCATCGGCGTGGAGTGACGCAATAGAACTCCCTCTTGCCGTCTCCTGATCGACGTACTCTCAGACCTTCCGCTGCCGCCAACGTCGAGCCGCTGCCGCAAAAACCGTCGAATACGATGGCGTCAGGTGAACTTAACGAGTCGAGAATCCGACCGATTAACTCGACGGGTTTTTGCGTGTTGTATTTCAGGTTCTCGGTAGTGTCCGCGGGCATCAAATATGGGATCCGCCAAACATCGTCGAGCGTTCTTTCGGTCTCCGTGTAGTAGATTAGATTTCCCGCATCGTCCGTCGCCTGTTTTAGGCTCTTTGTGGCAGGGTCCCAAACTCGCTTCTGCTGCTGTTTTGGCGCTTCGCGTTCCTCACGGACAGGCTCGAAATAAAATGATTCACCCTTCGAAAACCAAAGAATGACGTCGTGATTTGCAGCGAATCGCCCTACATTTCCTTGCATCTTGTTGTAGTACCACCAGACGATCTCGTTCCTGAAGTTCTGAACTCCAAAAGTTTCTGCGAGAAGCATCTTCAAGTGGTGGCTGGCGTGCCAATCGCAATGCACGCAAATATTGCCGCTATCGCTGAGCAGTTCCCGCATCAGAGCAAGTCGTTCGAAAATCATACTGACGTAAGAATCAGTACCCTTCCCCCACGTGTCGTTGTAGGCGACCATTTCAAGCGTGGACTGGTCTTTTTCGACGGTTTCCTTGCCGTCGCCGATGGGGACGTCCATGGTGAAGTCGGCGCCGACATCGAAGGGCGGGTCAATGTAGATGAGGTCGATTTTGCCCTTGAATTCCTTCAGGAGGGAGGCCATGACGAGCTTGTTGTCGCCCCAGATGAGGCGGTTGCGGAAGTCGTCGAGGCGGGGGTTCTTCTTCTCGAAGTCGAGCAGGGTCTGATCGCCCTGTGCGGCGGCCTCGCTGCGGGGCTGGTCGATGGTTTCGATTTTCTGTAGGGGCATGGCGAGGCCGGCGGTGTCGATCTCGCGGCGGTTGCCGTATTCGTCGTACTTGCCTTCCCAGACGAGCTCGGTGCGGAGGGTGGAGAGTGGGTGCGGGTTGTGCGGACCGTATTGCGGGGTGTTGCCGTTGGATTTTGCCATGTAGCGCGTCGTCTCCCCCGCCTGACGCACGGGCTGGAAGCCCGTGCCACCGAAGCCCGCCGCGCCTTACGGTAGCAGCGCGTTGGCTGGTGCGCAACCGGCTGATGTTGGTGGCGCGTCCGGAGGTGACGGTGCCGAAGGAATTGGTGTTGGGTCATATGTTGACGGCGGGATCGGGCATTTGGTAGGATTCGCGACTCAAGTAGAAGCCCCGGCTTCTCACCTGGCAGCCGCCTTTGGCGCGCTCGGCGGGTTGACGATTCAGAAGTTAGGTGTAGTTCTGTTTCGCGCGGCTGGGGAATGCCCTGCCGCGCGAGTTGTTTTTAGGGCATGTGCGAACTCGGCGTGGGCTGTCACCCACGCGCATCGGACGGAGCCCGATGCTACGAGGCGAGATGCCCTTCGCGTGTACATCGGCCAGAGGCTGATGGCACGGAGCGGGTGGGCAACACAGGAGGATGCGCGCATCACCACCAAGCCAGTGAAAGCCGACAAGACCCGAATCAATGAACAGATTCGGTGTCCGCAGGTCCGAGTGATTGATGAGCAGGGCGAACAGCTCGGCATCATGCGCCCCGAGGACGCGATTCGTGAGGCCGAAGCGCGGGGATTGGATCTGGTCGAGGTCGCGCCGATGGCGCAGCCTCCCGTCTGCCGGTTGATTGATTACGGCAAGTACCGGTATCAGCAGAGCAAGCGCGCGAAGGAAGCGCGTAAGAACCAGCACACGATCATTATCAAGGAGATTAAGTATCGTCCGAAGATTTCGGACCACGATTTTGAGTTTAAGACGAACCACGTGAAGGAGTTCCTCGGGGAGGGGAACAAGGTAAAGCTGACGATCATGTTTCGCGGGCGGGAAATGGCGCACCCGGAATTCGGCGCGGATTTGTTGGCGCGTATCGTCGCGGCGGTCAAGGATCGCATTGTGGAGACGGGCGACGTGAGGCGCACGCGCATGGAGGGCCGAAACATGAGTATCGTGATATCGCCGACGAAGGTACATGCCTAAATAGAAGCTGTCGCGCGGCGCGAGGAGAGGGACAATGCCGAAACTGAAGACGAAGAAGGCGGTCGCCAAGCGCGTCCGTATGACGAAGTCCGGCAAGTTCAAGTTCAAACGTGCGGGCGGCCGCCACAAGATGGCGAGCAAGTCCGCCAAGCGGGCGCGGAGCTTGCGCAAGCGGGTGCTGATTTCCGCCGCCGATCAGAAGCGCATCGAACACTGTCTGCCCTACGGCCGGCCTTAAGCAGGCCTAGTTTTCTCCGAGTCTGAATTCGGACCCGCGGTGCGGGCCGCAACACAAATAGAGGGTCCACGTCATGCCACGCGCTACCAATGCCCCAGCGTCACGCAACCGCCGCCGCAAGGTGATGAAGCTCGCCAAGGGCTACCGCGGGAGCCGCCACCGGCTGTTCCGCACGGCCAAGGCCGCGGTGGATCACGCGGGGCAGTATGCCTACCGCGATCGCCGGGTGAAGAAGCGGGACTTCCGCAGGCTGTGGATCACGCGTATCAACGCGGCCGCGCGGGCCCACGGGCTGACGTACAGCCGGTTCATGGCGGGCCTGCGCCTGGCGAAGATTGAAATCAACCGCAAGATGCTCGCCGACATCGCCGTGCGCGACGCCGCCGCGTTCACCGTGATCGTCGAGGCGGCGAAGGCGCAGCTCGGGACCGCCTGATGCGCGTCCTGCCCGCCGTAGACATCCGCGGAGGGCGTTGCGTCAATCTCGTCCAGGGCGACTACGGCCAGGAGACGGTCTTTGCCGAGGACCCCGTTGCCCAGGCCGTGCTCTGGCGCCAGCAGGGCGCGGAGTTGGTGCACATCGTCGATCTCGACGGCGCCAAGGCGGGCCGCTGCTGCATCGAGGCTGAGCTCCGCGCGATGATCTCCGCGGGAGTGCCGGTTGAAGTCGGCGGCGGCATCCGCGATCTCAAGACCATAGAGAGACTCGCCGGACTTGGTGTCGAGCGCATCATCCTCGGTACCGCTGCGCACAACGACCGGAAGTTTCTCGAACGCGCCGCCGCGAAGTTTGGCGCGAAGCTCGTCGTCGGTATTGACGCGAAAGATGGCAAGGTCGCGTTGTCCGGCTGGACGGACGTGACCAATACGCGGCTCACCGATTTCGCTCAGCGCATGGACAATTCCGGCGTCTCGCGGATCATTTATACCGATATTCTGCGGGATGGCATGATGCAGGGCCCCAACCTTGAAACGACACGCGCGCTCGCACGCTCGGTGGAAGTCCCCGTCACTGCGTCGGGCGGCATGAGTTCGCTCGCTGATGTCCATGCGGTCCGCGCGCTTCAGCCGGACGGCGTCGATGAAGTGATCATTGGTCGCGCGTTGTACATGAAAGCCTTTACGTTGGCCGAGGCGATCGAAGCGGCCAACACGCCGCCCGTTCTGGCCGCGAGTTGAGCCGCCGTGTCTGCGCGATTCGATACGGTCACGTTGATCGGCGTCGGGCTTCTTGGCGGATCGCTGGGGCTCGCGCTCAAACGCCGCGGACTTGCCCGCCGCATTCGTGGAGTGGGTCACCGGCCCGAGACGATGCAGAAGGCGCTGGCGCACGGCGCGATTGACGAGATCGCGGCGTCCGTAGCGGACGCGGTGCCCGGCTCCGATCTTGTTGTTATTTGCACGCCCGCGGCGACGGTGCCCGCGTATCTTGACGCGGTGCGCCCGCTGTGCGGCAAGTCCGCCGTGGTGACCGACGTGGCCAGCACTAAGCGGGACATCTGCGCGCACGCCAAGCGCGCGTGGGCCGGACCGTATCGTTTTATCGGCAGCCACCCGATGGCCGGCTCCGAAAAATTCGGACCGGAACATGCGACGGCGGACCTCTTCGAAAATACCGTTTGCTTCGTGGAGGCGATGAACGGCCACGCGCCCGATGCGCATGCCGCGGTCACGGAGCTATGGTCCGCGCTCGGCGCGCGGGC
Source organism: Candidatus Hydrogenedentales bacterium (assembly GCA_038916785.1). Taxonomy (GTDB): domain Bacteria; phylum Hydrogenedentota; class Hydrogenedentia; order Hydrogenedentales; genus VFKU01. The sequence goes on along the minus strand of JBCLBO010000012.1, from coordinate 14,027 downwards.
GGTGCCCGCCGATCCCGCGGTACATGATCTTCTGGCCGCGCGCACCAGCCACGTGCCTCACGTCGTCGCGGCGGCGCTCGCGCGGCTGACCTCCGGCGGCGGCGAGGCGCTCCGGGCCTTCGCAGGGAGCGGGTTTCGCGACACGACGCGCATCGCGGATGGCCGGCCGGAGCTTTGGCGCGACATCTGCCTCACCAATTCCGAGGCGATCGGCCGGGTCCTTACGGAAGTGCAGGCGGACCTCTCGAAATTTGAAGCGGCGCTGGCGAACACCGATTCACGCGCGCTTGAGTCCTACTTTACGGAGGCGCGCGACGCCCGGCGCCGGCTGATCGAGCCATGACGGGCGTGCTGATTTCGTTCGAAGGCATCGAGGGCTGCGGCAAGAGCACCCAGGCGCGCCTGCTTGCCGATACGCTGCGCGCACAAGGGCACGAGGTGCTTGTCGTCCGCGAACCGGGCGGGTCGGTCCTCGCGGAAAAAATTCGGTCGCTGTTGCTTGATCCCGCGAACATCGCGATGACGCCCCTGGCGGAATTGCTGCTGTACGAAGCCGCCCGCGCGCAGCTCGTCGCGGAGATTGTCCGGCCCGCACTCGATCGCGGCGTGATCGTCGTGTGCGATCGCTTCTACGACTCGACCACGGCGTACCAGGGAGTCGGCCGCGGACTCGCGAATGTGGATTTCACGATGCTGAATCGCCTCGCGACCGGAGGAATCGTGCCCGATCTCACCGTCTTGCTCGACGTGCCGGTCGAGACGGGCCTGCGTCGCGCGAAGGGCGACACCGCCGGGGACCGCATGGAACGCGAACCGGTCGAGTTTCACGACCGCGTGCGCCGGGGTTTCCAGACGATTGCCGCCGCCGAGCGCGAACGCGTGCGTCAGCTCGATGGTCTGCGCGCGCGGGAAGAACTGGCCGCGGAGATCGCCGCGCTTGCGGCCGAGGCGATTGAATTTCGCCGCGGCCCCGGCGCAAGATGACTGGCATGACGCTGGGGGAGATCCGCGATCAGGACGTGCCGGTGCGCTTTCTGCGGCGGCTGATGGAGTCGAACCGCGTGCCGAACGCGCTGCTGTTCTGGGGGCCGTCGGGCGTGGGCAAGGAAATCGCCGCGCGCGCGTTCGCCAAGGATCTGCTGTGTCCCGGCCACGCCGGCGCTAAGTCTCCGAACGCCCTCGCGGCGCGCAAGGTTGATCACGGCAATCATCCGGATTTGTACGTCGTCAGTCCGGTGAAGAAGTCGCGCATCATCGACGTGGAAGCCATTGATTCGATCATCGAGATGGCGTCGCTGCGGCCCACCGAATCGGCCTGGCGCGTATTCATTCTGCGCGAGGCCGAGCGCATGCGCGGCCCGGCGCAGAACCATCTGCTCAAGACGCTTGAAGAACCGCTGGGCCGTTCGGTGTTCATCCTGATCACGGAGCACCCGCACTTTTTACTGCCCACGATTCGCTCCCGCTGCCAGCGAGTGCGATTCGGGCGGCTCCGGCCGCAGACCGTCGCCGAGATCCTCGTGCGCGATCGCGAAACGCCGCGCGCGCAGGCCGAGGCCGTCGCGGCCATCGCGCAAGGCCAGATGACCCGCGCCTTCGATCTCGTCGACACGGACAAGCGCGAGATCGTGCTCGATCTGGTCGATCGGTTGGCGCGGGGCGAGGAACCGCTCGCGCTCGCGGAGGAATTCTCGGCCTACGTCGCCGCGCAACGCGCCGCACACGAAGCGCAGATGAAGTCGGGCCCGTCCGACCCCGAGGGCGAGCTGAGCCGCGAGGCGCGCGAAGGCCTCAAAGAGGAGCAAGCGGCGGCCGCCGATGCGCAGTCCCGGTGTGATATACTCGACCTGCTTTACTTAATTGAATCCTGGTACCGCGACGTACTTGTTTTTGGGGCCACCGGCGACGGCACGCTTGTGCTCAATCGCGATCGACTGGATCGCGTGCGCGCCGCCGGCGGGGAAGGGCTGGCCGCCAAGCTCGCCGCGGTGGACAAGGCCCGATTGTATCTTGAGCGATTCATCACCGAGGATCGCGTGTTCCGCGATCTGTTCTTCGCGCTTGCAGGTTGAACCGAGAAGGAGTTCCACGCCATGACCCAAACCGTTCGCGTGCGTCTGCGCAAGCCGCCCCGCGTATTCACTTTCGTTGCGCGCGAGATCGCGCTCAAGCGGAACGAGTCCTGCATCGTCAGTACGGATCGCGGCCTCGAATACGGTACCTGCGTGATGCCCGGCGAGGAAGCGACGCCGGACGACGAGAAGCGCCACACGATGAGCGTGGTGCGCCGCGCCTCGGAGCACGACGACATCACGTATCGCCAGATCAAGACTGACGAGGAGCGTGCGAAGGACCTGTGCAAGCGAAAGGTCCGCGAGCGCAAGCTTGCGATGAAGCTGGTCGAGTGCGAGTATTCCTTCGATCGCAAGAAGGTCATTTTCTATTTCACGGCGGAGGACCGCGTGGATTTTCGCGATCTCGTGCGGGATCTCGCCCGGGAGTTCAAGGCCCGCATCGAGCTGCGCCATATCCAGGTGCGCGACGAGGCCAAGATCGTCGGCGGCATCGGGTCCTGCGGCAAAGAGTTGTGCTGCACGACGTGGATGCGCGAGTTCATTCCGATTTCGATGAAGATGGCGAAGAGGCAGAACCTCTCGCTCAATCCGTCCAAGATTAGCGGCCAATGCGGCCGGTTGCTCTGCTGCCTGTCCTACGAAAACGACCAGTATCAGCAGGCGCGCCGGCCCGGCAGCGGGCCCGCCCCCGATCTTGGCGCGCTGCGCGCCGACATGGAGGGCCACCAGGAAGAGGCCCTTGAGATATTGAAGGAATCGACGCTCGCCGACGTGCTGATCGAGGAGCCGGAAATCATTGCGATCCAGGAACGCGCGCGGCCGGGCGAATTCGCTGCGCCGGAGTCTGCGAATGGCGGCGATGCGGAAGATGGGGCCGAGGGGTCTCCGACTCCGGACCGGGGTCAGGGCCGGCCGGGCGCTGACCGGCAGGGAGACGGACGCCGCCGGCGCCGCGGACGCCGCGGAGGCGGGGCAGGCGGCGGTGGCGGAAATGCCGGAGGATCGGGCGGCGGTAGGCCGTCGCCGGGCGCGTCGTGACCTCCGAGTATGCCGCTGGTCGATTCTCACTGTCATCTGCAAGACGCTAAGTTTGACGCCGACCGCGAGGCGGTCATCGCGCGCTCACTCGACGTGATCGACTGGCTCGTAGTCATCGGCGACGACCTGCCCACGAGCGAGCAGGCGATCTTATTGGTGCGTCCCAGGGTCTACGCGGCCGCTGGCATTCATCCCTACCACGCTTCGACGGCGGACGCCGCGGGAATCGATCGCTTGCGCGACTTGGCGGGCCGGCCCGGTGTCGTGGCGATCGGCGAGATAGGGCTCGACTACTTCAAGCACAATCAGACGCCGCGGGAAGTCCAGCGCGCGGGATTCGTCCGTCAGATTGATCTCGCCGCCGAGCTTGAGCTCCCCGTCGTGATTCATAACCGCGAGTCGGAGGGCGATCTCTGCGCGATTCTGGATGAGCACGCCGCGCGCCTGCCCGGCGGCGTGCTGCACTGCTTTTCCGGTGGGCCTGGACTCGTCGAGCGCGCCGCGGCGTGGAACTTTCACATCTCCTTCGCGGGAAACGTCACGTTCCCGAAGGCGCAGGATATTCGCGACGCCGCGCGGCTCGTCCCGCTCGATCGGCTACTCGTCGAGACCGACGCGCCCTACCTTGCGCCGCAGTCCGTCCGGGGCCAGCGCTGCGAACCCGCCTATGTCCGCCACACGGCCGCTTGCCTCGCCGAACTCAAGGGCATCACCGTTGACGAAATGGCCACCGCTACCGCGGAGAACGCCGGACGCCTTTTTCTTCGATGAGAGAGGTCAATGCGTTGCACGGCGCTTACTTGCTTGGACACGATTTCCACGAAGACCACGATATTGATTCGCTTTCGATGTTGAAAGTCCTGTGAATCCTGTCCGAGCGATGCTCTTCGCGGTCGAATTTCGCTAGAATGGGAAGCGAATCGAGACGGATCCTTATGCCAGATTTCAGCGTACCCGTGCGAGACGCGCCGCCAGCCGTTCGATTCGTCGATCGCCGTGGCGCGCGGACCTTCGCGCGTCCGACACGCATCCTATCGACGGCGCGCATCGAGGAGGTTGTTCCGCTCCTCGCCGACGTCGAGCGGGAGGCGGGGGCGGGGCGAATCGCCGCCGGCTTCGTCGCCTATGAGGCGGCTGCTGCCTTCGATCCGGCGCTGGCGACGCATTGCTTGGCCGGCCCGCTGCCGCTCGCGTGGTTCGCCGTCTACGAAGGCCCGGGCCGCGAGGAGTCCCCGCACTGGGTCTCGCCAGATGATTCAGCGTTGCCCGTCTGGAACTCCGAGGCTTCCGCAGCGTCTTATCGCGAATCCGTCGGCCGAATCCGCGAGCTCATCGCCGCGGGCGACACCTATCAAGTGAACTTCACGTTTCCGATGCGCGCGCCGTTCGACGGTGACGCGGAGGCATTGTTCAAGGCGCTCGTGGCGGCGCAACCGACCGATCACGGCTGCTTGATCGATACGGACACCTTCGCTGTCCTTTCGGTCTCGCCGGAACTTTTTTTCCGTCTCGAGGGCGATTCGATTGTGTGTCGTCCGATGAAAGGCACGGCCGCGCGCGGGCTCTGGTTCGACGACGACCAAGCGCGCGGGCACGCGCTTCGTGCCTCGGCCAAGGAGCGCGCGGAGAACGTCATGATCGTCGACATGGTCCGAAACGATCTCGGCCGCATAGCCGAGACGGGGTCGGTCGCGGTTGCTTCGCTTTTTGACACGGAGCGGCTTGAAACCTGCTGGCAGATGACCTCGGCTGTGCATGCCCGCACGCGGGCCGGATTGCCGGACATTTTTCGTGCGCTCTTTCCTTGCGCGTCGGTCACCGGCGCGCCAAAGGTCCGCACGATGCAGATCATCCGCGAGCTCGAGCGGGCGCCTCGCGGCGTGTACTGCGGTGCGATCGGCCGGGTCGGTCCCGGCCGCCGCGCGGAATTTAGTGTGGGCATACGCACGGTCACCGTCGATCGCGCGGCGCGCGAGGCGATCTACCACGTCGGCAGCGGCATCACGTGGGACTCCGCGCTGGCGGCCGAGTTTGACGAATGCGTGCTGAAGGCGGCAGTCCTCACTCACCGGCGTCCGGCATTTGATCTGCTCGAGTCCTTGCGGTGGGACGGCGACTATTGGCTTTTGGACGGACACATGGAGCGCCTCCGCGCCAGCGCGGAGTATTTTGGTTTCGCGTTCGACGAGTCGCGGGTCCGCACCGCGTTGGACGCTTTTGCGCGCACTCTTAGGGCGCCGGCGAAGGTCCGCGTCACGCTATCGTGCGCGGGCCGCACCAGCATCGACTCCAGCCCTCTGAGATCCTCGCATGTTTGGCGCGTAGCGTTGTCGCAGGAGCCGGTGGACGAGTCCGACGTTTTTCTGTATCACAAGACGACGCACCGCAACGTGTACGAATCCGCCAACGCGCTTTTTCCCGGCGCGGACGACGTTATTCTCTGGAATCCTCGCGGCGAACTGACTGAGTCGACCCGCGCGAATCTGGCCCTGCGATTCGACGATTGCTGGTTTACGCCGCCGGTGTCGTGCGGCCTGCTCGGCGGTGTGTTCCGGGCGCAGTTGCTGCGGGAGGGGGCATTGGCTGAGCGCGTCATGTCGATCGGTGATCTCGACTCGGCGGACGAAGTACGCCTGATCAATTCGGTGCGCGGCTGGATCGAAATCGAGCGCATACGCCAACCGCAGGCGCTGGCGGGGCGCTCCTAGTGCCTGCGCGCGCACTGCTCGATCGCCTCGGGAACGAGCGACGGTGGGCCATCGCGCTGTTCATCGCCGGCGCCGCCCTCGTGGTCGCGGTGCAACTTGGGTTCGCACCCGCCGGCGAGAAAAATCCGCCCGCGCCCAGCGCGAGTCCGGGGCCGACTCGATGATCGCCGGGCGGCAGCGCGCAATCGACTATCTGCTCTGGACGACCGCGCTGGCCTGGCCCCTGGGCGTGTTCACGCAGTTGCCGATTTCCGGCGTCAGCGTGCTCAGCCTCATCGCGCTCTTGCTCGCGGGCCTCGTCGTTCCCGACGCGCTGAGGGAGCGTAAACTTCGGGTCCCTTTTGAGATTTTGTGGCCCGCCGCGATCATCGCGTTCTTCGCGGTCCTCTGGAGCTGGACCGATCCCGAGCCGCGCTACCGCGACACGATCGAGGCCCTGCTGTTGCTCGCGCTCATTGTGCAGGCCGCGCCATCGCGCGAGGCCGTCCGGCGATACGTATTTGCCTCGACAATTTCTGTGACCGCCGTCGCATTCGTATCGCTGCTCACGCCGTGGCTGGGGCTCCTGCCCACGGCGTTCTCCTTCCGTAGCGGCGCGGCATTCACGTTTCCATACACGCTCGCCGAGGGCGTGCATGCGCTGCTCGCCGGCGCGGCAGTCGGCGTGTACGTCGCGTCGGATCGCCGCTTCAGCCCGGCGCAGCGGGCATTCGCCAGCGGTTCGCTGATTCTCGTTGCGACGCTGCTCACGGGCCAAGGAATCCAATGGGTCCTCGAGACGGGCACGCTGCCGGTCGTCCGTTATCCCGTGTTTTGGACTGGGCAGTGGGCCGTCACGGCGGCCGCGCTCTGGCTCGTCGTGCGTGTCCTCGCGAAGGTCGAGGTTGATCGCCGTGCGCAGTCCGATCCGCTCCACCGGCTCTGGTGGATGATCGCCGCGCTTACGATCGCTGTGATCGCCGCCGCGCCGCTGCAGCCGCGGGCGTACCAGGGCGTCCTCCTCGGCCTTGCCTGTGCGACGGTGCTGCCCCCGCGCCTCAGCGTTCGCGCGGGGCGATGGCCGGTTGTCGGGTCCGCGGTGCTGGCGGTGTTGTTCGTTGCGAATATAGCCGTCGTGTTTCCGGGGAACGTGAACGATCCGCGGCAGTACGACGCGGCGGCGCAGCGGGAGGCCCCGCGCGTATTCGATCGCATGGACTGGGTGGATCAACACGCACCCACGGAACGGCGGACGTACTTGTGGCGCGCGCGCGCCGCGCTCGAATCCAATCTGCCAAACCTCGCCTCCTTCGCATTCGAACGGGCCACCCGCATGCCCGAGGGCCCCAGCGTGCTCCCGCCGCCCTTGGAGGCGGAGCGCCAGCAATTTCTGGTAGACATGCGCGACGCGGTGGCCACGATGCCCGAGGACCGGGCGGTCTGCGCCTACGAGCGGGTCTTGCTGGCCAATGGCGAACGCGACTCCGCGCTCTACTCTCTGCGCTTGCAAACCAGCGTCGCGCTCATGCATTTGCCCAACGCCGACACGTCTCCGTTCACGTCGATCGTCGCGCTGATTCTCGGCGATCCCTCGATCGCGGAGGATATGCGCGCATGGCACCCGGACGAAGTGCTGACGCTGCTGAGCCACTGGGGCACCGACGTGGCCTTTGCCGCGGGCGGCGAGGAGGCGCCGCCGGGCGGCCTATTCATCCTTGCTGCCCAGCGCTCTTGGGACACTCTGCAGGTGTTGGTGCGCGTGGGCGAGCGTGTTTCTCGCTTCGAGGAAAAGCTGGCCCCTGTTTCGCAGCGCGATATCGCGCCCTTGCAGGAGATCAGCGCGATGGTCTGGGCCGGGCCCGGCGATTCAGGCGCGTCCGGCGTGGCGCGGTACACGCTCAACGTGGTGACGACCGGCGGCGTGCGCGCCGCGGCCTACGTCGAGCTGCGCGAGGGCGGCGCGGCGGACTTCGCCTGGTCCGAGTATCCGCCGGTGATCGGATTTACACCGGCCGTGCGCATCCTCCTTGCGAAGTAGCGCGGGTTGCGGCGCGCGCGGCGCGCGTGGCACAATAGGCGTTGCAAACTGGCCGCATTCCCGGCCGATTCCTTCCATGACCCGGAGCGCGCTCATGCACATATTCGCCAAGGATGAAGACAAGCAGGACAAGGACAAGAAAGACGATTTCAGGGCGCTGATGCTGAAGGCGCGCACGGTCCTCGTCAACGGCGAAGTCGATCAGGAACTCGCGCAGAAGGTGATGTCGCACCTCATTGTGCTCGATGAGGAATCGCACGAGCCCATCCGCGTCATCATCACCTCGCCCGGCGGCCACGTGGATTCGGGATATGCCATTCACGACGTGATGCGCTTCATCGAATCGCCGATCATCACGATCGGCGCCGGCTGGGTCGCCAGCATCGCGGTGCCGATTTTCTTCGGCGCACCCAAGGGACACCGCTATTCGCTCTCGGGCACGCGGTTCCTCATTCATCAGCCCAGCGGCGGCGCGGGCGGCCAGGCCTCCGACATCCGGATCGAGGCGCAGGAGATCATCAAGCTCCGCAAGCGGATCAACGAGTTGATCGCCAAAGAGACCGGCCAGCCGGTCGAGAAGATCGCCAAGGACAGCGAACGCAATTTTTGGATGTCCGCCGAAGAAGCCAAGGCCTACGGTCTGGTCGACAAGATCATTACGAAGTCGACCGAAGCGAAGTAGCGGGGCTCAGAGCGCCCAGGCGCGGTCTTCGGGCTCGACCATTTTTTCCTGGTCGCGGATGTAGAGGAGCGGGTCGCGCGTCTCGGAGATTTCGGTGATAGGCCGCGCTTCGTCTTCGCCGAAGAGTTGCGCGTAGTCTCGGTGGAACCCGTCGCAGATGTGCCGCGCGTTGCACTGTCCGCAGGCGTCGTACTGCTTGTACCCCGCGTCCTTCGCCGCGCGCGCGGCGCCTTCGGTGTGGTAGAGGCGCTCCTTGCCCGCCACCCAGCTCAATTGCGCGAGCGCGCGCTGGATGCGGAGACCCAGCTTGCCGCGCAGCGGTTGTTCGTGGAACCGCCGCGTGATCCCCGGATAGCGGTTTGCGATCCACCGGGCGAAGGGCCCGATGTAAAACGCAGGCACCAGATCGCCGCCCTTCATGCGCTGCGGCTGAAGGCCGGTCCAATTCCAGCTATTGTAGTTCCACTCGTGATGGTCGTAGGAGAGTTGCTGGAAGTTGTAGAAATTCTTGCGGTGTCGCGGCTCCGCCATGCACAGCGGTAGGTAGCGCACGTTGCACTCGATGCCCGCGCCCTCGAGGATGTCCATCGCCTCGGTCAGCTTCGGCTTAATGTCCGTATACCGTGCGACGTTGTCGTGCGTGCGGATTCCCGTCTCCTGGTCCTCGAAGGGATTGAAGGCGATAAAGTTCACCGCGTTCGCGCCGTATTCGATCGCTTTGAGGGCAATCTCCGGGATGATCGGCACGACCGGTTTGCTCATCGTGCAGTTGAAGCGGAAGGGCACCCCCAGTTCGCGCATGTTTTCGATTGCCGCTATGATTTTCTCGTAGGATCCTTTGCGGCAGACGACTTCGTCGTGGATGTCGCCAATGCCATGGAGGCTCACCAGGAAATCGCGGATGCCCGCGTCTTTGAACTGTTGCAGCTTTTCCTTTTTCGCCAGCACCAGCCCGTTGGTGATGAGCGTGGGATAGAGCCCGATCTCGTGGCAATACCGAATCAATTCGAGGATGTCCGGGTGAATGGTCGGCTCGCCGCCCTGTATGTCGATGGCGGTGTCGCCGTAGTCGTAGCGCAGGGTGTGGCAGATTTGTTTGGCTTTCTCCAGCGTCATGAACGCGTGCTCGGGATGGTCCGAATCCTCGATGCGATTGAGGAAATAGCAGAAGTAGCAGCGCAGATTGCAGGTCTGCCCGAGCCACATCACCCCGCGGCGGGAGAGTGTACGCTTGCGCGTTTTATCGATCGTGGGGCGATCGGCGACCGATCGCGCCTCAGTGACGACTGCCATGTGTGTGTGACCTTCCCGGGCGTGCCCGGCTGGACCTATAACGCCCAGGCCTTGTCTTCTGCTTCGACCACTTTGTCTTGCTCGCGGATGTAATACAGCGGATCGTCTACGACCGGGATGTCGGTGACGGGAGTCGCCTCGTCGGTGCCGTAGAAGTTCGCATAGTCGCCGTGGAACCCGTCGCAGATCTTTCTGAGGGAGCACTGCTGGCACTTCTCATGGTGCTGGTAGTGCAGATCCATGTCGGGGCGCAAGCGGCCCTCGCGGCGGTACCAGTAATCTTTGCCGAATACGGCGCTACCGAGTGTCGCGATGGCGTGTTGCGCGGTGTAGAAGGCATTCGTCTTGAAGGGGCTCTGCCCCTCGTGCTTTAGCAGTTCGTGGGGCTCGCTATTGTAGATGCGCCGCGCAAGCCGGCCGATCTTGAATGGCCGGTTCAATTCGCTGTCCTTCATGCGCTGCGGCTGCATGCCGGTCCACATCCAGCTCGAGTAGTCCCACTCATGGTGGTCGTAAGAAAGCTGCTGGAAGTTATAGAAATTCTTGCGGTGTTTCACGTCCGCCATGCACATGGGCAGGTAGCGCACGTTGCACTCGATGCCGGCCTCCTCGAGGATATCCATCGCCTCGCCGAGGAACTTCTTGATGTCGGTGTAGCTGGCCACGGTGTCGTGCGTGCGGATGCCGGTTTCCTGGTCCTCGAAAGGATTGAACGCGATAAAATTCACCGCGAGTGCGCCGTATTTCACTGCCTTCTTGGCGATCTCTGGAAGAATTGGCACCACGGGCTTGCTCATCGTGCAGTTGAGCCGGAAGGGCACGCCCAGTTCCACCATGTTCTCGATAGCCGCTATGATTTTCTCGTAGGATCCTTTGCGGCAGACGACTTCGTCGTGGATGTCGCCAATGCCATGTAGGCTCACGAGGAAATCGCGCACGCCGGCGTCCTTGAACTCCTGAAGCTTTTCTTTTTTCGCCAGCACGAGTCCATTCGTGATCAGCGTGGGGTGGAGACCGATCTCTTTGCAATAGCGGATCAGTTCAAAAATGTCGGGAAGGATGGTCGGCTCGCCGCCCTGAATGTCGATGGAGGTATTGCCGTAAAAGTACCGGAGCGTGTGGCAGATCTTCTTCGCCTTCTCGAGCGTCATAAAGGAATGCTCGGGGTGGTCGGCGTCATTGATTCGGTTCAGGAAATAACAGAAGTAGCAGCGCAGGTTACAGGTTTGACCGAGCCACATGACGCCGCGCTTGGTCAGCACGCGCCGGCGGGTTTTGGCCAGCGGATGCTTGCCGTTCTCCGCTTTTCCGTTCGTGTGCGTTGGGGCTATCGCCACTTCACTGGACATAGACACTGCCTCTCCTAGTCAGCCGGCCGGGAATTTTTCTGTAAAGCAGACACGACTTTCGCGCTCGCCTTCGAATTGGCCACCCAGCCAGGCGCTTTGCCTGCACTAGGCCGACCGGAATCGCCATCCCGTCCAATGGGCGTCAGTATAGCAGAATCGCGAAATCCGGGCAAGCAATAGATTTGGTTGTAGGCCGGTGTGGGATCGACGATTCGGCAATTGTATCGATACTGGACGGTTTGTTATAGTCCGCGGCCATCTCGCCCCCTGAATAGGCCGTTCCGGATTTGGAGTCTCGTTTGTCTGCATGAGTGATAGCCGCGCAATCGGCACTAGATCATCGTTGGCCTACCCAATCGTCTTGGCTTTTGGCGTTTCGGCATCCATTCTGCTTCTGCAGCTCGTTCAGACCCGCATCTACAGCGTCGTATTCTGGAACCATCTGGTCTACTTCATCGTCTCCATCGCGCTCATGGGTTTCGGGATCAGTGGGACTTGGATGGCCTTCGGTCCGAACACTCGGCTAGCACGTTTTCTCAACATCCGGACTACCGCTGTGCTCTACGCGGTCACCGCTCTCGGCTCATCCCTGTTCATGCCGCGTCTCGAGCCGGGTATGGACTCGGTGATCGCCAGTGGGTCGCATATCGTTGTTCTTCTTCTAACCTATATCGTCGCAGTTCTGCCCTATTTCTTCGGGGGCTGGCTGCTCGGCGGAATCTTCTCCCGTTATGTGAAGAACATCCACGTGTTGTACTTTGCCGATTTAGTCGGCGCCGCCGCTGGTTGCGCGGTATATCTGGTTGGGATGCAACCGCTTGGTGCTGTAAATCTCGTCGTAATCGCTGCTGCTGCCGTCGCACTACCGGTGATAATCGTCGAGCGTGGCCCCGCGCGCTGGTTTTTAGTCATCGCTGCCGTCGCCTGTTTCGTCCTGATTTCGCTGAGCGCGCGGAGTATTACGCGTTCCATCGAGCCGGAACGGACCAAAGCATACAACGGTCTGTTCTCGAAGTTTCCGAAGTCCTCCAAGATTGTCGAGTTTACGGAGTGGAATACCATTTCGCGGATTGACGTCGTCTCCGTGGTTGACCGTCCTGAAAAGTACGTTTTCATCGACGGGGACGCCTGGACGGGCCTGGTTGTGAACGCCGAGATACCGGCTTCGCCGTATCAGTCCAAGGATGTGCTCATGGGTGGGCGCGCGGCCTATTTCTTTCGGCCCAAGGTGAATAACGTGTTGGTCCTCGGGACCGGTGGCGGCATGCAAGTCTACCAGGCGTTGCGCGCGGGTGCGGGCCACGTGGATGCGGTCGAGATCAATCCGACCACCTGGCGGCTGCCGCTGCGCGAGTACCGCGGCGCGACTCACGAACTGATGCATCAGCCGGGCGTGAACTCGTACCGCGAGGAAGGCCGCAGCTTCATCCGTCGATCGAATGTGGACTACGACGTGATCGTCATTCACGCGATTGACACTTTTGCCGCGCTAAATGCCGGCGCCTATATGCTGGCCGAGAACTATCTTTATACCGTAGAAGCCATGAAGGATTACTACTCAGCGCTCTCCGGCGACGGCATCCTCATCATGTCTCGCTGGTATCACCCGGCTGAAACTCCGCGCTTGTTTGCCGTGGCGCTCGAAGCGCTTATTGAGTTGGGAGTCTCCGGCGCCGAGAGCCACATCATCATGCAGTTCACGCCGGACGGATTCGGCACGCTGATTATGGGCGCGGCCCCCTTCTCGGCTGACGACGTTGCGCGTTTCCGCGCTCATATCGCGACCGACCGCAGTAAGACTCCGCCGCGTATCGTGTTCCCGCGTGCCGCAGATGAACTCGAAGAGTACCAGGAGACCACCATCGCCGCGTACGCCCACGCCCGCGCGCAGGGCAAGGCGCAAGCCAAGGCCTATCTCGATACACTGGCGTTCAAGATTTCGCCGGTTTACGACGACAGCCCCTTCTTCTTTCACTTTGACCGGGCCTCGCATTTGCGCGGAATCATGAGCAGCAAGAACCCTGCCGATTTCGTGCGTGGGAATTGGCCCTCCTTTACGTTGTTCACCCTGCTCGCATTTTCGATCGCTATAGTTGCCTTGCTGATGTTCGTGCCGCTGATGCAACGGGGCCGCCCGCGTGTCCCGGGCTTCGGCGCGTGGCTTCTCTACTTCAGTTCGATCGGTGTCGCCTTCATCTTCATTGAGATCGTGCTCATGCAACGATTCGCCCTTCTGCTGGGCCATCCTTCGCGCTCGCTCGCCCTCGTGCTTGCCTCGCTGCTGTTCTTCGCAGGCGTGGGCAGCTATGCGCGCAGCTTGTTCCGAATCCCGCTGGCAGCCGCGCTCGTGGCGTTGCTCGTCCTGATTCCTGTGGCGGCCTTTGTTTACCCCTCGCTGGTTCATGTCGTGTTGCCGTATTCCCTTTTCGTGCGCGGCGCGGTGACGGTGGCGCTGGTCGCGCCTTTGGGCTTTTTCATGGGCATGCCCTTCCCGTCTGGACTCGCGGGAGTGTCGGCCTGCGGAGACGAAATGGTGCCGTGGATGTGGGGCATAAACGGCGCCACGACCGTACTCGGTTCAATCCTTGCCATCGTGCTCGCGATTCCGCTCGATTTCACGACCGTGCTCATGCTGGCGTTTGCCAGCTATGCCGTCACGCTCGCGTCCTACCTCTACCTTAGCCGCAAGCTGCATTTCCGATTCGAGATCTGATTCGCGGCCGGGCCCGAATCGCAGGCCGAGCGGCAAATCTTCCCGACGATGGCCGCGAACGCGCCGAACGCCAATCCTACTCCGCCGCCACCACGATGCGCCCGGTGAAGATTCGGTGGGTACCGCGGGAGAAATGCATCGGGCCGTGATCT
>JBCLBO010000011.1:0-62585 GCA_038916785.1 Candidatus Hydrogenedentales bacterium | reverse complement strand
TCCAGAGATCCTGGGGTGTCGCTGCGCTCGACCCCCGGCTACTCTCTGGCAACTCTTCGAGTTGCGCCAGCGTGGCTACAGTTTTTCGACAAATGCTCTAAACGAAGCTTTCTTAGGGCGCGTAACTGGAGCGGGCGAGCGTGCCCCAGTGGCCATTCTGCTCGGTGACGATATATAGGGAGTCGTAGGTCTCGAGTTTCTCGCCCTTGGCGTTGTAGCGCGAGAAGGTCACGCAGACGTGGATTTTGCCGGGGCCCGACTGCACGATTTCTCGCTTGTCCCATTTGCTGTGGTCCCAATCGAATTTCTTGGCGAAGGCGTCGAAATCAAAATCGGCGCAGTAGTCCTCGGGCGTCTGCCAGACTTTCACTTCGCCGCCCGCGATGCGCACGTGGGGATAGTTCAGCGTGGCGGCCCAAGCCTTCTCGTCGCGCGCGTTGAACGCCGCCATGTAGTCGTCAAGTGCTTTCATCGCCGATACGGCGTCCGCATCGTTGGTGGCCGCGTATACGCCGTTCGGGGGATTGAATAGGACGTAACGCTCGGCCGGTCCTATCGGGGCGAAAGTCTTGGCAGTATTCAACTGGACGACAATCCCGATTGCGAGTGCGGCTGCGAGCGTCCACAAAATAGGTTTCATGGCGGTGGATCCTCCGGCCGCCAGCCTACACGATCGTCGCTGGTGGATCGGAATCGAGGGGACCCTTCGATCAATCGGTGGCGACAGATTCCGGTGCGTCGCCAGTGAGGCCGAGATCGTCTACGATCCACTGCGCCACACGCGCGTACGCCTTCGGCGTGGGGTGGCCGTCGCCGGGAATCCAGAGGCTGTCCTCCCCAGTGAGGCGCCGTGAGTAGTCTAGGTATCGGATTCCGGCGGCATCGAGATGCGGAATGAGCCGGGCTGCGGGGAATTCCACGCCGGGCCGGTCAGGGAAGAGCACGACGACGAACTCGGCCATGGCATTCGCGCGCTGGATCAGCTTCTTCGCTTCGGCGTCGATGCGCGAGACGAGTTCCAAATCGCGTTCCTCGACGCGTAGTGGCCAATCGACGTTGAAGCACTTCATAACGGGTTCGCGCGCGAGGTACTCGTATGCGCGCGATTGAATGGGCCGTCCGGCGGTCATCGTCCCGCGCCGTTCCACGTGGCCGTCCACATCCAGTGCAAATAGCGGAAATTGCTTTCCCCAGGTGATGGCGATTCGCATGCTGCCGATGGTACGGCGCACGTGGTCCGGAATGAACACGTCGATCGCAATGAGCCTGCTCTCGTTGAACCCTTCAAGCCCGCCGGGCTGCTGTAGCCGGTCGAGCATGTGGGCCGGGCCGTGACCGGGAAATCCGAAGTTGGCAACGCGCCAGCCGGGCGCGAGCTGCGCGACCTGATTGGGCAGCGTCTCGGCGTCCTCGACACCCTGGCCGAAGGTGAATGACCCGCCGAAGAAAACGATATCGCGGCGAGTAAACGCACCCGATGAATCCGGCGTCACGCGGGCACCGGCGCCGTCGAGGCGATACGTTACGTCGTAGATCACGCGATCGCCGATCGTCTTCTGCGACGCACAGATTACGCCCGGCTGCCAGAGCGGCGCGGAGTACCGGACGACTACGGGCGGACGATTCCGCGACGCGATGATGTTGTACGCATGAAACGCGAGCTCGACCGTGACGAAGATGCCGAGGACGCCGGCAATTCCAAGCACCGCAGCGACGCGGGCGGGTTTGCGGCGGAGGATTCGCAGCAATGTCGGTGCAATCGGGATGCGTAGAATCGCTAGGACAAGTCCTGCGCCGATCAGCACTGCTTCGCCGAGGCGAATCCAGTTCCTGGCTTCGCCCGTGATTGTTGCGTCGGCTGCGAACAGAAAACCCAGCACGTGCTCATTGAGGACTAGCCCGAGGAGAATCGCGGCGGCGCCAAGCGGTACGGAGAGACTTCCAACCGGCCGGGGGCGGCCACTGGGGGCGGCCGCGCCAGTATCGGCGGGCGCGCGGCCCTGTGGAACGAAAGGCGTCTTGACCAGGCTGAGCACGGAGGATTCTCGACTCCAAACAACAGCCTTATATTACACTAAACTCTTGACAACGTCAATGGGCAGCGAGACCGGTTGAGGGCGCGCTGCCCGCTCAATCGGCGTGCGATCCAGGGAGAGAAAGGCGGCTCTTTGGACTGCGGCAGCGATAGCTGCCGCTATCGCGCCAGGAGTTTGCTCCGGCGGAGTGCGCGCGGGATCCCGAGATTCTGGAGCGACGCCGCCCAGCTTTGCTGAGCTTGGGAAAGCGGCAGCTATCGCTGCCGCAGTCCAAAGAAGCACCGGCCGGAGCGCTTGTCGCGCTCCGGCCGGGTCACTACGGGTCGGGTACGTTACCCGGATTGGGCTATTTGGCGGGCACGGGATCGTGCTTGTGGCGGCCGTCGGATTTGACCTCTTCGACGGCTTCCGCCTCGATTTCCTCGAGGGGCAGCGGCATGGCCTCTTCCCTGGGCTGCTGGTGCGGCGGCGAGACTGTGCACTTGTCGCCGTCGCAGTACATGTCCTGCACCTCGCCGGTGTTCATCGTGCCGAAGTCGACCGCTTTGAGCTTGGCGGAGGCCGCGTCGAAGGCCTCTTTGCTGATGGTCTGGTAGGGCGCCTGCGGATAGTTGTGTTCGACGAGCGGCAGGAAGCTGATGGACTTGAGGCGCGTCTCATACAACTCGAGGATGCGCGGGATGTCGCGCGCCTCTTCGGGCCGGAAGGTAATCGTCGCGCTGACTTGGTTGTCCGCCCAGTAGTACTGCATCTGCGCGACGTTCTCGACCTGTTCCCACACGGAGACTTCGTCCTTGGCGCGGTCGAAGTGCTCCTCCTTTACGGGAAAGTACACGACCCAGGTGTTGTCGCCGTAGACGGACTCCTCGATGCGGTGGCCGGAGGCGCGCAACGGCCCGATGAGCGGGCTGGTCTTGTCGATGCGGATGGTGCGGTGGTAATACTTCGAATGCGCGTAGTGGATGCCCGGCGTGACGCCCGGCATGAGCGAAACCGTGCCGCTGGGCTTCACGGATGTCTTCTTGATGCTCTCGGGGATGCATAGCCACCCGGAGTAAATCTTGTCGAGCTCGGAGATGTACTGGTAGCCCTTGTCGCACCATTCGAAGTGCGCGCGGCGGCCGTGCCGCTCGAAGGACTCGACGATGCCGGACTGCGAGAGGCCGATGCGGCGGTTGCGCAGCATGATCGCGTTCGTGCGCTCGTTGTGCGTGGGGATGAGCGTGACGGTCTTCGCATAGAGGTACGCGAACTTCAGCGTGCGCTTGTATTCCTCGAAGCTCTCGTGGAGCGAGGGGAAGGTCTCGACGAGGTTGCAAATCTCGAAGGACTCCAGACTCTGCTCCGCGCAGGGGTTCGTGCCGGCCACCTTCGCGTCGCGCCAGGTCTCGCCATCCTTCAGGCGGCCATACGCCCGCGCGTTCCGGCGCCAGAAATAACCCGGCTCGCCGTTCGTCGCGGTCTGCTTGCCGATTTTATCGTAGGAAATGCCGATCTCGGCGAGCACGCTGTTGTTCGAGGCCCAGCGCCATTCGCGCAACTGCTTCTCGTGCAGCTTGGGGTCTTTGAGCTTGAGGTATTCCTGGTCGTCGACCGCGCCGAGCGCGAGCTCGGCCGTGCGGCGCACGCCGCCGGACACGACGCACTTGCCGATCACGTTCATGAGGTCGGTGAGGTCCGTCGAGGTGATGCGCTCGCCGATGCGCGGCTCGAGGATCGTGTCGATGTTCTTGATGCACTCGATGAGCGGCCCCGGGCCGGGCGCGATGCCGCCAAAGGTGCGGATCGGCGTGCCCATGGGGCGGATTTTCGAGTAGTCAACCTTCGCGGGGCGCTTGCCCTGGCCGATGTAGGCCTCGAGCACGGCGCGCACGAGGTCCACCCAGCCTTCCTTCGAGTCCTCGACCACATGCGTGTAGCCGCCGAGGTCGGGCTGCTTGATGAAGACCTTGCCCGCGCCGTCCGTGTCGAAGGCGACGCCGACGCCGAGCATGGACATGTCCATAAGGAAGCAGAAGGGCTCGGCGAAACTCACTTCGATCTCGCCGGTCGACACAAACGCGCAGTTGTTCAGCGCGCCCGATCCGCGCTGATAGATATAGTCCGTGCCCATCATCCACAGGCCGCGGCCCGGCGGCAGGAACTTGAAGTCCCACATCATCCGGTACATTTCCTGCGCCGACTTCTGCGCCTTGAAGGGAATCCACGGCAGCTTGAGGTTCTTACAATGGTTCAGTTGGATCGTGTAGCAACCCTCGACCACGCGGCGCAGCGTCTCCCAGTATTCCTCCGTCCGCTCGGGCTGGCCCTCGTCGCGGATCGACCGCGCATAGGTCCGCTTGAAGGTCACATACCCCAGCGGACCCCACTTCGGCTGGCCACCTTTGAACTCGTCGAGAAATTTCTCCGACAACTTTAACCGCTCTTTTACCTCAAACATTAGCGCGCTCCCCCCGATCACTGTTTCGCGACTCTCGACCGAATGTTCTCATTATGATTCCTAATTATTTTATTTTTTCCTGCCCCAGCGCTCAATTGAGCGCTGGGGCAGTTTGTTCTGTTAGTTCTGTCCCGACTTATTATGAGTCCGATCCGCAATACGATACGTCGAACCAGCAACTTCCGTCGGCGGCAAGGGTTTACCCTTTACTCCAGTAACTTCCTTGCCAGCGCCCCCACGCGGCCCAACGACTTGGTATTGGGCAGACACAGGAGCCTTTTGACCTGGCTTCAAATTGCCTTTCAATTTAATCACCTCCTTCCAACAGCTAGCTTTCGACCTTGCCCCTCCCTGACATCCTCATCAGTCCCCTCCTCAAACTTTCCTGTGTTTCGTCTTGACCCACGGCAAACCTTCAACCATTTCCACTTCGTAGTCACCCAGCAAATTCGGGTAACGATCCTTCACTGCTTCATATACCTTGCCGAAGACCAGCCGGATTTCTTCCTCGGCCGACGGCTCAGTGCGCATTTCGATTACGTGGCGCAAGGTGCGGAAGTTGCACGACCAGCCGATCGCTGTCGCCACGCCGTCGGGCGCGATGCGGCGGAAGGCCGAGGTGAGCTTCTTCTTCACGTCGAACTTCTTCTCGTCCTCGATCTTGTATACCTTGGCGAGCTCGCGCTGCGCGTCCTCGAGTTGTTCGAGCGTGCGCGCGAAGATCGCCATGCCTTGCTCGTTCTCGCGGATGTGCACGGGGACGTAGGCCGAGAGCCGATCGAGCCGCACGAAGCGCAGCGACTCCTGCGAGAAGGCCGAGCCCGCGCGGTGACGCACGAGTTCGTGCGTGAACACGCGGCTGACGTCCGCGAAGATGAAGTTGATCACGGCGTGCTCGATGACGCTGCCGTGGCCGACCTCCATGATGTGCGTGAGGTAGGTGTCGTTGCCCTCGCGCACGCGCGTCACGTTCGGATTCAGCCCCGGCTTGAACGAGCGATAGCACA
Organism: Candidatus Hydrogenedentales bacterium; assembly: GCA_038916785.1. Classification (GTDB taxonomy): domain Bacteria; phylum Hydrogenedentota; class Hydrogenedentia; order Hydrogenedentales; genus VFKU01. The sequence continues at coordinate 57,102 of JBCLBO010000011.1, read as the reverse complement.
GGCGGCCCATCACTTCGCACAGCCGCTCCGAGTCGCTCGGCGCGTCGGTCTTCCATTCGGGCGCGCCGACGTGTTTGAGGTAGGCTTGCAGGCCTTCCTCGACCATCCGCGTCTCGCCGATCAGGAAAACTTTGGGTTCAACAAACTCCACGCGCGCCGGCTCCTTTGATCCGGCAAGTAGTACGATTCAACTGCAACGCGTCCGGCCGATCAAGGCGCAGCAGGAACCAACCCAGTAACGGGAGACTCTTGCTATATAACAAGCCAAACGGCGCGGGACGCATATGATAATTCCAATAATTATTATAAAACTGACGGTTCTAGACGGCAAAAACCCCGTAAACGGGTCGCCTTCCGTGAGTACCGCGCGAAATATCCCTGCGCTGGGCGACTTCGCCAGCGCCGGGCCCCCTTCCCCCTCAGCCCCTCTGAGACAGGACGCGCATTATAGGCAGACGGCGCCCGTTTGTAAAGCCCCCGATCTCGTGCGTTTTTGGGCGGAACATTTTGCCTTGGATTGACCATAAAACCACAACCCGTGGTAGTCGATACCCACCTTTCATAGAACATATTGTATAGCATTGGATCGGACTTGTCTACTGAAAAGTAATCAAGTTCGGGTTAGAAAATTGTTAGGAATCCCCTCGCCAAAACGGCCTTTTGAACGGCTCTCCATGCCATCCAAAAATATTTTTCGATCAACCTCTACGCCGTGAGCTACCCCCAAGACTCAGACCTGGCCGGGTCCGGACACCACATTTAGTTGGTAGGATTTCTCGAATTGGAGAGCCGGGCCGGAAATTGACCCGAAGGCAGGCCACGGCGAGACCCAAACCGGCACTTTTCAAGACCGTCGAAGAGGAGATCGCCGCCCCTACGATTTGGTCGTGTGGCGATCGGCGCGTGTGTCGTTCTGCGGCATCATCTGACGATTCCGCGTGCGCGGCCGGGGCCGTGTGCGATCGCGTCGCGGCGATCGCGCGTTGCTTGACATGCGCTTCTCCGCTGTGTCAACATTCGCGCGGTTTCGGGCATCGCAATTTCTGCGTGAAGCGTCTCCGCACTCGCGCGCGACTCCAGCGAGCGAGTCGCCCGGGCCGATATCAGCAGTATGAAATTGGGGCTGCGCATTTTCTTTGTTCCAACCCGATCGTCCGCAATCTGACAGGTAACCCGTGACGGCATCGCACGACAATCATAAATCGATCCTGGGCGAGGTGGCCCGGCACGAACGCGGGCTTCTGGCGAAGCTGGATTCGTCTCAGGATGAGGCGCGCAAGATCGTCGAGCGCGCGCGTGGCGAATCGCTCAAGCATCTCTCGGACGAAGCGGCGCGCATCCATGCGGAAGTGTCCGCCGCGCGCACGCGCGCGGAGAGCGTGCGCATGCAAGCATTCGATTCGACCGTGGCGAAAGCCGAGCAGGCGCTGCGCGGCCGGCGCGAGGCGGCGATGTCGCGCGTGCCGGAAATGGCGAAGCAGGTCTCCGAATTCTTCCTTCCCAAAGGGGGACGATCATGATCGTTCCGATGACCCGCGTCGAGCTTGTGAGCTTGAGCAGCATTCGCGCGCGCGTGGTCGAGTCCTTGCAGGCGCAAGGGCTCTTGCATTTGGATGAAGCGCCGCTGGGAGATGAAGAGACGAAGGGCTTTCTCGATCGCCTTCAACTCGAAGGCGCGGAACTAGAGTCGTACACGACGCTCGAGGAATCCGAGCGCATGCTGAACGAAATCGCGCCGCTGCTCACGATGCAGCCGGGCGAGCACGATCTGAAATCCTGCGCCACCGCGGCGTCGAAATCACCGGACGGCGACATTGGCAAGCGCGTGCGCGAGTGGGCCGCGGCGCTGCGCAAGGTGACACGCGAACGCGCGACGCGGCGCGATGCGGTCGAAGTGCTGAACAACTACAAGGGCATCCTGGAACAAGTATCGCCGGCGCTCGGCGGGTCGAACGTGAAGCTCGGGCGCGGCACGCGCGCAGTGGTGTTGCAAGGCAACGTGAAGAAGGTCTCGGATCGCCTCGACGAGCGCCTCAAGGCCGAGATCGGCGCGGGCTGCACTTTCCACCGGAATTTCATTTCGCGCAAGCAACTCGTGGGTCTCATTTCGTTCCCTGAATCGAAGGAGAACGACGTCACGCGCATCCTCGGACAGGAAGGCGTCACGCCGGTGGACATGCGCGATCAGGGTTTCGAAAACGCGACGATCAGCGAGGTGGTCGGCCGGATTGACAAAACAATCGCCGAGCACCAAAAAGAACTCGCGCGGCTCGAAGGCGAGGCGAACAAGGTCTCGCGTCAGGTCGGCGCGGAACTACTCGGCGCCAAACTTGTCGTCGCCGATCGCCTCTCGCGCTTGCGCGTGTACGGCCAGTTCGCGCGCAGCAAGATGGTCACCGTGTTCCACGGATGGACGCCGCAGGACCAGTTCGGCGCGCTCAAGCAGGCGGTCGAACGCGAATTTCCGGGCAAGGTGGAGATCAACACGATCGGTTTCCACGGCGTGCCGCACGCGGCCGTCCCCACGCAGTTGCGCAATGCCGCCTTCTTCAAGCCCTTCGAAATGGTGCTCGGCATCTTCGGGCCGGTCACGTACGGCACCATCGATCCCACCTGGATGCTCGGGCTCTCCTTCACGCTTTTCTACGGATTCATCGTGGGCGACTTCGTGTACGGCGCGATCATTGTCGCGCTGGCCCTTTGGATCAAAGGCAAGTGGGGCAAGACAGAGGTCGGCAATTCGATCGGCTCGATCGCGATGTACATGGGCGTCAGCACGATGGTTTTCGGATTCATCTACGGCGAATACCTCGGCGGGTTTGTGGGAGACGTCGTCTGGCCCAGGCTCTTCGGCCACGAGATGCACCCCCTTTTTCATCGCGCCCACAGCACGACCTTATTGCTTGTGCTCGCCATTATGTGCGGCGTGTTCCTGATTCCCACAAGCATGGTTCTTGGCATCCGGGAAAAGTTCAAGCATGGCCACAAGAAACACGCGCTGGAGCAGCTCGGGCTCTTGCTGGCGCTTCTCGCGCTGGTTTTCTTCGTCCTCGGCTACTTTGGCGTGCCGGTGTTCTCGAGTTCCTTCATGCAGATGGTCGATCTCGCGATGGCGGCGGTCGGCGTAGTGCTGATTTTCTACACGATGAAAGCGATGGGGCTGATCGGGCTCATCGAAGTGCTCTCGCTCGGCGGCAACATCATGAGTTACGCGCGTTTGATGGCGCTGGGCATTGCGGGGATCGCGCTGGCGGACATGGCCAACTCGATGCCGGCCATGATGGGTTATGCCATCGGCATCCCCGCGGCGCTGGTGATACACGCTGCGAATCTTGGGTTAAGCATTGCGAGTCCGACCATTCACTCGCTGCGTCTTAATTTTGTGGAATTCCTTCCGAAGTTTTATTCCTCGGAGGGAAGAGATTTCAACCCGTTCAGAAAGGAAACACAATGGTAACAAAGCGCACGTTGGCGAAGATCGGTTTGATGGCGGTGGTGTTCATGGCCGTGTTGTGGCTGGGCGCCCCGATGGCGATGGCAGCAGAAGGCGATGCTGCCGCAGCGGACACGGGCTCGAGCGGCCTGGCCTCTCTGGGCTTGGGCATTGGCGCCGGACTCGCGGTAGGTCTGGCCGGCATCGGCACGGGCCTGGCGCAGGCGGGCGTGGGCGCAGGCGGCACGGGCACCTTGGCCGAGAAGCCTGAACTCTTCGGCCGCGTCGTGGCGCTCTTCGCTATTCCGGAAACGATCGTGATCCTCGGGTTCGCGCTCGGATACTTGATGTTCGCGAAGATCTGACGCCGGGACCCGCCCAATCCATGGCCAGTCCCGCCCTGTTTGAAACGATGTCGCGGCAGGTCGAGGCGGAGTGCTCCGAGCACCTCGCCACGGCCCGCGCGGAAGCCGAGCGCATTCTTGCCGATGCGCGCGCGAAAGCGCGCGCCACCGGCGAGGCTGCGCTCGCGTCCGCCAAGGCCGAGCGCGATCGGCTCGACGCCCTCTGGAAACAGAAGGGCGACGCCGAGGCCGTGCGTCTGGAACTCTCGATGAAGAACGACGCCGTCGAGGCCGTTCTCGCCGAGGTCGCCGCCGGGATTAAGCGCTTCGCGTCCGGCCCGGAGTTCCCGGCCGCGCTCGAACGGCTACTGGAAGAACTGATGGCGGCGGCGGGCAGCGGGACGAACGTGCGAGTGCTCGGTCCGTCGGCGCAGGTTGATCGGATCAAGACCTGGCTGGCGGGCCACGGGTACGCGGGCGTACCGGTCGAGGGCTCTCCCGAGTTCTGGGACGGGGTGGCCGTGCAAGACCCGGGGCGGAACTGGCGCGTGAGCAATACGCTTTCGGGCCGGTCCTCGCGCGTGGACCAGGCGGCGCGCAAGCACTGCATGTCCACCTTGTTCGCCTCCAAAGGAGTGGCCTGAGATGCCCGAAGCGCTCGGTGCGTTTATCAATGCGTACAGCCGCGGGCTGAAAAGTTCGCTGCTCAAGCCCGGCGAGTTGAGCGCGGTGCTCGACTCGGGGCGCCTCGAGGCCGTGAGCGATCTGCTGCTCAAGTCGCCCTATGAGGCCGAGGCCGCGGAAGCGCTCTCGCGCTTCCAGGGGGTCGACGCGATCGACGACGCGCTTGCGCGCAATCTTGTGAACACCTTTGTCCGTATTAAGGCGATGTGCCGCGAAGAGATGGCGCAACTCGCCGACATTTTCATCGGGCGCTGGGACCTGCTCGCGGTGAAATCGCTGCTGCGCAACCGTCACTCCGGCGTAAGCGCCGTGGAGAGTAGCGCGTCGCTGGTGCCGGGCATCTCGATGTCGCCGGCGGTGTACCGCGAACTCGCCGCGCAGGAATCGATGGAAGGTCTCATTCGCGGACTCGCGGCGTGGGACCCGCGGCTGTGCGGGGGCCTGTTGCAGGCTTTCACCGGCTACCAGGAGTCCCGTAATCTGCGCGTGCTCGAGGAGACCATCGACCGCGGCTATTTCCTCAATAGCCTGGGGCGCCTCGGCTGCTACCGCTCGAACGATGCGACTTTTTTGAAAGAATTGCTGCGCGCCGAGATAGACCGGATCAATCTGCGCCGGCTCTTCGAGCCGCGGCCCGAAGGCGTGACTGCGGACGACGTGTTGCGCGAAATGCTTCCGCGCGGGGTGCTGACCCCGGCGACGCTGCGCGACATCGCGGCGGCGGGCTCGCCCGAGCGCGCAGCCGAAGTCATGTCGCGCACGCCCTACGGCGACATGGCCGAGGCGCTGGCGGTGTTCGCGCAGACGGGCCGCTTCTCCGCGCTGGAGCGCCAATTCGAACTGAAGTTCATCGAGCGCCTGCGGCGCGCGGTGCAGCGCCAGAACCTTGGCCTCGCCTCGCTCCTTCGCTACGCATGGCTGAAGTACAACGAAGTGACGAATCTGCGCATCATCGCTCACGGCATCGCGGCGCGCCTGCCGAAGGCGCGGCTCGAGCAGGAGTTGTTGTATGTCTAAAATTTGCGCGGTGGCGAGCGGCGCTACGGCGATGAACCTGGCGCTCACGGGCATCCGCGTGCAGGAAGTCGCCGACGCCAAAGAGGCCGAGACGGTACTCGAGGGCCTCATGCAGGACAAGCTCGATGTGGTGATCGTCGAAGAACAGCTCCGGCACGGATTTTCCGAGCGGGCACAGGAGAAGCTGAAGCGCCACAAGGGCGCGCCGCTCCTCGTGAACTGCCCCTCGTTCGACAAAGAAACGACCGACGTGGACGCGTATCTGTCGTCGGTGATCAAGCCGGCGGTCGGATTCGAAATCCGCTTGGTCTGAACGGCGACACTCGAAACGGTTGAGGTGAATGACGATGGCTGAAATTGTAGGCAAACTGGTGCGCATCTCGGGCCCCATGATCGCCGCCGAAGACATGACCGGCGTGGGCATGGGCGAAATGGTGCGCGTGGGCAAGCTCGGACTGCTCGGCGAGGTCATCCGTATCGACGGGGACATCGCGTATGCGCAGGTCTACGAGGACACGGCCGGCATGTATCTCGGCGAGCCGGTGCGCGCGCTCGGCGCGCCGCTCTCCATCGAGCTCGGACCGGGCCTCCTCGGCCAGATCTACGACGGCATCCAGCGCCCGCTGATCGACTTGCAGCGCCAGGCGGGCGACTTCATCGCGCGCGGCCTCACCTCGGACCCGCTCGACTACAAGAAGACGTGGGCGTGGACGCCGGTCGCGCAGGTGGGCCAGGACGTGACCGGCGGCGACATGCTCGGCTGGGTGCCCGAGACGGCGCACCTCAAGCACCACGTCATGGTGCCGCCGCGCATCTCCGGCAAGATCAAAGAGATCAAACCCGCGGGCGAATACACCGTGAAGGAAGTCATCGCGCGGCTCGATAACGGCAAAGAACTGACCATGACGCATATGTGGCCGGTGAAGAAGGCCCGGCCCTTCCGCCAGAAAATGGCGTCGGCGATCCCCTTCGTCACGGGCCAGCGCGTGCTGGACATGCTCTTCCCCATCCCGCTGGGCGGCTCGGCGATCGTGCCCGGCGGCTTCGGCACGGGCAAGACCGTGGTGGAACAACAGATTTCGAAATTCTGCAACGCCGACATCATCGTGTACGTCGGCTGCGGCGAGCGCGGCAACGAAATGGCGGACGTGCTGGACGAATTCCCGCACCTGAGCGACCCGAAGACCGGCGGCCCGCTGATGAACCGGACCATCCTGGTGGTGAACACCTCGAACATGCCGGTGGCCGCGCGCGAAGCGTCGGTATACACGGGCATCACGCTGGGCGAATACTACCGCGACCAAGGCTACTCGGTGGCGATGATGGCCGACTCGACTTCGCGCTGGGCCGAAGCGCTGCGCGAAATTTCCTCGCGCCTCGAAGAAATGCCCGGTGAAGAGGGTTATCCGACCTACCTGTCCGCGCGCACCGCGGAATTCTACGAGCGCGCGGGCCGCGTGAAGTGCCTGGGCACGACCGCGCAGGGCCAGGAAGGCCGCACGGGATCGCTCACGCTGGTCGGCGCGGTCTCGCCCGCGGGGGGAGACTTCTCGGAGCCGGTGACGCAGAACTCGATGCGCGTGTCCGGCGGCTTTTGGGCGCTAGACGCCAAGCTGGCCTACAGCCGCCACTACCCGAGCTTGAACTGGAATCTCAGCTATTCGCTGTACCTCAAGGAACTCGAGCCGTGGTTCCGGCAGAACGCGCCATCGGGCTGGGCTGAACGCCGCCAGCAGGCGGTCGATGTTCTCCAGCGCGACACGGAACTCCAGGAAATCGTGCAGCTCGTCGGTCCCGACGCCTTGCAGGACCAGGAGCGCTTGCTGCTCGAATTCGCGCGCATGTTGAAGGAGTCCTTCCTCCAGCAGAACGCGTATTCGGACGACGACGCGTACAGTTCGCTCGAAAAGACGGGGCACCTGATGGACGCCTTGCTCTCGTATTACGAGACCTGCTGCGCGGCGCTGCGCGCGGGCGTGTTGCTGGACAATTTGCTGGCGCATCCGTCGCGCGAACAGATCTCGCGTTTGCGCGAGCTGAACTCGAACGGGTTCGCTGAAAAGAAGAAGACGGTGGTCGAAGACATGAAGGCCGCCATCGAAGGTCTCAAGCAAGCGGTTGCCGCGTGAACCAAGGAGTGACTGAGAATGTCTACTGAACTGCTCCAGAAGGAATACTGGGACCTCACGTACATCACGGGTCCGCTCGTGTTCCTGCGCAATGGCGGCCGATTCCCGACCGGCGCGATCCTCGATCTCAAGCTCGCGAGCGGCGAAATCCGCCAGGGACAGGTGCTCGAAGCGACGACGAAACACGCGGTCGTGCAGGTGCTGCAAGGCACCACCGCGATCGACATCAAGGGCACGGCCGTCTCGCTGAAGAACGAAAGCGCGCGCATTGCCTGCTCGACGGACGTGATCGGGCGCTTCTTCAACGGCGTCGGCGACCCCATCGACGGGCTGGCGCCGATCGTACCGGAGTTCGAGCGCGAAATCGGCGGCGCGGCGATCAATCCTGTGTCGCGCGACAAGCCGAACGACTTCATCGAGACCGGCGTGGCCGCGATCGACGGGTTCAACACGCTCGTCCGCGGGCAGAAGCTGCCGGTGTTTTCGGGTTCCGGCCTACCGGCGAACGAACTCGCAAACATGATCGTGCAAAACGCGCAGGTCCGCGGTGAGTCGGAAGACTTCGTGGTGGTCTTCGCCGCCATGGGCCTCACGGCGCGCGAGGTCGAGTACTTCCGCCGCTCCTTCGAAGAAGGCGGCCAGGGCTCGCGCGTGGTGACCTTCATGAACAAGGCCGACGACCCGGCGATCGAGCGAATCTTCGCGCCGCGTTGCGCGCTGACGATTGCCGAGTACCTCGCTTTCGACAAGGGCTACCAGGTGCTGGTCATCCTCACGGACATGACCGCCTACTGCGAAGCCCTGCGCCAGATCGCGTCGGCCCGCGAAGAAATTCCCGGCCGCCGCGGATATCCCGGCTATATGTATACCGACTTGTCGACCATCTACGAGCGCGCCGGCCGTATCCGCGGCAAGAAGGGCTCGGTCACGCAGATTCCGATCCTGACGATGCCGGATGACGACATCACGCACCCGATCCCGGACCTCACGGGCTATATCACCGAGGGCCAGATCGTGCTCAGCCGCGCGCTGCACCGGCAGGGCATTTTCCCGCCGGTGGACATCCTGCCGTGCCTGTCGCGCCTGATGAACAACGGTATCGGCAAAGGCAAGACGGAAGCCTGGCACCGCGAATGGTCGAACCAACTCTACGCGTCCTACGCCCGCGGGCGCGACGTGCGCAAGCTGATGGCCATCGTCGGCGAAGACGCGCTCACGCCGATGGACAAGAGCTACCTGAATTTCACCGTCGCCTTCGAGCGCAACATGGTGGGTCAGGGCCTCAACCGCTTCAAGATTGAAGAGACCTTCGCGTTGGGTTGGAAACTCATGGGCCTGCTGCCCAAGGGCGAACTCACCCGCGTGAAGAAGGACATCGTCGAGCAATACTGGAAGCCGACGACTCCAGCGGACTTTAAGTAGGGCGGGTCTTGACCCGTCGACTGTACGGCGCGAATACGTTGAGAACAAGCGGAAACGGCGGGTCTTGACCCGCCCTACCTGGCGCGATTTAGAGGGAGCAGGACGATGACCGGCGAAGCCGCAACGCGCATGACCTTGATGTCCAAGAAGGGCCAGATCAAGCTTGCGAGCGACGGCGTGACGCTGCTCGAGGGCAAGCGCGAGGCGCTGCTCAAGGAGCTGATCGACCGCGCCAGACAGTTGCGGAGCCTGCGCAATGAACTGCACACGCGCGGCAGGCGCTCGATGGTGTCGCTGGCGATCGCGCGCGGGATTTCGGGCACGGCGGCGGTGCGCTCGCTGGCCGTCGCCGGGCGGCGCGATCTCAATTTGAGGGTCGAGTCGGAGCGCGTGTGGGGCATGGACCTCGGCAAGATCGAGGCGGGGAACATCGTGCGCGCGCCGATCGAGCGTGGCGTCGGCCTGATCGACACCTCGTCGATGACGCTCGAGGCCGCGGAGATGGCGGAGCGGATGCTCGAGCAGCTCGTGCAGTGCGCGCCGATCGAGCGCAACCTGCAAATCCTCGGCGAGGAAGTGAAGAAGACCAACCGGCGCATCAACGCGCTGAACGAATACCTGCTGCCGAAGCTGCGGAGCGAGGTGAACCTCATCAAGCGCGTGCTCGAAGAGCGCGAGCGCGAGGACACCTTCCGCCTCAAGAAGATCAAGCGGAAGAAGGCCCAAGCGAAAGCGGCCGCGGCGGCGGCGGAATGACCGCGTCCACGTGATGCTTCTCGGCGAGATTCTTCACCGCAGCGTCATCCAGCCCAATCTCGCCGCCCACTCCCCCGCCGCCGCCATCGATGAACTCATCGCGATGCTGGTGCGCTCCGGCGACCTCGCGCCGCACCAGCGCGATCCCGTGCGCCGGGCGGTCCTCGCGCGCGAGGAGGCCGGCACTTCGGCCATGGGCGACGGCGTCGCGCTGCCGCACGGCACGACGGACCGCATCAAGAACATCGTCGGCGCGCTGGGCATTTCGCACACGGGCATCGATTTCGACGCGATAGACAAGCAACCTGTCCACATCGTCATCCTACTCGTCGTCCCGCGGAACGAGTTCCACACCTACGTGCGCAACCTCGCCGGCATCGCGCACCTGCTCGAAGACAAATCCTTCCGCGAGAAGCTGCTCAGCGAGCACGACCCCGACGAGGTCCTCGCGCTCATCCGCCGCGAAGAACACGGCCCGGCCTTCGTCGGGCTGATGCGGCGGCTGGGGTTCCGGGATTAGGCGGGACTGAAATCGCGCCGGGAGACTCGGCTCGCCAGGCGCCTACTCCGTAACACCCATTAGTTTTAGTAGCGAATCCTCCGACTTTCGCATCTCGATTGCGCCCGTCAGTAGCCCAGCGGCTGCGAGGCCCGCACCGGTCACTAACCCGCCGATGTGCGCCCAATACGCCACGCCCGCGCCACCGCGAAGAGCACCCCACGCGTCGAACCCCATGAACAGCAAAATAATCCAAATGCTGCTTAGATAAAACGTACCGATTCGGAAGAAAAACCAGTATGCGCAAGTTACGTTGTTGTTGGGATAGAACATTAGGTACATTCCGACAATCCCGTTGATTGCGCCGCTCGCGCCGACAGCAGGGCTCGCGTCAAATAGATTGTGTATTACCGCAGCGGCGAGCCCCAACGCAAGGAAGAGCGGGATATATATCCAGTTTCCGATTTTCGCGCAAACGGCATTTCCGAACGTCCAAAGGAAGATCATATTCCCGAAAAGATGCAACAGGCCAGCATGTAAAAACATGTGGCCGAACATGCCAGACATGGACCAATCCCGGAGAATGTATGGTTCAAGCGCGGAAGGGTCGGTGTTCACTGACATTGCGACGAAGTGCGATGCCACGATAGTCGCTATGAGAAGGAAGTTTGCGATCGGCCATCGAGACATACCTACATCAACTTGGTACGGCACGATGGCAATCATCTTAGGTTTCCTCTGATCGATCGCGTGGCGCTGTGTATTCTACACTGGTCTCTAACAAGACGATCAGGTAATCGAGGATGGTATGGATCGCGCAACTAGTTGTGTCGGCCTATTGGCGTTGATCGCTCTGGCCTGGCTGCTCTCCGAAGACCGGAAGCGCGTGCCTTGGCGGTTGGTGGTCATCGCGGTGGGATTGCAGTTCGCGCTCGGCCTCCTCTTTCTGCGCACGTCTTTTGGCGATTGGTTTTTCGACGTCGTGCAGCGCGGGTTTGGCGTGATTACAGCCGCGTCGAACGAAGGTGCGCGGTTTGTGTTTGGCAATCTCATTCAGCCCTTCACGCTGAAGCCGGAGGCGGTCGAGGGGGCGAAGGATCCCCTGTTCATCAATGCGGCGCTGGCGTTTTCGGTGTTGCCGACGATCATTGTGGTGTCGTCGATCGCGGGGATTCTCTATCACTTGCGCGTGATCCAGGCGATGGTACGCGCGATGGCGTGGCTGATGCAGCGCACGCTGCGGACTTCGGGCGCGGAGACCTTCGGCGCGGCGCTACAAATTTTCACGGGCATCGAGTCCATGCCGGCGCTGAAGGGCTACCTGCGCAGCATGACGCGCTCGGAACTCTTCACGGTGATGATGGCGTTCATGTCGAGCGTGGCGACGAACGTGCTGCTCATTTACGCGACCTTCGGCGCGAAGCCGGGGCACCTGATGGCCGCCTCGGTGATGAGCGCGCCGGCGGCGATCCTGATCGCAAAGATTATGGTGCCCGAGCGCGAGAAGCCGCAGACGCTCGGCACGGGGCGCATCGCCGTGGCGGTCGATTCGCACAACGTAATCGACGCGGCGGCGCGGGGCGCGTCCGAGGGCGTACTGCTCGCGCTGAACGTGGGCGGGCTGCTGATCGCCTTCGTGAGCATCGTCTATTTGATAAACTGGGGCTTCGACGCGGCGCTGGGCCGGAGCTTCACGGAACTGATGGGCTACGCTTTCCGGCCTTTCGCGTTTCTCATGGGTGTGCCGCGCGAGGATGTCGCCGAGGTCGGCGGATTGCTCGGCACGAAGACCATTCTCAACGAGTTCATCGCGTATTCCGACATGAAAAGCCTCATCGACCAGGGCGCTCTGAGCCCGCGCAGCATCACGATTGCGACCTATGCGCTCTGCGGCTTTGCGAATCCCGGCAGCCTGGGCATTCTGCTGGCCGCGCTTTCCGGACTCATCCCGGAGCGGCGCGGCGACCTCGCGAGCCTGGGCGTGAAATCGCTCATCGGCGGCACGCTGGCCACTTTCACGACTGCCTGCATCGCGGGCATCCTCGGCTGAGATGGCCGCGGCGACTCCCCCGCGCGTGCTCACGATCGCCGGCAGCGACAGCGGCGGCGGCGCGGGCATCGAGGCCGATCTGAAAACCTTCACCGCCTTGCAAGTCTTCGGCATGGCCGCCGTCACTTCCATCACGGCGCAGAACACGACCGGCGTCTACGGCGTGCACGACGTGCCCGTGGACATGGTCGCGCAACAGATCGACGTCGTCGCGCAGGACATCGGGGTGGATGCCGCGAAGAGCGGGATGCTGTCGAATTCGGCGATCATCTACGCGGTCGCCGACGCGATCGCGCGGCATCGCATCGAAAAGTATGTGCTCGATCCCGTGATGGTGTCGGAGACGGGCCACCGGCTGCTGCGCGAGGATGCGGTCGAGGCGCTGAAGACACGGCTCATTCCGCTGGCGCTCGTGGTGACGCCGAACGCAGCCGAGGCCGAGGCCTTGACGGGCGTGCGCGTGATCGGGGTTGCGTCACAGCGCGAGGCCGCGCGCGCGTTGCACGGCCTCGGCGCGCGGGCCGTGCTCGTGAAAGGCGGACATCTCGAAGGGACGGACGCGATCGATATTCTCTTCGATGGCCGCGAATTCACGGAGATTTCCGCGCCGCGCATCGCCACGCGCAACACGCACGGCACTGGTTGCACCTACGCGGCGGCGATCGCGGCTTTCCTCGGGCACGGGCAGCCACTGCCCGAAGCGGTGCGCGTCGCCAAACAATACGTGACGGAAGCCATCCGCCGCGGATTCGCGCTCGGGCACGGCGCAGGGACGTTGAATCATTTCTGGCCGATCGAGCGCGGCGGCGCGGAATGATTCTCGCCAGGCACAACTCCAGAGAATTGTGTTTCACAATGAGAGGGCCGGTGCGGGTGTCGTACCCCGGAGGGACAACTGATGGTAGGTGCCCCGGAGGGCAACCGTATCGTAGGTGCCCCGGAGGGGCAACTGATAGTAGCCCGGCGCTTTAGCGCCGGGCGCGCGCTTAAGGACAATCAAGTCCCGTAGGGACGGCTGAACACGAATCATCGGGGAGTCAGCCGTCCCTACGGGACTCGCCAATTTCATGGTCACGCGGACCCGGCACTGAAGTGCCGGGCTACTATCGGAGCGTCCCTACGGGACGCACGACGATTCGGAACTTGAGTGGTCGCTGGGGCCGGGACGCACGACGATGCGGGAGGTACGTGATCGCCGGAACCGGGACGCGGAATAAACGGCAACAGAATGACAGATTTAGAGCATCTACTGCTCTGTTGAAATGGTCCCCCACTTGGACGGATTCGAGTCCGATGCCTCTCGAACAATGGAAGTCTCCGGTTAACGAGATTGCTTCGTCGCAACCGCGCTCCTTGTATGTTTGTTTTGCGTTTCTTTTATGCTGACGAGCGCAAAGAGACGGGGCCGGCGGAGGGCGTGGCTCCTGGAGCGTCTGAGGGCAGACAGCTCGGTTGCGAGATTCCCCCGCCGGCCCATTGGTTCCCAACAGCCCGGACGGTATCTCGCAATGACGGTTTAGGCGGGGTTTTCAACGGAGCGTTAGACGCTTTTAGAGACGGCTGTTACGTGAACAGTTAGAATGTCGCGCTGATTTTCACTAGGATATGCGGATTTCCGCGGCGTTCCGCGACCTGAAAGGACACGAAATCCTATGCGAAACGTAATGGTTCTTGGCGCGACCCGCACGCCGATTGGCTCGATGTCGGGCGTATTTTCCAGCGTGGGCGCGGTCGAACTTGGCGTGGTGGCCGCGCAAGGGACCCTCGCGCGCGCCGGAGCGAAGCCGGAGCAGATTGACGAAGCGATCTTCGGCAACGCGCTGCAGGCGGGGCTCGGCCAGAATCCCGCACGGCAGATTTCGATGAAGGCGGGCGTGCCGAAGGAAGTGCCGTCGTTCACGGTGAACAAAGTCTGCGGCTCGGGCATGAAGGCGATCGAGCTGGGCTGGCAGAGCATCCTGCTCGAGCGCAATGGCGTCGTGCTCGCCGGCGGCACGGAGAACATGACGCAGGCGCCGTATCTGCTGCCCTCGCTGCGCGCAGGCGCGCGGATGGGCGACGTGCAGGCGATCGACAGCATGGTGCATGACGGCCTCACGGACATCTTCAACCGCTACCACATGGGCATCACGGCGGAGAACGTGGCGCAGAAATACGGCATCACCCGCGCGGAACAGGACGCCTTCGCGCACGGCAGCCAGCAGAAAGCGGGCAGAGCGATCGCGTCGGGGACTTTCCAGGACGAAATCACTGCGATCGTCATCAGATCGAAAAAGGGCGAGACTAGAATCGACACCGACGAGCATCCCCGACCGGAGACCACCTTGGAGAAAATGGGCGCGCTGCGGCCGGCGTTCAAACCAGACGGCACGGTGACCGCGGCGAACGCCTCGGGAATCAACGACGGCGCGGCGAGCGTACTGCTGGTCGCGGAGGGCGCGGTGCCGGCGGGCATCGATGTGACCAATGCGGTGTACCTGCGCGATGTGCGATCGAGCGGCTGCGATCCCGCGACCATGGGGCTCGGTCCGATCGGCGCGGTACGCAAGCTGATGAAGCACAATAGTCTGAGAGTTTCGGACATCGGGCTGTGGGAATTGAACGAGGCCTTCGCTTCGCAGTCCATCGCGGTCGTGCGCGACCTCGAAATCGACCCGGCGCTGGTGAACGTCAACGGCGGCGCGATTGCGCTTGGGCACCCGATCGGGTGCAGCGGCGCGCGCATTATCGTCACGCTGATTCACGAGATGAAGCGCCGGAAGGTCCGCTTCGGCGTCGCGGCGATGTGCATAGGCGGCGGTCAGGGCATCGGGTGTCTCATCGAGAACAAGAGCTAATCCAGGCGCGGGCGGGATTCGTCCGGGAAGGATCGCCAGCGTGTCGTCGGACGAGGAGAATACGCGCGGAATCATCTATGGCGTCGTCGCCTATTCCTTTTGGGGGTTGATCCCGGCCTATTACAAGATTCTTGGCGGGATTGACTCTGCGGAAATCGTCGCGCACCGCGCGCTGTGGTCAGCCGTTCTCGGCGTGCTGCTGCTGGTGCTGATTCGCCGCCTTCCGGATTTCCTGCGCGTGTGGCGGACTCCGCGGCTGCTCGGGCTGCTGTTCGTCAGCGGCATGCTTGTGTCGTCCAACTGGCTCGTCTTCCTGTGGGCGGTCATTCACAACCAGCTGATTGAGACCAGCATGGGTTACTTCGTCAATCCCCTGTTTAGCGTGTTGCTCGGCGTATTTCTGCTGCGCGAGAGGCTGCGGCCGGGCCAGATCGCCGCGATTGCGCTCGCCGCGGCGGGCGTCGTGTACCTCATGGCGGCGCACGGAACCGTTCCATGGGTGTCGGTGTTTCTACCGATCACCTTTGGGCTGTACGGATTCATTCGCCGCTTCACCGTTGTCGATGCCTTGAGCGGCATTACCGTCGAGACCACGTTCATGTTCCCCTTCGCGCTGGGTTACGTCATTTGGCTGGGCGCGCGGGGTGAAGGCCACTTCGGCCCCGGCGCGGGCATGAATTCGCTTTACCTGTTGGGCGTCGGGCCAATCACCTTGCTGCCGCTCGCGCTCTTTGGCGCGGCGGCGCGGCGGGTGCGTCTCACCACGCTCGGCGTCCTTCAGTATCTCTCGCCGACCCTCACCTTTCTCTTGGGTCTGTTCGTCTACCACGAATCCTTCGATCGCGTGAAGCTGGTCGCGTTCTGCTGCATCTGGGCCTCACTTTTGATCTATACCGTCGAAGGGGTACGATTCAGCCGATTGGGCGCGCCGCGCGCCCAGGCGAGCCCCCTCCCGGAGTAATCTGATGCGTGTCGCGATGCCAATGGCCCCTCTGCTTCTGCTTCCCGTGCTTTTTCTTTTTGTCGCGCCTGTCGCGGCCGCGCAGGACCGCGAGCATCAACACGATCATAGCGCGACCGCCGCACCGCCGGCGCCGGACCGCGTGGTGGAGATTGGGCCGGGGGGCGTTCCGCTGGCGACTCCGGAAGGCGGAGTGGATGTCGAAGTAAAAATTTACGACTTGCAAACGCAACACGTCGACCGGGCGATGAAACTGGTCGAGTTCGAGGCGCCGGCGATCGGGCGGATCACGAAGTACCTGGTCTTGCTGCCGGCGGACTACGAGACTTCCGGCAAGGTGTATCCGGTGCTGTACATGCTGCACGGGTTTTCGCAGAACTACACCGTGTGGCCAATCATGGGCCTCGGGCAGCACGTCGGCGCGAAGGACTTCATCGTCGTCATGCCGGACGGCGGGAACTCGTGGTTCATCAACTGGGCCGAGAGCGCCGACGGGCAGATCAACAATTGGGAAGATTTCATCGTATACGACTTGATTCACAGCGTGGATCAGACCTTTCGCACCGTCCGCGCGCGCGAAGGGCGGGCGATCTCCGGCCTCTCGATGGGCGGCTATGGCGCGCTGATGATTGGCTTGCGGCATCCCGGACTCTTTTGTTCGGTGGCGTCGCAGAGCGGCGCGCTGGATTTCGCGCGCTCGGCGCGCGCAAAACTTGAAGCTGGCGGCGCCCCGCAGCAGAACGAGATTCCCGGACCGAACGACGAGGACCGCGACTCGGACGTGCCTGAGCTCATCCGGATTCCGGGATTCACGATGCAGCACGAGCGCTATCCGCACGGCATCGCATTCAAGACGGTCGAAGAAACGCAGCAGTACGACCCCTTCGAATTGATCAAGCAGGTGCCGATGAAATACCTTCCGCACATTTATCTCGATTGCGGAATCGACGACGGGCTGTTGGCGACAAACCAGGAATTCGCCTCCATTCTGCTGACGAACAAGATCCCTTTCGCCTACGGCCAGACCCCCGGCGCGCACGGCGCGAACTATTGGAGCCGCGAACTCGCCACGTCGATCGCCGTGCAGTACGCCGTGCTCGATCGCAACGTGAAGGCGTGGATGATCCGCCAGGCGGCCGAGCAGATGGAGCAACAACAAGCCGCGCCAGCGCCCGCACCAGAAGCGCCCAAGCCTGAGGCCGCCGCGCCGAAATGACGTCGCGATACGGAGCATCTCTTATGGTAGAATTGAAGTTGTAATCGGAGACCCGCGATGGCACAAACGATCAACAAGAACGACGCCAAAGCGCTGATCGACCAAATGCCCGATGATGCGACCTGGGACGACTTAGTTGAGGAGATCTGCCTTCGCATCGCGGTTGAACGCGGTCTGGCAGACGTCGCCGCTGGGCGAGTACGAAGCGTCCAAGACGTCAGGCGGGAACTTGGGCTTCCCGAGTGATTGTCAAATGGACGGACGGCGCCCTGGCGGATATACTTGCGATTCGTAACTACGTGGCGCAATTCTCGTCGGTCTCCGCCGACGGCCTCGCCGATCGGATTACCCGCCGCGCGGATCAGATCGGACAGTTTCCACTCTCGGGCCGCAAGATTGACCTATTTGATCTCACCCAAATCCGCGAGATTTACGAAGGCCGATACCGTATCGTGTATCACATCGCGCCTGACCGCGTAAATATTCTGGCCGTCTTGCACACGTCGCTAAATCTCTTGCGTGACGAATAACTACCCCTGCGCGTTCTGCACCGGCGCGCCGACGAGGAAGCGGCGGACGTATTCGAGGGAGACGGTGGCGAGGCGGCCTTGCATGATGTCGTTTGTGCCGGCGCGGCCGATGACCCACTCTTCGGCGCCGGTTGGATGAACGAAGGCGACGAGCGTGACGCCCTGCTGGGGATCGGCGACGACGCCTAGCGCGCAGGTGGCGCTGAACTCTTCGCGGACGGACTCGGCGAGTGCTCGCGCGGCGCGCTCGACGTGGGCGGTGTCGAGCGATTCGATCCGGAGGACGCGTCCGCCGGCGAATTGCGTCGCGCCGGCCGCCGTGCATCGCGCGGCGATCATGCCGCCGGAGGCGGTCTCGCCGACGGCGAGCGTCCAGCCGCGCTCGGCGAGGAGGCGGTTCACCACGCCTTCGACTGTGTCGTTGTCTACACCCATGATGAGGTTCGGCAGGCGCTTGCGGACTTCGGCGTCGATGGGGTCTATCAGTCTCTCTGCTTCCTCGCGCGTCGCGGCTTTCGCGGCGATGCGGATGCGTACGAAGGCGGGGTTCGCCAATACGCCGACGGTGGGATTCTTCGAATTCAGGATGAGGTCGCCGATGATCTGGTCCACGTGCGACTCGCCCAGCCCGCACACTTTCAGCACGCGATAGTGGATCACTTCGCCGATGCCGAAGCGTTTCTTCAACCAGGGCACTACGCTGTCGGTCAACATCGGCTCGAGTTCGCGCGGCACGCCGGGCATACACACGACGATGCCCTGCGGGTCGTCCACGATGAGGCCGGGCGCGGTGCCGTTCGGATTGTCCACCACGATTGCCCCGCGCGGGACCATTGCCTGGCGCTTGTTGTTCTCCGTGAGCTTGAGGCGGTAGCGCAGGAATAGCGACTCGATGTGCGCGAAGAGGTCCTCGTGATACTCAAGCGGCCGCTGCAAGACTTCGGCGACGCAGTCGCGCGTGATGTCGTCCTCCGTCGGCCCGAGGCCGCCCGAGCAAAGTACAACGTCGGAGCGCGCGAGCGCGGCGCGCAACGCGCTCACGATGCGCTCGGTGTTATCGCCGACCGTCGTCTTCTGATAGAGATCGATGCCGTTGTCCGCGAGGACCCGCCCCATAAAGGTCGCGTTCGTATCCTCGATCTGCCCGAGCAGCAGCTCGGTGCCGATCATCATGATTTCCGCTTTCATGCGCGGCTACTTCTCCACGGCGCGCGGCGCGGCCTCGGCCGGAGGCTCCGCGGCGGGCCGCTCCGGCGGGGCGAGCGCGCCGGGGGTTTCAGCGCGCGGGGCGGCGGCCTCGCTTGGGGCGTCTGTGGAATGCTGCATGCTTGGGAAGATGGAGGGGACTTGGGTGAAGACTGCGCGATTGCCGAAGGCGTGGTATCGGATGACGAGGGAGATGAGGTAGGCCCAGGCGAGTAGTTTGCTGGCGCTGACGAAGAGGATCACACCCTGCAAGTACAGGTCGTTCAGCGAACCGAGATCGAGGGTGAGCGCGAGCAGGGTCTTGCGCGATTGAAAGGTCATGCTGACGGCGGGCAACTCGAGGAAAGCGACGAGCGAGACGAGCGCCACCTCGAGCGCCTTGCCCTGGGAGAGGTAGGGGGTGATGCCGGAGGCGCGGCAGCGGCGGTAGGTAAAGAGCGCGAGGTACACCGCGAAGCCGACGGTGATGACGGCGGAGGAATTTACCAGCGCGGTGTAGGGCGCGACGCCCGCGGCAGCGCGAATGGCGGAGAAGCACAACTCCGGCGCCAGGCCAACCGCAAAAAATACAAACCAGAACGCGAGAGTCAGCAGATCCCACACGTCCCGGCGGTCGTCAACCATGGAATCACTCCAGCGCACGTCCCGCGCGGCTGGGAGCCGCAAACGGCGAAGAGGTATTGCAGCAAAGGGCCGGAAGTGTTGTCAACCTAGCCGACCAGCGCGATCAGGACACGGCGCGCTCGCCGGTGCTCCGCTGGCGACGCAGCTTCTCGATGTAGATGTGCAGGATGGAGATGTCGGAGGCGCGCACGCCGGGGACTCGGGCGGCCTGGCCGAAGTTCACGGGGCGGATTTCGGCGAGGCGCTGGCGGCTTTCGGCGGGGAGGCCGGGGATGATGGTGTAGTCGATGTTGTCAGGGAGCGGGAGGTGCTCGGCGCGCTCGAATTTTTCCTGGTCGCGCTGTTGGCGCGCGATGTAGCCGTGATACTTGATCTGGATTTCGACCTGTTCGGCGACTTCGAAGGACAGCGGGGCCGGCGGCGGGGTGAAGGCCCAGACGTCGCGCAGCGAGATCTCCGGCCGGCGCAGCCAGCGCGCGGCGAGTTGCGGGCTGGCGATCGGATCCAGGCCGCGCGCGGCGAGCGTGCGGTTTACTTCGTCCGAGGGTGGAAGGACCTCTGCTTCGAGCCGCTGGATTTCGGCGGCGGCGGCGGTCTCCTTTTCGCGCACGCGCTGCTTGAAGACCTCGTCCGCGATGCCGTACTTGGCGAGGCGGATGTCGGCGTTGTCGTTTCGAAGCAGCAGGCGATACTCCGCGCGCGAGGTGAAGAGGCGGTAGGGTTCGATGACGCCGCGCGTGACGAGATCGTCGATCAGCACGCCGAGGTAGCCCTCGCTGCGCGAGATGAACACTGGCGGCTCGCCATTGATCTGGCGCACGGCGTTCAGCGCGGCATACAGCCCCTGCGCGGCCGCCTCCTCGTAGCCGGAGGTCCCGTTCACTTGCCCCGCGTGATAAAGGCCGCGCACGAGCTTGGTTTCGAGGGTCGGCTTTAGCTGCGTGGGCGGGATGAAGTCGTATTCGACGGCATAACCCGGGCGGACGATCTCGGCGCGTTCGAGACCTGGAATCGTGCGGAGGTATTCGAGTTGCACTTCCTCGGGCAGGCTGGTGGAGAGTCCGTTGACGTAGACCTCGGCGGTCGTCAGGCCTTCGGGCTCGAGGAAGACGCGGTGCTCGGTGCGGTCGGCGAAGCGCATCACTTTGTCTTCGATGCTTGGGCAATAGCGCGGGCCGATGCCGGTGATCACGCCGGCATACAGCGGCGACTTGTCGAGATTTCGCCGGATTACGTCGTGGGTGCGCTCGTTCGTGTACGTCAGCCAACACAATTCGTTCTTCGGCTTGAAGGTCTCGATCGGCGTCGAGAACGAAAAGGGCCGCGGCTCGTCGTCGCCGGGCTGCGGCGTGAGCGCGTCGACGTCGATGCTGCGCCGGTGAACGCGCGGGACCGTTCCGGTCTTCATCCGGCCGATCTGAAAGCCGAGCGATCGATAGGTGTTCGACAGGACTTTGGCGTTCATCTCGCCGCTGCGTCCGCCCTCGATCTGCGTCATGCCGAAATGCAGTTTGCCGCCGAGAAAGGTGCCGGAACAGACGATGACGGCGGGCGCGAGAATTTCCTGGCCGATGGCCGTGCGGATTCCGTGGATCGCGCCGTCGCGCACGATCAGGTCGTCCACCATGACCTGTTTGATATCGAGATTGGTCTGCATGTCGCAGACTAATTTCATGTCCTGCGCGTAGGCGTGGCGGTCGACCTGCGCGCGCGGCGAGTGCACGGCGGGGCCCTTGGAGCGGTTGAGCATTTTGAACTGGATGCCGGTGCGGTCGGTGCAGCGGCCCATCTCGCCGCCGAGCGCGTCAATCTCGCGGACGAGCTGGCCCTTGGCGATGCCGCCGATGGCGGGGTTGCACGGCATCTTGGCGAGGGCGTCGAGCGACATGGTGGCGAGGAGAGTGCGCTTGCCCATGCGGGCCGAAGCGAGCGCCGCCTCGACGCCGGCGTGGCCGGCGCCCACCACGATGAGGTCGTATTCGCGCGGCATGCTGACTCCCGGCCCCTGCGCCGACGGGCGCGGGAAGCCCTCTATTCTAGGCGAAATCCGCGGCCGCTTCGAGCGTAGTGCGTCTTTTACGCAAACATGTAGAATGGATGCGGGAAGCAATCCGGGCGCGGCCACTCGCGGGCGCGCCCGGCAGGAGTGACTGCGCGCGGGCGCGGGAGGCATTGATCGGATCCGGCAGCGTCGGCTAAGATCGGGGATTCGTCAGGCGGCGGCATAGCCAAATGGTAAGGCAGCAGCCTGCAAAGCTGTGTATTCCCGGTTCAAGTCCGGGTGCCGCCTCCAATCCAACCTCCCACACCGCCGCTCGACGGGCGAGTGGTGGAATGGCATACACGACGGACTTAAAATCCGTCGCCCGCAAGGGCTTGAGGGTTCGAATCCCTCCTCGCCCACCCTGCGCGCGTTCGCCGGTCAATTCCGTAGCTTCCCGAACGAACTGCGAAGGACCGGGAATTCGGCATGGCTAAAATCCTGATCGTGGATCGCGATAAAGAGCTGGCGTCGCGTGTGGCCCAGAGCCTGACGCAGGCGGGGCACACTTGCGCCGTCCGGGCGCGCGGGCGCGACGCGATCGAGATCATCGATAACGAAGCGCTCGATCTGGTGTTGATCGACCCGATGTTGCCGGATGTTTCTGGATTCGAGATCTGCCGCCACGTCCGCCGTGCCTCGGAGTTGTTTCACTTGCCGATCATTTTTTTGTCGACGATGAGCAATCCCGAGGAGATTCGGCACGCGCTTTCGCAGGGCGCCGACGACTTCCTGCCCAAGCCGGTGGACCTTGCGCAACTGGTGCAGCGCGTGGGCAGCCTGCTGAAGTCGCTGCAAGACGAGGCCTACGTCGACAGCGTCACGGGGCTGCCCGACAATGAAGAGACCCGGCGCCGGATTCAGTTGCGGATTACTCGCGGCGAACCGTTCGCGCTGTTGTATGTGGAGCTGCTCGGCCTGCGCCGGCTTGCGCAGGAGAAGGGCGCGGCGTCGCGCGACAAGGCCCTGCGCCACCTCGGGCGGGCCATCACGCTGACCAGTGAAGGCTTTGCGGCGGAGTCGTATTTCGGGGGCCACATGGGCGGCGGGTTTTTCCTGAGCCTGATGTTGCCCGATGACGTTGCCGAATTTGGCGCGAAGCTGTTGAAGGGCTGGCGAAAGCACCACGGTACGCTGCTGGAGTCGGTGGGCTATGCCGAGCAGGACGGGACGGGCGATTTCCTCGACCTCGTGATCTGCTCGACGTCGAAAACCGACGGTTCCAGCGTGTCGGCGCAAGAGCTACTCGATACGCTCTCGCGCATCCGCCGCAGTGTGCCTCAGGAAACCGGCGGCATCC
The DNA here is from genome assembly GCA_038916785.1 of Candidatus Hydrogenedentales bacterium. GTDB lineage: Bacteria > Hydrogenedentota > Hydrogenedentia > Hydrogenedentales > VFKU01. The sequence goes on along the minus strand of JBCLBO010000011.1, from coordinate 34,053 downwards.
ATCTCGACCGGCGTCACTGATCGCCGCGCGCCGGGACTGCGCGACCGAGTCAGTTCGCGGGCGATCTAACGCGGCGAGGCCGCAATTCTTCGAGGGATCTCCTTGAATCGGCCACGGCCGTTTGCTAGACTGACGGCTTGTGAGTGAGTTTCGCTCACAGCACGTAGTGTCGCGGGGTGGAGCAGCCTGGTAGCTCGTTGGGCTCATAACCCAAAGGTCGTAGGTTCAAATCCTACCCCCGCTACCATTTGACTTACTCTATCGGGAAACAGGCTAATTGCAAGGGTTTGGCGCTCCGGTGCGGCCTCGACCCGGTGAACATATGCGGCAATAAGTTCGCGTTTTTCTTCCAGACTCCCACCGGCGAGTACCATCTCCAGCGCGTCGAATTCTTTGGACACCTCGGCCCTAACATCGTCGGCTACGGGTGTCGTCCCTTGCTCGATTGAGGCTCGCACCAGGTCTTCCACCACTTTAGTTCTTTCAGCGGCGAGCGTGCGGGCTTGCTCGTATAGGCCGAGGGATTGGGCCGTAGTGGCGTCCATCGACGCCAAGTGCTCCCGCAGTCGAGCGAGACTCTCATCGAGTTCCACGGCGCGCGCTTTCAACCGTTCGGCGACGCCAGCATTTCCTTCTGACAGCCGCGAGAGCGCTTCCTCAACATACCGATAGAGCTTCTCATCGTCTCTGTACTTCAACAAGTCGTGTTTAATAAGGCCGACGATGTGGTCCTCCACCAAATCTGCGGGGACCGTGTAGCGCTTCGGGCATTCATTCTTGTGTCCCGCCGAATAGCGACTGCATGTGTAGTAACGTGTTTTGTAACCCTTCCCGCTCGTACGGGTCGTTCCCGTAAGCTTTCCGCCACATATTCCGCAAAACGCCATGCCCGACAGAAGGTACTCACTCTTCATCGCATTTCCGCGATAGGCAGTTGTCCGTATCAAGCGCCGACTCTGCACGGCATTGAAGGTCTCTTCATCTACCAGGGCAGGCCAAGCATTGTCGCGGACTACCCAGTCTTGCTCTGGACGCAACTCAAACCCTTCGTCCAGCCGCTCACGACTCGAACCGTCCGAGTAGCGATGCCACTTGCTGAATGTTCGACGGTTGTAGACGCACTTCCCGATATACGCTGGGCTAGATAGCATTGGGAGAATCGTCTGGACCGTGAAGCGCCTCCCGCGCGAAGTTCGGAATCCTGCGTCGTCCAGCGTGTCCCGAAGGAAACGCGTTGGCCTGCCCTGTACGCAGTCTGCGAACATTCTCTGGACTGCCGCAGCGCGAGCATCATCACTGGGAATGAGAGTGCATTGCTCGTGGTCCTGCTTCTTAAAACTCCGCCCCTTGGGAAGCATCTCGACAACCAGCCCGGAGTCAGGGCTTATGATGGATTGACTACCATCCGGCATATCCCGCACGATTCGGTGCGGAGTCCCGTCATCCAAAATGAGCCGGTCGTACCCGAACGGTATCGGACCGCCCGTCCACATCCCAGCCCTTGCACGACCGACTAGGCCGCGCATCGTGTCGCGACTCAGTTTCCGCAAGTAATCGCCGTTCTGATAGTGCTCGACAAAGCTAATCAGCCCGGACGAAAACGAATCATTCAGTTCCTGGCCGGTCGAAGCAAAGACGACTCGTTTGCCGAGCTTTTTGAACTGGCGCTCTAGCAACAAACCATCGACGGCATCCTTCGGCCGCGTGAGGCGGTTGCGGTCCCAGGTCAGAATTACACCGACCGAGGAATCCGCCGCAGCAAGAATCAGTTCATCGAGGCCGGGACGCCGGAGCTCGCTCCCGCTTACCGCATCATCGGCATAGACCGCGGCCAGAGTCCATCCTTGCTTCTTGGCGAAAGACTCCAACTGGTGCCGCTGCTGTTCGAGCGATTCGCCCTGGCGGTCAGTTGAGCGCCGCACATACCCGATGGCCCGTATCATGGATGCTCCTCCTCATAACCCAACGCGCGAGCGAGCCTAGCACGGTTTTTCCTCTGGTGCGAGGCGCTCGCAGGCCGACGTGCGTATTTTGCATGCTTCCTCTTTACATTCTCTGTAAAGTCCGCATCACGGAGTTGCATGATATCTCGTGCGACTCGTAGAGCAAAGTCCGTATGAGACTGCGCGTCCAAGAGCGCATCTCCTTCTATTGCGGCGTCATCCGTGATCATAGTGGTAATCGAGGAAAGTGTCCCGAGCGTTTGAGCGGCCAATTGAAGGATATCCTGTTGGATCGCCTTTTTTCTTACGAGCGGAGTACCTGCCTGCATGCCATCAAACTGCGACATGACGAGCACCCACCACGGCACGAGCGTCTGTTGAGTATGGTGAAGTGTCGCGTTCTCGACGAGCCGCAGCCAGTTTTGCGTGTTGTAGGACCAAATCCTGGGGAGATTCCACTTAAACTGGTCCCATGAATCACCCTCAAGACTGTGGAGCAATTCTCGCCGCATCTGGAATTCGACACGAATCACTCGATGCCCTTGAGGGACCTCTGGAATCTGCCAAATGTCATACATCCAGACCTTCTTCGACTTCCTAATTTCAAGAGCCTTATCGTAAATTCTAACTAACATCGCGCCTGAACCAATCGTGAACCCGGAAAGCTGCTTTTGTTGCAGGTAGACCGCTTTATGATTTGCTCGGGTCACAAAATTTTCCAAAAGACCCATCGACCAGGCCTCGTAGGGAAGAAGGATGTCGCACGCCAAATCCACCCTGCTCGGCTTGATTCGCACAATCGTCGCGCCGAGGTTACGAAGTATGAAAGCTACACGAGTGACGACTACCTGTGGGCCGTGGGTCCAAAGAGTCTCGGCTCGAATATCAATCATCACGCTCGGCCGCTGCTTTAGCACCCTCCAATTCCCAATTTTCATCGTTGCCTCGCGTGACACCAGTATCCATTCGTAGCCACCTGCACCGTGGGGCTTTACATTGAAGGCCCACGAGCTAAGACCGTCGTTTAAACGTAACACCACAGGCTCGTCGGCTTGGGCCTTCTTGGCTCGTTCCTTGAGTTCCGTCAACGACTCGAAAGTGCCATCCGAGAGCCAATACGCCTCAATGGCTAACACCAATGAATCAATCCCACTAGCAAGCACACGCCCTGGCTCATCCGGCCTGAGTTTCACGTTTGGAGGGGGGCTGTTAGTCATTCGCCCCCCTTTTCCGGTCCCGAAGGGAGACTCAGGGGGCGACGGCTTGCCGAGGCCAGACGGCGGGCGATCAATCCGGCCAAGAGACGAATCACTGGATCCGGGCTAGTTCCGCGAATCCCCCGAACGGTGCCGACTTCGACGATCCATCCCGCACAAGCCGGTCGGGTCGTTTCCGTCGGCGCGTCGCCGCGCCGTTCGGAGGCCGACCCGCCCTTCACCTCGTGGTTTCGGGATTCGTGAGCCATGGCCCAAAGTTACGGACCACGCGCTTGTCTCACCCGGACATCTAGAATCGAACCAGATGTCCGCCTCTACGGCTCCAACATTGACGGCCAAATGCGGTTCCGTTGAATCGCTTTTGCAAGGGTTTCCGCCGTCCCTAGGTTCTCGTCCTGCAATTCACCGGAGCGAATATGCTCAATTCGATTAAACAACGTCTCGATTTCAGGCGCGGTAACAGAAGCCTTGAACAGATTTGCCAATTGCGAAATAAGTCCACTGAGTAGGTAGCGGATACGTTTCGGGTCAAGTCTTTCGGATGGATGACCCTCCAGAGCACGCTCCATCCGGACGCGACGCTCAACATCCCGCCCGTGCAAAATTGTATGGATATGTCTCGCTACTCTTGGATCGAATGCCGCCGATTTGTCAAGACGCACGAGTTTATCGAGAGCGTCATCGTGTCCATACCTGGCTCGGCGCATGAGCAATGGCGGGTACGTTTGATACAGCATCCAACAAGGGAACCACACCCGAAGGAAGAACTGGCCTTCAGCACTTGATTTAAATTCGGAGGTCCGCTCCTCATTCGCCAACGCTCTTATGTCCATATTCGTCTTCCTAAACGCTTCGCGCAGTGTCGATTCGAGAGGCGGAAACAAAACCGGTCGAAACAACGAAAGCATCGTTTCCAACAACTTAGGTTCAACGCTGTCGATGGCGGTATTCCGTAAATGCATCGGACTGACTTTCGCCGCCAGTAGTGCATCTCTTCTCTTGGACACACTTCCCACGGCGCGTCCGCACTGGAGGACACCAATCGCGTCTACTATTCGACGATGCGACCGATAAAGAGCAAGCCATTCGTCGAGCGGTGGAACCGGCAAAAAAGCAGCCTCAGGAGACCTGTGTCGAGTCACCCCGTCCAACGACTCGCCCAATTTGTCCGCACTCGCCGCCAACAACACCGCTATATGAACAAACAGCACAGGCTTGCCGTCGCCGTAAAACGATGCAATCAGATTTCCTGCTCCAGACTCACTCATATGATTCGCCGGAATTCCCCACCCATCCCGCGCCCCCTGCTGTCGGACAGCGTAACATCGTCTCCCCCCACTCCACCCCAAGCACGTAGCGTTTACGGCTACCGCGTCCGCTTAATGGTATTCGGACCACTGTCGAGGTCAAGGCCTTGCGGTCAACGCCATCTCAACTACGCCTTGACAACCTCTTTCAGGCCCAGTTCAGTACTTCCAGCTATCGGCGAAGATGGCAATCTAAACGTTCCTTCACTTCTCATACGTGAAACCTGCCGATGCGGATCAAACCACCGAACTTTTACCGTGATTATGAGGGATAGGTCACCTTCGGCGGAGATATCGCGAGGTGCCGAGTGCTACACGACCGCAAGCGATCTTCCCGAGCGATTCAACCTGCATGTTACGGCCAGCCGCGTGTTGCATCGCGGGCCATTCTCACTGCTCACGCCCGGCCAATATTCTTCACCGCTTGTTGAAGTTCGTTGCACCGGGAGAAAATCCGCACCTTTGACTTCATGCGCGTTGCGCCGCGAGCACTCGTTGCAGCGGAGGCCTAAGCTATGACCGCCGACCACGTTACTCGAATTACAGGCTCGCGCAAAAACCGTATCGAAAGACAATCAAACTCAGTTGACAGATGTCTGCGCAATCTGAGCAATCGCAATATCAGCCGCCGCACCACACCGCTATTTCATAATTCCTATTGACAAAACCGTCCCGTTGAGATACAACAGCACCTCGCGTTCGTCAGGCGTGACGGAACGTGAGGGTGCCAACTGTAGCCAATGATCGAGCCGCGCGTGCTCATTCTCAACGGGCGCGATCGGCGAAATCCCTGACAGGCTATGTGAAGTGCGCAAGTGAAACCCGAGTATGCGGGAGGCAGGCCATGAAGCGAATCTGGATTCGGTTATTCTCGAAACGAACAGGAGCGGTTTTTACTCTGCTGACTTTCCTGCCGTCGTCAGTGAATGCGCAAATGTTGTTGCCCGTCACTGTCGCGACGGCGGTCACCGCCCAGGCTTCCGATCCGATCCGTGACGATGAGTCAGCCCAGCCTATTGCGGCGCCTGGCGAACCCGAGCCCATTGTATCCGGGCAGGATTCACCCAGGCTCAAGCGCGCGCTGCCGGAACCCTTTGTCTTGGCCCAGGCGATTCCGATACCGCCCGCCGCTTCCGTTCCCGCGCTTAACCCTGACGCCCAAGCAATTCTTAATGACGCCGCGAGCTATCAAACGCAGGGCGATGTGGTAAATGGTGCGCTGGCTCTATTTCGCCTGATGGAGCAATATCCAAATTCGTTGGAGGCTTCACAGGGAATCAAGGCGTTGACACAATACGCGCTGTCGATGCTGAGTGGCACTTATTCGTCATCTATCCTTGATGCCTTCGAGCAGCAATTGCCGACCTGGGAGAACTGCAACGCCCCCGAGAGCAAATTCGTGCTCATGGGTTTCAATTACTATCGCGCGATGTTTGCCCAGGGTGCCACCAACGAGGTCGATGCCAATAAATACTTTGGCCGTGCATATAACGACGGGTTTCGCTTTCTCGAAGAATACCCTCAAAACCCACTGATACTGCCTGTGCTGCAATACCTAATGGCGTCCGCCCAAGCCTTGGGTCCAGAGACACTCACTCTTACCGTTGCCGAACTGAGCGATCGATTGAATAAAGCCCCTGATTTCAATACGTGGTGCATTCACGGCGTTTTTGGGTAGTACTACTACACGCAACGCTCCACCCCACAGCTTATCGTCTCTTTCCAGGAGATGCTCGACCAGACGAATGAAGCCCTTGTAGATGAGGTCCTGAATTCACCGTCAGTTTGGCCCTATCTAAAGGCGGAAATCCTGTACCGGATCGGACGCGCGTTTGTGGGCCTCGGTAAGAGCGACGAGGGGCTTAGGTACTTTCAGCGCGTAATGGACGAATACCCCAACGAAGGGGATAAGAGCGCGCTCAGCGCTATTCTGCGAGCTACATTGGTGGACGAGTTGTATCCAGATTCGCCCGATCAAACCCTTTTGGCTTTCCAAGAAGTGATCAATCGCTACCCCCAGTCGAAGTACGCGCCGGCTGCGATGTTCTTCATGGCAAGCATCTACAATCGCTTCGACAATTTTGATTACGCCGTAAACCTACTGAACCGTATCGCCACGGAGTATCCCAAGGCGCCGGTTGCTCCGAGGGCCAACGACACAGTCCAAACGGTCTTGACGGAACTTTGGGACGGTACGCCCATCGCGCGTGCAGGGATCCCCGCGCCAACTCTCGCCAGTCTTTGCGGTCCGACGGCGCTCAAACACATGCTCGCAATGAACGGAATCTCGACAAGTACTGAGGAATTGGCACTGCTGGCGGGCACCAACGAACGCGGGACTTCAATGCTTGCGCTGGCTCGGGCTTCGGCCGCCAAAGGACTGGTGCTCATGGGGGTGAAAACCGCAAGTCTTTCTGAATTGCAAGCTCCGTTCGTTGCATTCGTCGATACGAATCACTTCGTACTTGTTGAGCGAATCGAGGGCGATGAAATTGTAGTGCGCGATATGGAAAACATACCGTCAAAAGTCAAGTCCTCTGATTTTTTCGATCGATGGAACGGTGAAGCGTTGGTTCGCGGCGACCGCAGCTTTCTAGCAACGACGCTGAACGACGAACAGCTTTCGAGCACTGTTGGAGGTGTGGGCGATATCAATTTTGATTGCGGTATTGCATTGGCATTGGGCATTCCCTGCAACAGCGGCACGGAAGGAGGAGGGACTATTGGGGATCTCTTGCCTGAATGCGGCGGTGCTGCACCCGACGGCAATGTCGGGGACGATTCGGGTTGCGGAGAGGAAGGGGGCGATACGGGCACGAGTCCGGACGGGCAAGACTGCAACGATCCCAATGGAGGGAGCTATAATCCGGGCGCACCGAGGGCGTCGGGCAGCGTTGGAAACGGGGCGAGTTACGTGAGTCGTGGCAGGTATGCCCCATTGGGCACCGGGGCTGACGGACTTGGGCGAGCAGGAATACATGCAAATGTCGACCCCGTACGGAGTGGTGTGCGTTTGGATGAAACCGATCTATCGATCAAGAGCGTTGGACAGTTGCATCTCCATTTCACGCGCAATTTCGAGAACACCGATGGATTGAAGCGCACTTATTTCAGTAACGATGATTTACCACTTCGTCGCAACATCGGAGTGAATTGGACTCACAATCTGAACTACCACATCGTGACAGGCACCAAAAATCCGCCCAGCAGCATCGGTGTGGTCAGCGGCGATGGTGGTTCGATGGTGTTCTCCAGTTCTGGCTCGGATGCTACCTATAACTACTTCAAAAATGGATTGACGTACATAAAGCGCCACAAGACGAACCGTACGTACACCGCCGAGTTTCCGAACGGATACGTCTATCAGTTCCCCGCACACACGAACGGTGTTTCTCGCCTCGACTCGATCACCGAACCAGGGGGCAATTCGCTGACGTTTCAGTACAACGGGTCGGGCTATCTCACGAAGGTTTCCACGCCGGCGACACCCGACGGGCGCTATCTGCTGCTCGAATATGGATCGAACAGCCAGATTACCAAGGCGAGCATCAAGGACAGTTCCAACAACGTGCTCAAGTACGTCAGTTACGCTTACGATTCGAACAAGTGGCTGACGAAGGTGACGCACGACGGCGAAACCACGGGTATTCAGTACGCGTACACCGCTCCCTCATCTCCGGCGGGCGCCCTTTACGTGAATAAGATCACCGATCGGATGAGCAAAGAGTACTTGTTCACGTTCGACTACGATACAACGCTCTCCAAGGCCACGAAAGTTATTGTGGATTACCCGAAGGGTCTCCGCACGGTCTTCAATCGCGGCGGATTGACCGACAGCGTCTTCATCCGGCATTGGAAGGAAGCAGCCCAGACCACGCAGATGATGAAGCGTCTGTGGAAGGCCGCTACTCCCGATCTCAATCGGATCACGGAAAAGCAATTCTTCGCAAACCCGGCGGACACCACGCCGGTTGCGACGTATGTCTTTGCTTACGACAGCAGTAAGCGATTGACCACCGTGAAGTTGCCAGGGGGCTCCAGCGCTTACTATACCTATCAATACGACAGCGACGGCCGCGTGGTGACGGTCATCAAAGGGACCAGCACCACGAACGACCCGACATGGAACTACAGTTATGGCAGTTCGGGCATAGGCGCGAGCATGTCTCCGACCCAGGTGGTTGCTCCAGATGGCACCGTGACCGATATCTATTGGTACAGTTCCGAGCTGTTGTCCAAGGTCATCGCTCCACAGCACGGCGCAACATCGGGTATCCAATACTTTTACAACAGTTCCGGCCAATTGACGACGATTACCGATGCGTTAGCCAAGAATTGGGTCTTCGAATACGACGGTATGGGAAACGTAACCAAAGCGAAAAACCCACTTTTGCAGGTGACGGAGTTTCTCTACGATAAGTTGAACCGAGTGACAAAGGTCAAAGATTCACTCTTGAAAGAGACCATCATCGAGTACTCGTCCGGTGGTGGATGCTCCGGCTGCGGCCTGATGGGCAACGTGACCAAAGTGCGCCGCGCCTTTGGCAGCGGTCCGATCCAGTATCGAGACACGCAGTTCCAGTACAACGCGAACAATCGCGTCACGAAGACCATCGACCCGGCGTCGCACACGCTGGATCTTTTCTACGACGATCAGAACCGGCTTACAAAAACGACATACCCCTCCGGGGTTTCCGGCAAGTCCACGACGGTGGCCTACGACGAAATGAGCAGGGTCACGGGCGTTACGGATGCCAAGTCGAACGTCGCCACTTTCGCGTACGACTACCAGAACCGCATGACCAGCGTCACCGATCCCGTCGACAGCACGGTTCTTGCGTACGATGCGTTTGGCACAGTCACGACGGTAACGGACGGAAACTCGCACACATGGACATCCTATGTCGACACGTACAACCGCGTGACAAAAGTCACGGATCCATCGCCACCGAGCAAGAGCACCAAGTATTTCTACGACAAGAGTTCGCGCGTGACGAAGGTGGGCGCCAACAGTTCGGGCACAACGTACCCCATTAGCTACACGTACAGCACGGGTTCATCCGGCACAGGAATGCTCACGCGCGTCGATTACAACGGCGCAAGCGGCTCGGGCACCGCGGGCTACGCGGTGTACACCTACGACGCGATGGGCAAGCTCTCGACCTTGGACGACGACTGGAAGGATTTCGTGTCGGTGCCGCCGTTGGAGTACAAGTACGACGATGCCGGGCGCCTGACAAAGCTGTATGACGGCACCTACGATTTCCTGTATAACTACAATGCGGCGGGTGCGGTCACGACGGTGACGGATTGGGGCGATCGGGTGACGCGATACGCGTACAACGACTTGCATGAATTGACGGCGCTGGACTATTTGGACGGCACGGCGAACGAGAAGAATTGGAGTTTTGCGTATAACAGTGTCGGCCAGCCGGACAGCGTCACCGCGCCGAACGGGTTGGTGACGGACTACGTCTACGACGGTAACGGCGTCATGACGGACATCCTGCACAAGTCGGGCTCGACGGTGAAGCAAGGGTATAGCTACCTCTACGACGATGTGTACAACATCACCAAGATCACGCATGAGGACAGTTCGTACTGGACTTACACCTACGACAACCGCTACCGCCTTTCGACCGCGGTGCGTCACAACTCCGGCGACACGATCCAGGCGAACTACGCGTACACCTATGACGACGGGGACAATCTCGTGACGAAGGTCGAGCCGTGGGTCGACGATTTCGCGGACGGCACGGTGACGGACGACGGCTTGAGCGTGTCGGGGACGTGGAGCGTGGTGAATGGCGCGGCGCAGAACACGTCGAACGCGCTGGGCGCTTCGCTCTACCGCACGGTGAACGACGACGACCTCGAGTTCCGATATGCGTACACGATCGACTCGACAACGTCCGGCACGCCCTACGCGCAGGCGACCTTCCGCTTCAACACGACGAGCACGGAGAAAATGTACGTGCGCTTCTATTCGGACCACGCCTCGCTCTATTACTACAACGGCACGTCGGCGACGGAGTACCAGAACACCGGCGTGACCACCGCGACGGGCACGAAGTACACCGTGCGCATCGAGGCCAGCGGCGCGAACGTGAAAGTCTGGCGCGCGACGGGCGGCGGGCTCGAGACGCAGGTCTTCAGCCGCACGGACGCGCCGCTCTACAATGGGGACCGGTTCTCGCTGATCGCCAGCCCGAACACGGTGGTCAGCTTCGACGACCTAATGATCCTCGCCGACGACTCGGGTCTCAACCGCTCGACGACGTTCACGGTAGCGAACAACAACGAGCTCAGCACGATGGCGACAACTCCGGACACCGGCGGATCCACGAGCTATACCTACGACGATTGGGGCCGGCTCACGACGGAGACGCGCGGCAGCGTGACGAAGACCTACGGCTGGACGAAGGCGAACCTGCTGGCGAGCGTGGACTCTTCCGACTCTGCCGACACCGACGTGAGCTACGCGTACACCGGCGACTTGAAGCGGATCTTCCGCTTCGAGAACAGCAGCCTCAGGAATACCTACTCGTACGGCGCCGGCTTCGACGTAGTGGCCGAAGGCGCGTGGTCGGGCGGCGCTCCCATCGGGCAGAAGACCTACGCCGACGGCCTCGCCGAAGTCGACGTGACCGGCACGCCCGCCTACAGCTACCTCACCCACGACCACCTCGGATCGACGCGCGGGATGTGGGACGGCGGCATCAACCAGACCGGCTCGTGGGAATTCACGCCCTACGGCGCACCCTACCACTTCGCCGGGCCCAGCGGCGTGACGCAGCTTTACACGGGACACGATTTGGACAAGGTCACCGGGAACTACTTCGCGCCGTTCCGCACGCTCAATCCAAACACCGGCAGATGGGCGAGCCGCGATCCGCTGGGAATGATCGACGGCACCAACATGTATGGGTACGTCGGCGGAAGCCCGACAATGTTCTCGGATCCGATGGGATTGCTTCCCTGGTATGATGACGTTATCAATAGCGCTGCGAATGTTGCGGCGGGATTCGGTGATAAGCTTACTAGCGGATTTGGCCTGACGGATCTGGTGGGATTGCCGAGTCTGACGGAAGCCGTGAGAGATGGGTTCGGAGTCGACGATTTCGTAAACCAATGCTCCACGTCTTACATTTCAGGAGAAGTTCTGGGTGATCTCTGGGGGCTCGCCGGCGCCGGAGGAGCGAGGGCTGCACAAAAAGGCATCACTGTCACTTTCAATTGGTATCCGAAAGCCAGAGGAATCGGAATAAACGTTTTAAAGAAAGGAGAACGACTTTTCGGCCTAGACTGGCACAAGTTCAAACTTGGAGGAAAGTGGACAAACCGTCTACACTACCATCTGGGAAAGACCAAGAGCCAGATGAAAAAGCATCGGCCATGGCAGGGAGGCTGATGGTAATGGAACCCAAGTACCCATTGCGCGCTATTTTCGACGACGGGGTTAGTTGGAGCTTTGACGACCCTGTAGACTTGGCCTGCAACCTCGAATGGATGGACACTGATGTTGAGGGCGAAGTCAAGATCGTGGATTTTGAGAACCGCCCCGTCCGAGTATTGTTGAAGGCGTGCGAGGTAATCATATGTGAACTCGAAGATCCCGCCTCTCGTGCGCCCTGACAACTTAGGACCAGCGTTCCTGCGAACAGCGGCAATCGCCTACGCTTCAACGCGGGGGCGAACACGATCGTCAGCTACGACGGCCTCATGGTCCTCGCGGACGACTCGGGCGTGAATCGCACGACGACGTTCACGGTAGCGAACAACAACGAGCTCAACACGATGGCGACAACTCCGGACACCGGCGGATCCACGAGCTATACCTACGACGATTGGGGCCGGCTCACGACGGAGACGCGCGGCAGCGTGACGAAGACCTACGGCTGGACGAAGGCGAACCTGCTGGCGAGCGTGGACTCTTCCGACTCTGCCGACACCGACGTGAGCTACGCGTACACCGGCGACTTGAAGCGGATCTTCCGCTTCGAGAACAGCAGCCTCAGGAATACATACCAGTACGGCGCCGGCTTCGACGTAGTGGCCGAAGGCGCGTGGTCGGGCGGCGCTCCCATCGGGCAGAAGACCTACGCCGACGGCCTGGCCGAAGTTGATGTAACCAGCACGCCGGCGTACAGCTACCTCACCCACGACCACCTCGGATCGACGCGCGGGATGTGGGACGCTACGAGCTACCAAACCGGCTCGTGGGAGTACACGCCCTACGGAAGCCTGTACAACTCCGCCGGCCCTAGCGGCGTGACCCACCTCTACACCGGACATGACCTCGAAAAAGCGACAGGAAACTATTTTGCACCCTTCCGCACGATGAATCCAAACACCGGCAGGTGGCTGAGCCGCGATCCGCTAGGAATGGTCGATGGGACGAATTTGTACGGGTATGCGGTCGGCAATCCGCTAACGTTTGTTGATCCGATGGGCCAAGATCTGATCGACTGGTTCGTATCTGGCAGATGGAATCCTAGCGACGATGAGCGGCAAGCGGCGTACTATTCTCTCTCATGCTCGAGAATTAGTGTTTCAGGTCGCGGAAACATCGGGCCAGTCACTGCTGCCGCGCATTATGCGGCTGACCCGCGCCAGGATCGGGTCACTGCTGGCTTACAAACCCCTATAAATCGAGGGCGAAATTGGAAGTCATCGGGGCTTTCGGTGTCTGTCAACGGTCGTATACCGGGATTCCCACAAGGAGGAAACCCCGGAGGACTCGCATTGTTAATTCAACCGCCATATACCTCATTCGGATTTAATACTTCCGGAACTATGTCGGTCGGATTCCACACTAGTCCCACCCCCCAGATCGCGTTGAGAAGTGAAATTACCATTTGGCGGAGACAGAAGCTATAAATGACCATAGTTGGAACGCAAATGCGATTACGTGAAATAGTTTGGCATACGCTGAAATTGCAGTGTTCTTTTGAGGTTTTGATTGAGAATCGAGTCGATGAATTTCTCGCCATCCTTCGGACTCATGTAGAAACGGGACTTGTGCGTGGTTTTTTTGCTAAAGAGGGCAAATTCTGGGGTACGGTGGGGGAAAGATCGATCTCGTTTCGGGAGATTAGAGCCTTCGAAGGCTATTCGCCATTGATTACGGGCTTCGCTGCAGATCGAGGGGATTCGACATTTCTAGCGGTGCGAATTGCTCGGCACCCAATCATGTCCGTGATGCTGGTGGCCGCCATCCTTGTCGGATTTATCATGCTGAGTAGCGGTGCAGTATCTGGCGATATCTTGTTCATTTCCATGGGGCTCATCCTTTCTGGCTTCGGAGTTGCGGTTATGGTGGACGCCTATACATCCATGCGTCGGTCGTTAATAGCTTTTGTCGATATCATTGCGGGAGAGTTTCCGGTGTCCGAGTGGAAATTTAACGAGGAATGTGAGGCATATGCTGCGGATCGCTTATCGACTCTCGTCCGGAGTTCAAAAAAATAATCCGAATGGTCCAGTGCGGCGTTCGAAACACCAAGGAACTGCTGGAATTCTCTAACTACTTCCAAAAGCACAACGCCGATCTCATTTCGTTGCAGGAATCCATAGATACTTCTTGCGGGGTTCTAAAATATAAGTCGCGCCAGTCCAGTATGATTTTGAGTATGTGCTTTGCAATTTAGGCAGACAATGGTGCGAAATTCAATCACCAGATCAGTGATTTAGAACGTACCTGTGCACTGAGAATATCGAATTAGGCGTCGGATTCTTGGTCGAGACAGATCAGTCCGCTCGGTTTTTCTTCGGCCTTACACTTCCTTGCGCCGATTACGCCGCTTCGCGGAAGTAGGACTTGATGAGTCCGCCCAGCTTTTCCCTACAACGAATCGGACCGTGTCTCAACGGGATAAAGTTCTTGTCGAGTACGCTGTTGCCGATTCCTGTACCGCGGTGCTGCCACTCGGTGTTGTAGTGGGCGATCCACGTTCGCAGGATGTAATCGAGTTGGCCGCGGCTGAAGCAGAGGAAGTAATTGAGACACTCTCGCTTGAGTGTCCCGAGGAACGATTCCGCGAACGCGTTGGCCTTGGGCGCCCGAATTGGCGCGGGACAGCCTGCCGCCACTCATTGCGGCGTGATTCCTGGAAAATTCGGAAGCGGGTTGGGCAGACCCGGCACGCCGGGCGGTCCTGGAATGCCATTCGGCGCGCCCAATTTCGGATCGTTAATCATCATGACTAGGTCTTGCTGACTCGGATCTAGACGCAGCGATCGCATCAAATACTGGCGGCCACGCAATGGGTCGCCTAGATCGTTGAGGAAAAGCATCCCTAGTTCCCGGTATATCATCGCATCGTCCGGTCGAACCTTGGCGAGCGCTAAAAGGTCTTTCCTGGCCTCATCGAATCGTCCAAGTCGGCGCAAACACGCGATATAGATCAGTTCTGCATTCAGATCCTTCGGGTCTGATCGCTTCAAACGATCCAGGACGAGCGCCGCCGCACCGTATTTCTCCAGCGACATATAAACCTGGCCGAGATTCCGCAGGCCGGTAATGTAATTCGACTCAGTCTCGAGACTGCGAAGGTAGTACTCGGCCGCGCCCTCCAAATCACCCCGCTCTGCCAGCGCCGTGCCTATGTTGTTCAAGTTCTCTGGGGCATTGTGGCTTGCCCGCGCGCTCGTCTCGAAATACTCTGTGGCCTTGGCCCTATCTCCCGCCACCAACTCGTCCCGGCCCCGCGCGAAGTAAAAGTCCGCGAGCACCAGCCCCGCCGTGAACTCTTCGGCGGCATCTTCGGGGTCAAGCGTGTGCCAGGTGTATTCGCTCCAAAAGTCCTTCGACTGCCACTCTTGGCCCTTCTTCACCACGCGATACGCAAGCCCGGCGTTCTCCATCTTCGCGGACATCCTTTCCGGGAAGGATCTCTTCTCCGTGAAGTACACCGGCCGCTCCGTGTTGAGAACAATCCACTCCTCGATAAGCCGCGATTCGTTGTTCGTGGGGATGCTATGGAACTCTTCTCGAATCTCTTTCGGCATGCCTGCGTATAGGGTTTGTTCGGGGTATCCATATTTGTTTCCAATTGTCACATCGGGACGAAGCCCCTCGACCGATTGAAGATAAATAACCGGAAACGTGGCATGGTCGGCCCCCGGCATGTATATCGCGTTGGGTTCGAGCGTCGTGAGTATGTTGCGCCCATAGTCATACGCGAACCAGTAACGCGACTTGTCATTGACGCGGTAGTGGAGTACCAGAGGCGTAACAACGCAGGCCACTGCCAAGACCGCCGCCGCAGGGCGCAATGAAATCCCGCGCACGCGGAGTCTCATCAACCAGGCTATCCCGACCCCGGCGATTACCGAGACCATCGCATGGAACGGAATGAAGAATACATCGTTCACCACGAGCGCGGTGCGGTCGGTCCCGTAATTGAGGATCAGAATCAGTCCGACACTTAGAAGCGCAGCCAGACCGGCGATCAGGCTAAAGAGAAGCCTGTTCGTACGCCACAGTGGATAGAGGCCGAGGAGCGGGACGCCGACCAAGAACGGTGTAAAGGCTTCCTTGAAGTAGTTCCAGAACATCAGCAGTTGATGCCCAAACAGTCCAATCGAACGCTTGTGCTGCGTGAGCAGGAACGCGAACTGGTCTTGCCGCACTACCGCCCAGAAATTGTCCCAGGTTTCCGGGTTCCCCCAGTCCACTGGGGGATCGGCTGCGGAACGCAGCGGAAGATAGAGAAAAGCGGACAGACCGACCAGAGACAGCCCGACGCACCCAGCGTAAAGTCTCCATTGTTTCCACGGCACAGGGTCGATGTAGAGAACAAACAGCAGAAACGCTGGACCCAACAACCGCGCGGTACTGTGGTTCGCCAGGCTCAGGCCGTAGAGGAACGCAAAGATAAGCAGAGGCGCTTTGCGCCGAGATTCGTACCAGACCAGGAGAAGAAAAACACACGCGGCGAAAAACAACGCGTTGAGCGCATAAATCTCGGCAATGACGAATTGCTCCCAAGCGTCTTTCGAAAACGCGAACAGCAGTGCCGCAGCCGCAGCCGCGACGTGGCTCCGGCAGAGCTTCAGCGTCGTGAGATAAAGGAAAAAGGCAGCCGCCGCCCCGAATACCGCCGACGACAACGCCACCCGCCACGCAACAGTGCCCAATGGCAAATAGGTGAACGGATGAGCCAGGAGACACCACGCCGGGTAGCCAGGCGGATGTGGGATGCCGAGGGTGTAAGCGGCGGTGATAAACTCGCCGCTGTCCTCACCCGTCACAGTAGGCGGTAGTGTGGCAATGTACACACCCAGAATCGCGAGCGCCGTTACGCCGGCCATAACGAGATCGCGACCACTTAGAACGGCGAGGCCGCGTGGCCTTGGCATCTGACCATCAAAGACCGGGGCGGCGGACTCCGAGCCGCGGTGAATGCTGGCAACGTCATCCGGCGTGCGCTTGAGCCTGAGCCGCTTGGCCGCCGCACGGACTTCGGCCGGGGGCGCGTCCAGGATCTTGGCGAGCGCCGCGTCGGTGTACAGGCGGTAATTGGCCCGAAGGTATGCCCGCCGAGCCAGGGTCAGCCGCATGTCGCATCTCCACGAAATCGGGTCAAGCTACTGCACTAATGTAGTGATTCATGTTGTTGCCATCTTATTCAGCGACGCGTTGGCTCGTCGGATTTTGGCGAGGATATCGTCGGATTTGGCGGTCCATGTAAAGGGCCGGGGGTTTGCGTTGTGGTGTTCGATGTAGTTCATGATGGAGTGGACCAACTCCTGGACGGACTTGAATACGCCGCGGCGAATGCGTTTGCCGGTGAGTTCGCGGAACCAGCGTTCGATCAGGTTGAGCCAGGAGGCGCTGGTGGGCGTGAAGTGGATGTGAAAGCGGGGATGGCGTTTGAGCCAGGCCTTGGGATGTTTGTGTGTGGCGTAATTGTCGACGATGAGGTGCAAGTCCAGGCCGGCGGGAGTTTGTGTGCCGATGAGTTTTAGAAAGGCCAGCCATTCCTGGTGCCGGTGGCGGTCCATGCAAGCCCCAATCAACTTTCCTTCGGCCAGTTCCAGCGCGGCGAACAGCGTCGTGGTGCCGTTGCGCTTGTAGTCGTGCGTCGTTGTTCCGCAGCGGCCCTTCTTGATAGGCAACCCCGGCTGCGTGCGGTCCAGGGCCTGAATCTGGCTCTTCTCGTCGCAGCACAAGACCAGCGCGCGCTCGGGCGGGTTGAGGTAGAGGCCTACGATGTCCTGCATCTTTTCGACAAAGTGTTTGTCCTTGCTCAGTGTGAAGCTGCGCACGCGATGCGGCTTGAGTGCGTGCATCTTCCACACCCGTTGCACCATCGAGGGGCTTATGCCCAGTTCCCCGGCCAGGCTGCGCGTGCTCCAGTGCGTGGCGTTCTCCGGCTTTTTGTGCAGCGTCGCGTTCACGATCGGCTTCGTCAGCTGCGCGCGGCGGGACGGCCTGCGTCCTGCGCGGGGCGCGTCCTTGAGCAAACCCGCCAGACGCTTGTCCCGGAACCGGAGCCGCCACTGCGCCACCGTGTCGCGGCCACACCCTAGTTGCGCCGCGATCGCTTTGTTCTGCATTCCCGCGGCCGCCCGCAAAACGATCTTGGCGCGCTGCACCACACGCGCAGCCATCCTGCGGCCACTAGACCATTGCTCGAGTGTGGCCCGCTCCTCTTCGCTCAATTCGATCCGGCACGCGCGTCTCATGGGAAACATCCTCCGTCGATAATAGAGGAATCCCCGTACAATTTAATAAGTTGCCTTATTTATGAAGCACTACACTAGACGGGCAAAAGTCCACACCTCTATCGCCCCGCTTTTTGGCCAAGTAACAAGAAAGGTCGATTTAGATCGGTCGAGGTAACACCAATATCTGACCCGCTCGCTGTACAGGCTCCGATGTTAGCTTCGGCGCCAAATTCACATCACACCCCGATAGCGAAATTCCGATGTCCGTACCGGTGGAGTCAAATCGAATCGCACCCCCGCTACCAATTCTACGTTCCTGCGGCGTTCAGGCTTGTGTCCGCCGTTTTTCCTATTACGCCACCCGCGGCTCCAAGTTTGTACCGTAAATGTACAGTGCTTTGTACACCAAAAAAACTTCTTGCCACGTCCCGCTCGAATCTCCTCTTCACTTCGTTTCTACACCTAGAGACGGCACAAGCAGCAAAGGTGTGCGGGGATTCCACTAGAAATTATCCATGGGACCGGTAGCTAGAGCATTTTAACAAATCATCGATACGATCGGGACCAGACTCCTTGTAATTTTACTGCGGTTATCGGTGTCCATCTGTATCTATCGGTGGATAATTTGCTCTAAGGTGCGAAATGAACTTTCGGTTCGGCCCCTACGGGGCGCAACGATGTCGCCAATAAATCCTTCGGTCATCAGGCCTAAGCCGCAGCGAGGGAACGAACAATACAATCCCCACAACGTGGCGCATTTATCGGGCGTATCCCTGCGGAAACTGCTTTCGCCACCGCCACGCATCGGCCGTGATCCGCTCGATGGCGCTGCGCACGGGCGACCAATTCAACGTCGCCAGGGCGATTTCACAGGAGGCGACGAGCGTGTGCGAATCGCCGGCGCGCCGCCCGGCGAACTTCAGCGGGATTTTCCGGCCCGTCTCCTGCTCTACAGCGCGGACCACCTCCAGCACGGAATGACCGGTCCCCGCGCCGAGATTGATGATTTCGGCTTGCTGGCCGCGGCGAAGGCCGGCGACCGCGCTGAGGTGGGCGTCGGCCAGGTCTTCGATGTGAATGAAGTCCCGCACACAGGTCCCGTCTCGGGTGGGATAGTCGTGGCCGAACACCGTCAGCGAGTCCCGGGCGCCGGCCGCAACTTCGAGCGCGATGGGGATGAGGTGCGTCTCCGGCGTGTGGTGCTCACCGTGCGGGCCGCTCGCACCGGCGGCGTTAAAGTAGCGTAGCGAGGTGTAGTGCAGCCCGTAAGCGCGCGCGTGCCACTCGAGCATTTCCTCGATCATCCGTTTCGAGCGGCCGTAGGGATTGAGCGGGGCGATGGGGTGCGATTCGCAGATGGGGACGGACTGCGGCTCGCCGTAGACCGCGGCGGTCGAGCTGAACACGAAGCGGCGCACGCCGCAGGCGTGCATCGCGCGGAGTAGCGCGTGCGAGCCGGCGACGTTGTTCTCGAAATACTTCGCGGGATCGCGGACGGATTCTTCGACGATGGAGAAGGCCGCGCAATGCACGACCACTTCCACCGAGTGCCGCCGCAGGGCCGCGTCGACTAGGGCCGCGTCGAGGATTGACCCCTCGACCAGTTCGGCGTCCGGCGGCACGGCGTCGCGGTGGCCGGTCGAAAAATTGTCAAGACATACGACCCGTTCGCCCGCGGCCAGAAGGCGCTGTGCAATCACGCTGCCGATGTATCCGGCGCCGCCGGTTACAAGTACGGACACGGCGCGCCCCTCATCGAGCCTCTGCCCGGGATGCGTGTCGCCTCGGTGTCCATCGCGTGTCGGCCTCAAAAACCGGCGGTAGTGTATGTGTTCAGCAGCGCCAGATCATCTCACACGGCGGATGCTCTTTGCATCGTTGACCGGCACGCGACCCGGCGGGATGCGCGATGGGACGAGGTGCGCTACACTTCTGCGGGTATTGGGGAGCGTCGGGGTCCAATCCCATTGGAGCTTCAGGCGGCCGCGGCCGTGATTTCGATCAATTCATCCGCTGCCGCGGGGGACGGAGGGAACTTCGCATGGGCCGGATCAGCGTCGTCATACCCAATCACAACGGCGGCGCGCTTCTGCGCTGCTGCCTGGCTTCGCTGCGCGCCTCGGAGTCCGCCGCTCGTCCGCTTCACGAAATCGTCGTCGTTGACGACGCATCCACGGACGGCCGCGCGGCGGCCGCGCGCTAATTCGGGGCGGTACTCCACACGCTGGAGGCGAACGTGGGCCCGGCGCGCGCCCGAAACTACGGGGTGGAACGGGCGACCGGGGATGTCCTGTGGTTCTTGGACGCCGATGTCGAGGTCTCGCCGGACGCGGTGGGAATCGTCAGCCGCTACATTGACGATCATCCGGAGTGCATCGCGGCGATCGGTTCCTACGACGACGCGCCGTTGGAGAAAAATGCGTGTTCGCAATTCAAGAACTTGTTTCACCATTTCGTGCACCAACAGGCCAGCGCGACGGTGTCGAGTTTTTGGACCGGGTGCGGCGTGATTCGGGGCGGTCGCGTTGCGTCTCGTTCGCTATCTGCACGATCGCGGGCTGTGGCTCGACGAAGTCTACCTGGCGCTGAACCTAGTCAATCGATCGTTTTCGGGCCTTGCGTCCGAACTCGACGATCTGCAATACGCGCCCTACGGTTTTCTGGTCGTCATGAAATTGTGCGTGCTGGCGTTTGGCACGAGCGAATGGGCGTTTAGAGCATTTCCGTTCTTCGCTTCCCTGATTTCGACCGGGCTTTTCTACGTCCTGGCCAGGCGCGTGCTCCGGGCGAGCGCGGTGCCGTTGGCGCTGTTGCTCTACGCGTTGTCGTTTCCGCTGTTGGTCTACTCGACGGAGGCGAAAGTGTACGGCGTGGACGCGTCAATTGCGATAGGCCTGGTCTTGCTGCGACGTCATACCGATCGCGTACGTCGGCGCCGGTCCGCGGCGCGCTGGTTTTTGCGCTGGCGGGCGCGTCGGCGGTGTGGTTCTCATTTCCGGCGGCGTTCGTGCTCGCGGGAATTGGCCTCTCGCTGGCGATGGAGGACCTCGTGCGGCGGGACTGGCGCGGCCTGGGGCTGCTGAGCGCGGTATCCGCGGCGTGGCTGGTCAGTTTCGGGGCGCAGGCGTGGCTGATGGTGGGAGGCAGCGATCCGCAGATGCCGGCGGCAGACCTCGGAGGCTTGCGCAGCTATTACTCGGAGGATTTTCTGCCGTGGCCGCCCGCAGCCGTCGTCGAGTGGCTCATGCATTTCTTCGCGATGCTGACGGGATTTTTTACTTCGGACGTGGCCGCAGGCGTCGCGATGACCGCGTTTACCCGCATTTCACCCCGCATGTCTGTGGCCGACTTCCTTCTGCCACCGCAGATGGCGAAGGCGCTCGGCTACGAACACATCTACGTTGCGCCAAAGCGCGGCGATTGGGGCGCCACCTACTCGATCGATGCCCTCTTGCGGCAGCGCGCCGGCGGTCAACCGATCGACCCGCGCGACACGTCGCCCCGCTATGTTATGCCCATCCACGCTCTGCTGATCGTCCTTGCGGCTCTCTTTTTCGGTGCCGGTGTCCTAAAAGTCGTGAATTACCGCGCGGCTTCGGCCAGGATCACTACATGGGCCATCTTTTCCTGATGCGCCGCGTCGTTGCCGCTGTGCATGGTATATCGCTCGTGCCTTTTGCCAACGCGATGTATCAACATCCCCCCATCGACTTGGCGGCACGATGGCTTGTCATCGGGTTTGAACTGAGCTTCATCGCCGCGCTAATCAACTACAGACTGCGCGCATTCTACGTCTCATCCGCCCTCATCTTTGGTAGCAACACCGCGAGCGCGCCGATCAGCACGATGACCTGACCGGCCTTCGACACCAGCAGCGCGGCGCTGGAGGCCGCCATCTTCGACAACGGCGCGCCCCTCGAGGCCGCGTCGCCGCCGGGGGTGAGGGAAGGAGTGGTCATCTCATTGCCTTGGCTGCACCGGTCATCTCGCCGTAGAGTTCGATGAAGCGCTCCACCATCGAGTCTTCCCTAAAATAACGAAGCGCCCGATCGCGGCCCGTGGAGCGTATCGAACGCTGCGCGGCCCGAATTCCGTGACGGCCTTTTGCACCAGGAGCGTGTCCGCGCCGCGCCGGCGAAGCTCGAAAGGGCCCAGCCGCTTCCACGCTTCGGCGGTGATAGCGAGGTTGTTGGTGTAGCCGAAGTAGTGCTGGCTCGCGCGGGAACGGAACACGGTCAGTTGGCGTGCGTGGTCGTACTCACTGAGCAATCGCATGGTGTTTCCCTCGCCGCCGTGGCGCACGCGGCCAAGCGAAATTACCGCGCCCCTCTGTGTGAGTGCGCGCAAATGCGCCGCGGCCCACTCCGGTTCAGCGACGCAGTCCGGATCGGTAAACAGGAGGACGTCGCCGCTTGCCGCCAACACAGCGCTATTTCGCGCCGCGTACGCACCTTGCCGGCCCTCGCGTAAGACTCTGATTCTGGGGTCGGCGGGGATGGCCCCCGTGCCGCCGTCCGTCGAGTTGTTGTCCGCGCAGATAATCTCCAGTTCGCCGTCCAAATTCGGCGAGACGTTTGGCGGTCTGCCCCGCGCCCAACGCAAAGCCGATCACCTGGCCGACCGCGTCGAGCGAGGCGCCCAGGGCGAGCGCTAGCAAGCCTGACTCGATAAATCTACGGCGGCGGCGAGAACACCTTGTTCAACAGGACGCGGGCGCGGAGTAGCGGAATGACCGGCCCGGCGCACACGTACACCGCACGCTTCGACGCGGACCAGTTTTCCTTGGCCGCGCGGCTTGCCGCGGACAAGCGGGCCCCCTGGATACGCAGGGTCAGCGTTGGCCGCAATCGCGAGAAGTTCACGTGCTCGACGATCGCGTCGGTGGCGAGATAGAACCTTCCTCCGCCGCGGCGCAGCGCGTCGAACAACGCACCGCCGCGGCCCAAGAGTTCGGGAATGTTCGCAAGGCCCATTAACGCGCTCTTCTTGAAGGACACATTGTGGCGCGAGATGCTGGCGGTCTCGCCTCCCGTGACAGGTTCGCTCCACGTTCCGTAGGACATCAGCAAGTTCGCCCAACTGAGCACGCTGGCGGGATTGGCGTTTCGAAACAGGGACCCAACCGCGACATACGGCCCGGCGGGCGCCGCGAAGTTCGAGAGTTCGGCCGAAACGGTCTACGGCGAGCGTGCCCTCCTCCCCCATAATTTCGATCCGATCCGTCTCCGATCCAACCATCGACACCGCGATCTGTCCCTCCAACCCGCTTTCGAATCGCAGCGCGAGCATGGCGCCGTCGTCGTCGCTGAAACGGGACGAGAGGCTGGCGGAGACGGACGCGATTCGCGCGTCCAGCAGCCAGGGCAGCAGGTCCAAGTGGTGAGACGCGAGGTCGAACAATACGCCGCCGCCGGAATCTCGATGTTGTTTCCATTCCGGAATCTGCCGTTGCGCAGCAGCCAGTACACTGCGCACGAGGCTCGGCGTTCCGATGCGGCCGGATCGAATCAGGGATACGGGCCTGCTCCAGGAGGGGGTGTGCGCGCTGATTGAAACCCATCATGCCGACAAGACCGGACCCGTGTCCGCGGAAGGCAACAACGCTCCAACCGATCATCGTTTCAGCAGGCCGCTCGTCGCGGCCAACAAAATAGTCTCGACTTCCGGCGCGGTGCGCGAGGTGTGCAGCCCCGTCTCGTAGCCGCCCTCGGGATAGGACGCGGCGGTGCCGATGTATCCGGGGCCGTAGTCGCCGTAGGCCGCCATGCACACGAAGTCGTCCGGCGCCATCGCTTGCGCGGCGAGTTGGTATTCGACGAAGAGTTCGCCGGGCATGAACAGAGTCTGAAGTGTCCCGAGGCGCAGGCGGCCGATCGTGATCGAGTCCTTCGCCAGACAGCGCTCCGTCCACGCGATCTCGGATGCCGCTTCGAAACGTTGCGTGTTTGCCGCCGCCGCATCGGCCAGTCGCGCCTTCTCCGCCGTCAGATCGATTTCCGGCCGCAACGGCAGATCGACGCGTGCCGTGTCCCACGCAAAAACCAGACTGCCGATCGGGACGCGCTCCGACGCATCGAACGCGGCCTTCATCCCATCGTACATCCGCCCGGCGAGCACCGGCCGGTTCTCCGGCGCGCCATCGTTGTATTTCCCCGCGCCGATGTTTCCGCCCGCGCCGTCGAAGTGAATGTGCCGCGTCTCGGGCAGGTCCGCCTCGCGACGGCTGCGCGCCATCCCCGGAAAATCCGCGCTGACCATCCCAGTGCCGTAAAAGCTCTGCGGGTGGGTCGCGTAGAACGTGAGGATCGCGGCGGGCCGATCGCCGTGCCAAAAGCTGACCGCGCGCAGCCAGGGATCGGTCGTGCCTTCCGGTGCGGCGCGAACCTCGGGATCGGTCGTCGCCGTCCAGCGGACGTGCGCGACTTTGCCGTCCGGCCCGAACACGCGCCGATTCGACGCAACGCGCTCGACCTTCGCCTTGCCGGCGCCCACGTGAGTAATCTCGACGGCCCCGCCAAGAGATTCTCGTGCGGCCAGCGCCGCGCGCGCAATAGTCGCGCGCGCGAAGGCGGGATCGAACATCTGCCCTGAGAGTCCGTGCTCGGCCAACAGCGCCTCGATGCTGAAATCGCACAGCGGCGCGTCGTGCTGATGAACCGTTTGCACGGCAACGCGATCGGGAGTGGTCTGTACCGCCTCGGCCAGCGCCGCGCGCCACGCCGTGTTTCCCTCGTTGCCGATGCCGACCCAATCGACGGAAACGAGCACGACGGGCTGCTGGTCCGCGGGGAGCAGGATCAGCCCGCGCGCACTTAGCGGATCGGTCACGCCCTTCATCGGCGGCACGCTCGCGCCGCACAGCGGCGAACCCACGGGGGGAGTGGCGTCGATCGCGAAGGTGGCGATGCGCAGCTCCAGCGCGGACGCGGGGACGGAAGCGAAACCTACGAGGCATAGACTCAGCAGACATACATGTACTCTCACGAACTCTCACTCCAGTCCATCGTTGCGGAACCTTGGATATCGGTGGGCGAGGACGCCCGCCGCCACCGAGCGGAAATCTAGTCTCCGCAAGATTCCAAGGACCACCGGCCAAACTCCACCAGGTGAAGCGCTCATACTGTCCGCGAATGCACGAAGCGATCCAAAATGTTCTTCGTGATTCGCTCCACCCGCGGATCGGGGCCGTGCGGCCGGCCGTAGTGCGAATACGGCAGCAGGTGGCCCGGCGGCGAACTCAGGCCCTGCGCCCACCAGATGGTCGATGCGTTGAATACCCAATTTCCCGCGCGGCCCGGATACAGCGTTGCAGTCCAATGCGCCGAGTCGCCGTCGGCGTTCGTCGCGTCGCCCTCGGCGACCACTTGTAACCTGTCGATCGGCGCTGGGTCGCCGTGAAATTCCCAGCCGACCAGCCCAGGAACGCGATCGCCCTTGCGCATTCCGGTGCCGTCGAATATCCACGACGACGGCTCCGCAACGATCCAGTCGCCCGATCCGTTGTACGGCGAGATCGTGCGCGCGCCGATCAGCGCGGCCTCGTTCGGACCTTCCATCGGGAAGGGGCCCATCTTCTTCGCTTCCTCGGCCGAAAGGCCTCCGTAACGCCCAGCACGGGTGATGGCCCGGTGCGGCTGGCCGGACGAGGACGGATAAAACGGCGCGACGAAACACGACGTGTTTCCGGAAAAGAACGCCGCGTGCACGCCTTGGTCGATCGCGGACTGCACATTTCGGAACTGCTCAAGGCTCCAGTATTCGTCGTGGCCGACGGAGAGGAAGCCCTTCGCGCGCAGCAGACACGCGGCGTCCTCGTGCACGTCCGTGTTCGAGCAGTACGTGACGTCGTAACCCTCGCGCTCGAGCCAATACGCCAGCGGAAATTCCCACAGGAGAAACTCGCCCGAGCCCTGCGAAAGCGGCGCGTCGAGAATCTGGCAATACTTCCCATACGGCCGGTCGTAGCTCACGCGAATGCCCGGCTTGAGCGCCCACTCGCTCTCGCCGTCGTCGTAGAGCGCGTACTGGCCCGGCCAGCGGTTGTAGGCCTGCCACGTATTGTCGCTGCATTGAAACAACAGGTCTGCCTTGCGGTCGTCGCGGACGATAAAAATCACGTAGCTCTGGTAGCGGTCCTCGATCAGCGAGAGTTTCCCGAGGTAAACGCCACTCGTCCAGTCGTCTGGGATCGCGAATGTCGTACACGGCGTCCACGCGCACTCGCGCACGCGCTCCTCCCCCACCGGCGGGTCGGGCTGTACCACGCCATCGAAAGGCCCGAGCCGCAGCATGTGCCGCGCGCCCGCGCCGCCGTAATACCCCATGCGATAGAAGTCAACGTGGAACGGCCCGGTGGGATTCGTGCTCACCATGAGCGAGAGGTCTTCGCCGGCGCGCAG
This sequence comes from Candidatus Hydrogenedentales bacterium, assembly GCA_038916785.1. Taxonomy (GTDB): domain Bacteria; phylum Hydrogenedentota; class Hydrogenedentia; order Hydrogenedentales; genus VFKU01. The sequence goes on along the minus strand of JBCLBO010000011.1, from coordinate 7,513 downwards.
GCTCGCGCGCGAGACGTAACCTTCGATCCACGGACAGCGGTAGCGCGTAGCTGTATCGACGCGGGTGAAGGTCAATTGCCAATCGGGATCGCCGGCGCGCGAATTCTCCTTGCGAACAGGATTTCGTCCAATGGCCTCCGCGGTTTTTCCGGGGACGATGGCCGACGCCAGCCCCGCGGCGGCGATCCCCTTGAGCACGCTGCGCCGGGAGAACGACGCGCCGCCACCGCCGGGCGCGATTGCATCGCTAGTGTCCTCGCGCATCTCGCTCCCTTTGCTCGGGCAACAGCCATTGTTCGTTGTTCAGCGATCGCAGGAACGCGATCAGGTCGAGTAGCTGTTCGTCGGACAGCCCGGAGTCCAGGCCTTCCGGCATCATCGAAATCGCGGCGGGCTGCATCGACACAATATCCGCGCGGCTGATCGTGCGGGTCTCGGTCGCGGCGGTCTTGAGCGTGACGGATTCCGGCGTCTCCCGCGCGACGATCCCGCTCAGTAATTCGCCGCGCACCTCGACGTTGAAGGGCTGAAAGTCCGGCACCATGCTCGAGCTGGGGAACATGACCGCCTCGAGCAGATCATGCCCGGATCGCACGACGCCGATCGTGGTCATGTCCGGGCCGAGCGTACCGCCTTCGCTGCCGACGGCGTGGCAGGTCGAGCAGGCGGCCTTGTCACCGAAGAACAGCGCGCGGCCCCGGCCCACGTCGCCGGCGCCGAGTTTCGGCTCGAGGTGCAGGAACCGCGCCATCACCCCCGCATCACGCTGATCGAGCTTGGCCTTCAGGCCCGCGGCCCGCGTCTGCACCTCCGCCGGAAATGCTCGCAGCGCGCGATCGAGCTGCGCGGCGGTCAGCAAATCCGCAGCGCGAGGGTTCGACGCCAGCCCGTCCACCAGCGCCGCGCCCAGCGCGGAGTCCGTCTCGCCGAAGAACGCCTCGAGCCCCGCGGTCAACACGAGGGCATCGGCCGCGGGCAGTTGGTCTCTCGCGATCGCGTGTTTTGCTTCCGAGTCGAGCTTGGCGCGGCCAAGCAGAGCGGCCGCCGTCTGGCGAGTGCCGGGCTCCGCGGCCGGTCCCAGATTCTCAAGCACCAGGAGCAGCCGATCTCCGCCGAGGGGGTCGTCCGGCGCGATGATCGCGCTCAGCGCCGCGACACGAAATTTTCCCTTCTCCCCCGGGCCGTCCGCGATCGTGGCGAGCTGCTCCGAAAGCGCCGCGATGCGGTGGCCGCGCGCAATCTCCAGTGCCCGCCACCGGACGGTCTCGTTGGCGCCGGCCAGACAGGCCGACAGCGCCTCGCGCCACGCGGCCGGCGGTTCCGCGCCGGATTTTCCATCGATGACGTCGAGCATTAGCAACCGCAACGCGTCGCCGTTGGCCGTGTCCATCACTCGATGTGCGATGAAGGCCTGGCCCTCGGCGGTCAACGCGTATGCCGAAAGAATTTCCGTGGCGATCACCGCGCTCTCGGGCTGCGCGCCGCCGTCGCGAAGCGCGGCATCGACGAACCCGAGCACGGGGCCGCTCCAGTCCGGATGGTGCGACGCGACCCACAGGCCCGCCTGGCGCGCGCCGGCCGAATCGGATTCCAAGAACGGAACAACGTGCTCCGCCGCCAGCGCGCCCTCGTGCAACTGGTCGAGGGCGATCAGCGCGGCGTTGCGCGCGGGCCATGCGCCGCCCTGCGCAACGGCAGAGAGGAGTGCTGGGCGATCGCCCAACTCGATCAGCGCGTAGATCAACGCGTGCTCCTCGAATCGATCGCCCGCGTGGGCGCTGGCGCTCAGTAGCGCAGGAGTCGCGGTCACGTTGCCGATTCGGCCGAGCGCCGCCGCTGCCTCGCGCCGTTCTATGGGCGCGTCGCTCGAAAGTCGCGCGGAAATTCCGGCCGCGGCTGTTGGGTCACGAAGTTCACCGAGCGCCTGAATGACGGCGATGCGGACTTCGACGGAGGGATCGCGAAGCGCCGCGTGGATGGTCTCCGCGTGCGACGCTCCGGCGATCTGAAACAGCGCCCATACCGCCGAGCGGCGCGTGATTTCGCCGGCCGCCGATGCGATCGTCCGCCGGAGCGAAGGGAGCGCCGCGTCTCCCCTCGAAACCAGATCCTGAAACGCGCGTTCGCGGACGCGAAAACGATCGTCCGAGAGTAGCCGGGTCAGTTCCTCCGGCGTGGACGCACTCCACTTGATGTCGCGTCCCCACCCGTCGCCCGGCCGCGGCGCGCCAATCTTCCGGATGCGATAAATTGACCCTTTGACCTCCGGCTTGGCGACACGGCTGATCGGGCACGCGTCGACATACCACGCGCCCGTGTCGCACAGGAGCATGCTGCCGTCGGCGTCTTCGAGAACATCGGTCGGGTAGAAATCGGGGTCGGTCGTCGTCAGGAAATCCTCGTCCTGCGTCGTGAACGTCGAACCGGACTCCGCGAGCCGGTGCACCTGCACGCGGTGCGGATTGAATTGCGCGCTGAAGAGGCTGCCGCGGAATTCCTCCCCGAAGGCGCTTCCCTCGTATCGCAGCAAGCCCGCCGGCGCGATGCGCGCGAACTTCGACATCACCGGCATCAGCGGCCCGGTCTGCACGAGCTCGCCGGTCACTTCGTGCGGCTTGGGATACACCCCGCCCCACGCCCAGTGCATCAGCGCGTCGCGCTGCCCGTGGCGCGGGTCCGTGAAGTAAGTCATCGTGCCGAGCATCTGGCCCGCGCCGGTGAACACCAGTTCGACCGGATTGTCGAAGCCGCCGCCCGCGAAGCGTTCGAGTTGCGTGCCGTCCGTCCGGCAGCGCCAGATGCGCGCGGCCATCCCCTCGAGCACGGGACCCTCGCGCGTCGCTATCTTGTAGCCGTGCCGGCCGTGGGTGAGGTAGAGCAGCCCGTCGGGCCCGAGGAATGGCCCGTGCAGGCTCGCGGTGTTGAGCACGTTCCATCCGGTGAGCAGTACCGTGCGGGCGTCCGCGACGCCGTTGTCGTCCGCGTCGTCGAAGCGCAGAAGGTCCGGCGGACTTGCCACGAAGAGGCCGCCCTGGTGCCACAACACGCCCATCGGCAGGCTCAGTTCCGTTGCAAAAATGGTACGCGTGTCGAAAACGCCGTCCCCGTTCGTGTCTTCGAGACGCAGGATCTGGCACTCCGGCGCGGCGGCCATTTCCTTGCCCGAGAGGTCTTTCCCCGTCGACTCCGCGATATAGAGCCGGCCGCGATCGTCGAAGGTCATAAACATCGGATACGCCGTCAGCCCCGACGTGACGGCGGACGAGACCTCGAAGCCCTCGGGTACGGACAGGGACTTCAAACGGGCGTCGTCTGCGCGGCTCGATAGCGTCGCCACCGCGCAGAAAACGATCAGGGCCGGTGTGATTCGATTCGTTGGAATTGCAAGAAGATTTGGCATCTTTCGACAGTAGCCCGCCGCGGCCCTAAAGTCAACCGGTACTATAGTCCTTCCCTTGTAGGACAAGCGCCCGAGCTTCGTGCATAATTGCCGCTCTTTACATGGATCGATTTACGAGGAGCCGTGTCATGCGAAATCAACTCCAATGCTCAATGCTCGCGGCCGCGATCGCCGCCGCCGCAATCCTCTCGGCGCACCCGGCCGCCGCGCAGCGAGCCGCCGATCGGCCCGCGCCGCTGCGCGCGCTGTTGGTGCTCGGCGGATGTTGCCACGACTACGCCGTCCAAAAAGACATCCTCAAGAACGGCATCGAGGCGCGTGCGAACGTGACGGTCGATATTCTTTACTCGCCCGACACCACCACCGCGCCACCGCTCGAATTTCTCGGCAAGCCGGATTACGCCGCGGGTTACGACCTTGTGATCCACGACGAGTGCGCCGCGGACGTGAAGGACCTTAAAATTGTCGAAGGCGTGCTTGCGCCGCACCGCGACGGCGTCCCTGGGGTGAACCTGCACTGCGCGATGCACAGCTACCGCACGGCGCCAGACGTGAACAAACCCGTCCCACCCGGCACGGGCGACTCGCTCTGGTTCGATTATCTCGGGATTCAATCCTCGGGACACGGCCCGCAAAAACCCATCGCGCTCGTCTTCACGGACAAGGCAAGTCCCATTGTGAAGGGACTCGCCGACTGGACCACGATCAAGGAAGAGCTGTACAACAACATCGTCGTGCGCGACGGCGCGCACGCGCTCGCGCGCGGCAGCCAGGAGCCGAATACGCGCCCGAATTTCACCGAGTCGACCGTCGTCTGGACGAATGAGTACGGCGACAAAAAGGCGCGCGTCTTCTCGACGACCATTGGCCACAACAACGAGACGGTCTCTGACCCGCGCTACCTGGATCTCGTAACGCGCGGCGTGTTGTGGGCCTGCGGCAAGCTCGACGATTCCGGCCAGCCCGCGGCGGGATATGGACCGGCCAAACCATAATTCGTAGGGGCGCCCCCCCCCCGTGGTCGCCCGATGCGCGCGGCGGAACTTGGGCGACCACGGGGGGTCGCCCCTACTTGAATGTTAACGGACGCCCATCTGTTCCTACGACGCACAGGCAGAAGTTCCAGCCTCCGCCGCCTTGTGTGATCTCGACGAGGATTTTGTTCTTTCCGGCGACCAATTTCGCGTTGGCTTGATCCTGATCCGCCGCGAGGCCGCGATCGACGTTGTGCTCGTGGACGACTTCGCCATTCACCCACACCTTGATGCCGTCATCGCTTCCCATACGCAACGCCGCGTCCGACGACGCCGGCACGTCAATCTCCGCAAAGGCATACGCCACCGAGTTCGTCACCATGCCAAACAGGCCCGCCAGATCGACGATGGCGCTGGGGCCACCGCCTTGCGCGGGTCTCCAAGTCCGCGCCTTGCCGTCCGCGGCGGTTATGGACGCGGCCACGTCGACTGCCGGGGCTCCGATGTGGTTTTGCGAAAACCCGTCGGCGGCCGACCATGGGAAGGGGCCGATCACGTGCCACTGCGTGACGAAGCCCAGCTTTCGCGCGAGGTCCGGCCCACCCCCCGAGACCGCGCCGAGGAAGGCCTGCAAGTCGGCGGGCGTCGCGATGCGCGGCGTGATCGCATCGATCACGCGCCCGGCGTCCTCCGGGCGGTTCGCGGCGTACAGCGCGCGGGCGATTCCCGCGAGAAACGGCACGGACAACTCTGCCAACTGGTCCTCGCCGATCATGTCCTTGACGAGCGCGAACGCTTCCTCCGTTGGAAACTGCATCATCCCGGCGAGCGCGAACTGGCGATCTTTTTCGGTGGACGCGAGCCGATAGAGCCCGGCGTAGGCCGCCCCGGCACCGGCGGCGTTGCCGTTCTCGCGGCATTCGATCGCCTTCATCGCGAGCCGATCGACTAGGAGATCGCGCGCCTCGCCTTCGAGGTCCCCGGCCTGCTTCGCCACGGCCTCGATCCCCGCCGCGCGGTTCGAGTCGAGCAGTGCGAGCATCGCGACGCGGCGCGTGTATGCGTCGCGGCTGGACAACGCATCGAGCAGGTGCGGAAGAAACATCTCGTCGCCGCGCCGGCCGTAGACCGCGTACACGGATGGACCAAACCGGTCGAGGAGTTCCGCATGGCGTTCGAATATCGCCTGGCTGCCTGTGTGACCCTGCAACACCGCGAGCGCATCGAGCGCGGCGTGATCCAGAGTCCCCTTTTTGGCCCTCCGCGCAGCGTCGAGAATCACGGACACCACGCGGCCGTCGCCGTAGCGGCCCATCGACGCGATTGCCGCTCCGCGCAGCGCGGGGCCTTTGCACTCCCTCGCCGCCCACGCATACATATCCATTGCGGCATCGAACTGCCCGCCCTTGGCCATGACGGCGTCAGCCAACAGTAGATACGCGTCACCCGATTCGGCGTAGGTCTCGGACGGCGCCTTGCTCAGCAACCGGCGGTAGGCCTCCACCCGGCGCGCATCCCCGGTCCAAGCGAGCGCCCGCGCGGCCGCCGCACGCACGCGGGGATCGTGATCGTCGAGCCGGTCCTCGAGCGCCGGGCATGCCGCGGGGTCGCGCAAACCACCCAGGGAATCGATCAGCGCCAGTGCAAACGTGCCCTCGGCCCTCGCCAAAGCATCCCGAAGCGCGGCGCTCGCTTCGGAAGTCCCCGCCAGTTGCAGGGCGTCGCGCGCGTTCATGCGCAAAGAGGGATCGTCGAGATACGCCGCGATGGCGCCCACATTCGCGCCTTCGGGCAAACCAAGATGCACGATGTTCAGAATCCGCGCCGCCTCATCGCGCCCCGGCCTCTGCGACAACCGCGCCAGCAGCGCCTCGGCCACAAATTTCCGCTCCGGCTCGCGCCCCGGCGCGGACACCTCGTTGGCGATGTCGCTCAGGATATTGGAGGCGGTCCGCCACACCGGCTCGCTCGGGTCTCCGAGCGCGGCGACGATCTCGCCCACGCGCTCGACGCTCTCGCGCGGGAGCAATTGCCTGGCAAGCGCACGCTCCATCCCGTCGGCGCTGCGCATCATGCGGAGCAAGTCGGCGCGTTCGTAGCGCTCGGCTCCGGAAGCGCAGGCCGCGAGCACCATGAGGAGAGCGAAGACAGGCTTCGTCATCATCGCGCTCCTCCTAGAGATGCCACGGCGCGCGGTAGGCGCGCCTGAGGTGGCGATTGGCCTGCTCGTCGTTTAGGAAGCACTCATTCTCGCGGTCCCAGTGCAGCGCGCGGTCCAGTTTCAGCGCGATGCCCGCGAGCAATACCGGCGTGGTCGAGCGGTGGCCCTGCTCGATGTCGGCCGCTGGTCGCCGCCGCGTGCGCACGCAATCGAAAAAATCCTGGTGATGGTCCTTGTTCGCCCAAGTCTCCTCCGGCGGAAACATCACCTTGCCGATGCCGAGGCTTTCGGGTTCGACAATAAGTTGGCCGCGATCGCAAGCAAGGTGTCCCTTCGGACCCTGGAACTTCATGCCGTAGCCGAGCCCCGCGTGCTGGTTTGTGTGACGCTGCTCCCAGGTCAGCGTGCAGCCTTGGTACTCGAATACGGCGTCCACCACTTCGTAGTTGTCCGCCCCGCCACCCGAAATGTAGTTTCCGCCAGCCGCCTGCACGCTCAGCGGCGCGTCTTGCCCGATACCCCAGTGCAGGATGTCAATCAGGTGCACGCCCCAATTCGTCAGCTCGCCGCCGCGCGCGTAGTCGTGCCACCCGTGGAACGCGCCGAAACGCTCCGGCGAGTACGGCGCCTCGGGCGCGGGCCCGAGCCAGAGGTCCCAATCAAGCCCCTCGGGCACCGGCTCCGCGGTCATCGCTTCGGCAATATAGTTCGTGCCGATCCACGCGGTCGCCGCCGTAATCGGGCCGAGCGCGCCGCTCTTGATGATTTTCATCGCCTCGTGGAAAACGGGCATCGAGCGCTGCTGCGTGCCGACCTGCACCACGCGCCCATAGCGCCGCGCGGCCTCGACCATTCGCCGGCCTTCCTGCACCGTCGTCGAGATCGGCTTTTCGACGTAGACGTCCTTGCCGGCCTGGCAGGCCATGATGGTCATGATCGCGTGCCAGTGGTCCGGCGTCGCAAAGAGCACGGCGTCGA
>JBCLBO010000010.1:0-68184 GCA_038916785.1 Candidatus Hydrogenedentales bacterium | reverse complement strand
GGCCTGATCACAGACCCCGGCGCGCTGGCCGCACAGGGCATCACGGCGGCAGGCCTGACGCTGACTCTGTCGGGATCGAGTTCGTCCGATTCGGGTGCGGGCACACGGATGTATATGGCGCCGGAGTTGGTCGAGGGGAAATCCGCAACGACGCTGAGCGACATCTATTCGCTGGGCGTGGTGCTGTACCAGATGGTGATTGGCGACCTGACGCATGCGGTGGGCTCGGGCTGGGAGCGGGTCATTTCCGACGAGTTGTTGCGCGAGGACATCGCGCTGTGCATCGATGGCGAGCCGGCGCGGCGACTCAAGAGCGCCGACGAACTTGCGGAGAAGCTGCGCGGTCTTCCGGCGCGGCGTGCGGAGCGCCAGACGCGGCGTAAGCTCGAACAGCAGGTGGAGCGGGCGCGGCGGCGCCGACGTCAGTTCATCGTGACGACGGCGATCGGCGTGACCGTAACTACTGTGGTCGGCGCGTTCGCGCTCGCGCAGTATCGGCGCGCGGAGACGGAGACCGGGCTACGGTCGAGCGCGGAGCGTGCAAAGACCGAGGCGTTGACCGCGAAGGCGGAGGCGGACACGCTGCGCGAAGAGGCCGAGCGCGGGCAGTACGTGGCCGATACGCGGCTGGCGGCGAGTTTTCTCGCGCAGCAGAACGTGGCCGGGGCAAAGAGCCTCTTGGTGGCGACGCCTGCGGCGTACCGGAATTGGGAATGGGGCCATTTGGTGAATTTGGCGTGGCCCGCGGCCAGCCAGCAGGAGAAAGGGCTGCCCGCGCCGCAGCCCGGCAAGACGACGGCGGACTTGTGGCGCGGCGCAACGAGCCGGCTCGTGACGACGTTGACGGGCCATACGGCCACGGTGGGGCCGGTGGCTTTTCATCCCGACGGAAAACGGCTGGCGTCGGCGTCCTCGGACGGCACGATGCGCGTTTGGGACCTGACTTCGGGCTCTGAATTGTGGCGACAGAAGTATATGCCAGGACTGTTCGCTTCGCTGGCCGTGAGCCCCGACGGCCGCGTGATCGCGTTTACCACCGAACAAACCGAAATCGTGGCGTGGGATTTCAATGCCGGAAGTCGCGTGCAGACCTTCTCGGGTCACACGGACCAGAGCGCGCCGGTCGCGTTTAGCCCGGACGGCACGCGGTTATGCACGGTGGGCCTGGATCAGACGTACCGCATTTGGGAGGTCGCGTCCGGGAAATCTCTCGGCGTCCGGACGATGGACGGGGACTTTTCCATCGCGGCGGACGCTTACTTCCTGCCCGACTCCACGCACGTGATGACCACGGAGCCGGGCAATCGGGTGGTGGTATGGGACTATGCGACGGGAGAGGTGATTCGCACGGTCCGTGGCCCCGCGACGGAAGGCTTTATTTCGGGCAGGATCAGCCCCAACGGGCGCAGCGTGATAAGCTGGTCCGCCTCGCTGAGCGCCACCATGATCTGGGACACTGATACCGGCGTGGAAATTTACTCCTATGGCAGTCGGCGCTCCCCTATGCTACATCCGAATCTTTGGTCGGCGGATGGCACATCCATTCTCTACCGGAGAATCGACGACGTTCACCTCTTTTTTGATACGATTTTTACGCTGGTCACGCCGTGCGGCCCACTGAGAGGGGACAAACCTGGCGCCTTCAGTGCGGACGGCGCGCTGATCGCAGTGCCTGAAGAGGATGGCAGCATTCGCGTGTTCGCGCCGTCGCGAAGCGCGGCGCAATCCGAAGACGTGGTGAGGCACCACGCCGACGTGGTCTTTCTCGCCGCGTTTACGTCGGACGGTGGACAATTGGTCACGGCGTCGTTTGATGGGACGGTGCAAATCACGGACACGCGATCACTCCAGGTGATTCGAGAACTCTCCGCGCACAAAGCCGAAATCGTCGGCATGAGCGTGAGTCCGGACGATAAGTACCTTGCTACTATCGCGTACGACCGCATGTGGCGCGTGTGGGACCTTCGGACGGGCGAGCGCATCCTCGAGGTCGAGTCCAATCTTCCGGAGAATTTCGCCGGCGGGGCGCGCGGACCCGGGGTGCGGACTAGCGCGGGTGTGCTCGATAAGCAGTGTTTCTCGGCGGACAGCCGGCGCGTGGCGCTGACGACGGCCCCGGGCGAGGTGAGCGTATTCGAGCTTCCCTCGGGCCGGGTACTGTGCAAGGCGAAAAATCAGAGCGGGTGGAGTTATCGAAACACCTTCAGTCCGGATGGACACTTCCTGCTAATCACTCCCCACCTAGAGGGATTCGTGACCCTGTTCAGCGCGGAGACTGGGGCGGTGGTGGCGGAACTGCAGGGCCACGAAGGGCCGGTCATCCACACGAATTTCAGCCCGGATGGATCGCGCATTGTGACGACGTCGGCGGATCGGACGGCACGGCTCTGGGACGGCCGCACGGGGAAGTTTCTAAGGTCGCTCGAGGGGCACACGTATATCCTGCGGTCCGCGGAGTTCTCGGCGGATTCACGCACGGTAGTGACGGCGTCGGCAGACAACACGGCGCGGCTGTGGCGTGTGGATACGGGCGAACTCCTGGCCACGATGAGCGGCCACGCGGGCGGCGTCATGGGCGCGCAATTCAGCCCGGACGGCGCGCGAATCCTCACGACGTGCCTGGACAACGTGACGCGGGTGTGGAACCTGCAAGGGCAGTTGCTGGCCGAGCTGCGGCTGGAAGCAGGCGAGGACTTGTACTACGCGACGTGGAGTCCAGACGGGCGGACGATCGTGACCACGACGAGCAAGGGGACGGCGCGGCTGTGGCGCGCGGCGGACTGGACGGCCTTCCGCGATCCGGTGACGACCGAAGAAAACTTCGAGACGCAGCTAGAAAGATCAAGAGCATTGTGACCATAAAGAACGCAGAGCGCGCGACCCTCTCGTCCTCGCCGGTGCGCGTCAGCACGCCGCTCGATCGGCCGGACTCGAAGACGGAGATCGGGTCAGTGATGGGCACGCCGGACTACCTGTCGCCCGAGCAGGCGCTGGGCCGCGGCGACGGGACAGAGCCTCGCCACGCTCGCCGGACACAAGGGCTCCATCACGATGGCCTGCTTCGACCCTTCGGGCACGAAAGTCCTGACCGCTTCACTCGATCGGACCGCACGGCTCTTTGACGCGCAGTCCGGCGCGCTCCTTCACACGATGAGCGGCCACACGGTCTTCGTCACGGGCGCCGTCTTCGCTCGCGGCGGGCGCCACATCGTCTCGTCCGCCGCCGACGGCACCGCACGCCTCTGGGACGCCGCCACCGGCGCGCCACTGGCCACGATGAAGGGCCACAGCGAGCAGGTCACCGGGGCCACCTTCAACCCGGAGGGCACCCGCTTCGTCACCGTCTCCAAGGACCGCACAGCTCCGGGAGCGGAAATGGCGGCCCAAGCGGCCACGACTTAACTTAAAACGCTCTAGTGAGAATGCGTTTCAAGACCTGTTCAATCCTGTCGCTCCCGTCTAAAAAAGACCTCTGCCCTTGGCGGCGTCCTCAGCGATGAAGCGATTCAACCGGGCCCTCCTCGCCCGCCAAATGCGTCTCAACCCGTCAATTGCCGGACCACCTTTTCTCCGAATTCGCGCGTCGAGACGGGCCGCAGCCTACCCTCGGGATCGCAGAGATCGGCGGTGGTAAAGCCCTGGCCGAAGACCGCGCCCATCGCGTCCATCACGCGGCGCGCCTCCTTCTCCATGCCGAAACTCTTCTCCAGCATCAGCGCGACCGACCCGATCATCGAATACGGATTCGCGATGCCCTTGCCCGCGATGTCCGGCGCGCTGCCGTGCGAGGGTTCGTAATACGACTTCGTGTCGCCCATGCACGCCGAAGGCATCAGCCCGAGCGATCCGAGCAGCCCGCCGCCGAGATCGCTCAGGATATCGCCGAACATGTTCTCCATCACCATCACGTCGAACTGCCGCGGATTGAGCACGAGCGCGGTCGCCGCCGCGTCCACGATGATCTGCTTCACCTGCACCTCCGGATAGTCCCGCGCCACTTCGTCGAGCACCTCACACCACAGCACGCTCGACTTGAGCACGTTGCTCTTGTGCACGTTGTGCAGCACGCGCTTGCGCCGCATCGATTCCTTGAACGCCACATGCAGGATGCGCGCGATCTGGTGCTCGTCGTAGTCCAGCGACTCGCGCACGTAGCGCGTGCCGTCCGCCTTTTTCCCCGTCTCCTTCTCGCCGAAGTACAGCCCCCCGACCAACTCGCGGATCATCATCAGGTCGATCCCACCACCGACCACGCGCGGCTTGAGCGGCGAGAAATGCGCCAACTCCGGCGGCAGATACACCGGCCGGAAATTCGCGTAGGTGTCGTACCGCCGGCGCAACGGCAACAGCGCCCCGCGCTCGGGCTGCTCGTCCACGGGAATCTTCTTCGATTCCTCGAAGCTCAACCCGATCGGCCCCTTGAGGATCGCGTCGCACCTATCGCAGACCGCCTTCGTCTCGTCCGGAAACGCGCTGCCCGTCTCGAAATACGCCCGCCCGCCAAACGGCGCCGGGTGCAGCGCAAACTTCACCCCCGCCTGCTCGCCGATCACGCGCAAGACGGCCAGCGCCTCGGCCATGATTTCCGGCCCGATCCCGTCACCTTCGAGCACCGCTATTGAATGTGTCTTCGTCATTCCAAAACCTCTCCTCCAAACCCAGAAAGCCTACCACACGCCGAACAAGACACGCCGCTCTCCGGTGGCGTCGGACTCCGGCCGAAGAAGATGGAGTGCCGTTCGGTGGCATCTGCTTCCAGCCGATGAAGAATGAATTCGCGTCACTACTGTCCCAACGTTAATCGAATAGAATCAACTGGTTTGAAGGATCGGGCGCGACTTTGTCGGGCGGGGGTTGTGAAACGACGTGTAAAATGGGCGTTTTCTCGAACAAGGATGACGCTCAAAATCTGTAGAATGCTGTAGAGGCGGTGGTCGATGGCGACGAGCACGTAGATGCACATGGCTATCCAAATTTGGGTCCTGACGGCGTTCTACCTGGCGCTCCCATCCGTGAAATCACGGATAGGCCGCAACGCAGCGTTTTCGATTTCAAGTCGATCACGACAATTTCCCATTGTAAGTCAAGCACGATCAACCACTTTCACACGACAATGATTCCAACGTTGGGACAGTAGTGAATTCGCGTCGCAGCCCTTCTTCGTCGTTGCGAGGAACCTCTCCCCCCGCCGGCCCCGATTCTTCACACTCGTCAGCATAAGGGAAACGCAAAACAAACCTACAAGGAGCACAGCGGCGAAGCAATCTCTTCCACCGACAATCCCATTTTTTTGTCATTCTGAGCGGTAGCGAAGAATCTCCCCGTCTGTTAACCGGAAGCCACGACACTGAGACTCAACGTCAGAATAGCCGGTGGTACACATGGATCACTTCACGGTGCAGAAATAGATCGCGCTGGGCCCGTTGCGGACAGATCAGGGTATGTCTTTCGGCGGACCGGCGGGGAGATTCTTCGCTACCGCTCAGAATGACAAAAGTGAAAGTTCCGGAGTGGAGAACACACAAGTGACTCAGATTGATCACCGGCTAGTTAAAGGTTCTCACAATACCCGACTCCGGCTGCCATGAACCCGCATGGGCGAGCCGCCCATGCTACGATCGTTGGGATTTGTTACAGGCCTTTAGCATAAAAGGTTTCAGGCCGATTCCCCATTGCGCAGGCAGGCCACGGCAATCCGAATCTGGTTGTACGGCACTTCCTCGTTCAGGTGCAGGAAAATCGGCTTCAACGCGCCCTGCCCTACCGCCTTCACCGCATCCCGCACGCGCGCGAACAACTCGGAATCCACCCACGGCTGCGGGTCGGTCAGCTCGCGATCGCGGACGTACTCCTCCAGATACTGATACACGGTCGACTCCGCGCGCCCGAGGTGTTCCGCCGCCTCGGCAATCGACTGGCCCATTTCGAACAATTGAAACGCATCGCGCGCGGTCTTGTTCGTGGATTTCACGCGGGGCGCCGCGGCGCGCGGCGCCGGTGCGAAGGTCACGGCGACGTCCGTCGACACGCCGCCCTCCTCGCAGTACCGCCGGATCTCGGAGACAAAGGCGTCGCCGAGATCGTCGCACTTTTTCCGCCCGACGCCATGCACCAGCAGGAAGCCATCGAGACTCGTCGGACGCCTCCGCGCCATGTCGCGCAGCGACGCGTCCCCGAAAATCACAAAGGCCGGCACGCCGCGCCCGTCCGCGATCGATTTGCGCAGGGTCCGCAGGCGCTCGAAGAGCCCCTGATCGACGCCTTCCCAGGACTGGCTCTCGCCAGCGGACTTTTTGCGCACGCCGGCCGCCGCCTGCGCCTGGAGCAGACGCGGGGTCTCCAGTCCCTTCAGCAGATCCCGGCCGGACACCGTCACCTGCAATACATTGAACTCGCCAATCTTCTGAAGGTAACCCTGTCCGGCGAGTTGCTCGATCCAGTCGCGAATCTGAGTGACCGGATGCCCGGAGAGAATTCCCCAAGTGCTCAACTGGTCGTGCCCCTTGTCGAGCACGCGCTTCTCGCGCGATCCGACGAGCACGAGCGCCGTGTAGCTCGGCCCGGCCATCTCGCCCAGCCGAACCACGCACGATAGGATCTTCTGCGCAATCTCCAACGCGCCCGGCATCACATCCGCCTCGCCCAGGCACATGTCGCATGCGCCGCAATTCTCCTGCGCGTAGGTTTGGCCGAAATACTCCTTGAGGCTGCGGTGGCGGCACCGCGCGCCCGCGCAATAGTTCATCATGTCGTTCAACTTCTTGAGCGCGACCCGGCCGCCTTCTTCGGTCTCGCCGCCCAGCATCTTCTTCCAAATCATAAAGTCCGAGCCGGAGTGAAAGAGGCAGCACTCCGCCTCGAGCCCGTCGCGCCCCGCACGGCCGCATTCCTGCTGATAGTGCTCCAGCGATTTCGGCATGCCCAGATGCACGACGTAGCGCACGTTCGACTTGTCGATGCCCATGCCGAAAGCGACCGTCGCCACGACAATATCGACATCCTCGCGGATGAAGGCGTCCTGGTTCCACCTTCGCGCCTCGTCCGTCATCCCAGCGTGATATGCCGCTGCCTTCAGTCCTATCTTTTGGAGTTGCTCCGCGATGTCGTCCACCTTCCGGCGCGAAATGCAGTACACAATTCCGGAGTCGCCCGGATGCCGATCGATCACGCTGCGCAACTGCGCGAACTCGTCCGCGCGCCGCTCGACGCGAAACACGAGATTCGGCCGATCGAAATCGCCGACGATCTCCTCGGGCGAAGCGAGGCCGAGCTGTTCAGATATGTCCGCGCGCACCTGCTCCGTCGCCGTCGCAGTAAACGCGTGAATCGCGATTCCCGGGAAATGCGTCTTCAGCGCGCGCAACGCGCGGTACTCCGGCCGGAAGTCGTGGCCCCAGTGGCTGATGCAATGCGCCTCGTCGATCGCAACAAAGGAAATCTTGAAGCGCTGCAAGTACTCGATGAAGTCCGGCATCGCCAGCCGCTCCGGCGAAACGTACAACAGCGTGATCGCGCTCCCCGCGAGCCCCTGCGAGGCCGCGCGCCGCTCCTCGGGCGTGAGCATGCTGTGGATGCTCGCCGCCGCGACGCCGTTCGCCCGCAGCGCGTCCACCTGGTCCTTCATCAGCGAGATCAGCGGTGACACCACGATCGCCATGCCGTCCATCGCCAGCGCGGGCAACTGGTAGCACACCGACTTCCCGCCGCCCGTCGGCAGCACCACCACCGAGTCCCGCCGCTCCAGCACGCACGCGATCGCCTCCGGCTGCAACGGCCGGAACGAATCGTAGCCCCAGTACTTCTTGAGAATGTCACGCGTCGAATCCATGCCGGATGATTCCCCTTCGAAATCCCGATTATACCTGTATCGAAGTGAGCGTCCCGCGCGCCCGTATTCCAATATAGCGTTCGCGGGGTCGGGCGCACGCCCGGCGTGGCGGTAGACAGGCGCTCGCAGGTCGAGCGCAGGTATGAATCGCGCGATCCGGGGAACTGAGCAACGAGAAGGCGGGCGCCGCCGTGCTCACCGCCGGCCTCCCGCCGTTGGCCGTCCGCCTCATGCGGACAAAAATTCGCACGCAAACCCATTACGCCGGATGCGCCGCGACCTGGATTCTCTGGCCTCGCGAAGGCGGCAGGGCCTCGCATTCTGATGGATAACGGGGCACTTATGACTGCTTTTCCTTCCTTTGGCCTTTCTTGCCCGCAATCTGCCAGCATTCGGTCGCAATACGGGAGCTCGATCAGCGATGAACCAGGATGCCACCTTTCGCGCCGTCCTCCTCGTCGGCTTTCTGCTGTTCATACCCATCGGTCTGTACCACCGCCTCAAGTCCCAGGCCTCGGGCGAGAAGCTCGATCGACGCCAAGAAGGCTTGTTCATCCTGGCGACGCTGCGCCCCCTCGGTCTCCTGCTTTGGCTGGGGTTCATCGCCTACATGGTCAATCCGGCCTGGATGGCTTGGTCGTCGGTGCCCCTCCCAGTGTGGCTGCGGTGGACGGGGGCGGGGGTGGGCGCCATTGCCGTTGGGCTGCTCACCTGGACGCTCCGTAGCCTTGGAACGAACCTGACGGATACCGTCGTCACGCGCCAAGCGCACACGCTGGTCACACACGGCCCCTATCGCTGGGTCCGGCACCCTTTCTACGACTGCGCGGCGTTGCTGGTCCTGGCGATCTCTCTGATGGCGGCGAACTGGTTTATGTTCGTGATCGGCGCGGTGGTCTTGGCCCTGCTCGTCGCCCGCACGCGAACGGAAGAGGCGAAACTGCTGGCGCGCTTTGGCGACGCGTATCGGACCTACATGCAGGGTACCGGCCGCTTCGTACCGAGAAAACGACCCATTGTATAAACAGCCCGGCGATCCGTGAATTCGCGGGAGACGTTTCGCGGCGCCGGAGGCCGGAATGGCAACGGGCGGAAGTCAATCGGTTCTGAGCGCCGCATTCACCTGGTCCTTCATCAGCCTCAGACCACCGCTTCCACTTCAGGAATCACTTGCTACTCCAGAACCATTCTGCGAAATTCCGTCAAGAACCTTGTTTCGCACCCCGCAAAGTGGAAGCGGCGTCTCGCCGCTTGGACCTTAGTTTCGCACTCGCGCTGCCGAGACCACGTCATTCCCATATCTCACATGATTCCCATAATTCCCAACGCCCAGTGCAACAAACCATACGTATCTATAGAGGGCATCGGCTGGTGGTCAGGAATCGCAGCCATTTTGCGCATCAGCGCGCGTTGCCGTCTGGTAGCATGCACGCACCAGTCGGAGGCCCGCGCCATGAAAATAATCGCCACGTGTTTCCTGCTCGCTGCTCTGCCCGCCTTCGCGCAGGAGGCGCTGGCCCCGGCCGCGAACATCACCACCGACGGCATCCCGCCTGTGCCGCGCGAGCTGGTCGAAAAAATCGACCGCTACGGGAACTACCGCGCTTCGACCTTCGCGCAGTGGCACCCCGATCGTCTCGAAATGCTCATCACCACGCGCTTCGGCGACACGAACCAGGTGCACCGCGTCACGCAGCCGGGCGGCATGCGCGAACAGCTCACGTTCTTCGGCGAACCCGTGCTCGGCGTGGGCGAGTTCGTAGACGACAGCTCGTTCACGATTCGCATGGACACTGGCGGCAACGAATTTTTCCAGATTTACCGCTTCGATCCCAAGACCGGCGAGCGCGTGCTGCTGACGGACGGCAAGAGTCGCCACTCCCTCGGGCCGCGCTCGAAAGCGAAGGGGTTGCTCGCGTATGAGCGTGTGGACTCCGACGCGAACGGCGCCTTCACCGAATTCTGGACTGTGGATCCGCTCAAGCCGGAGACTGCGCGCAAGATCACGACTATGCGCGGCGGCGGCTGGGGTGCGACGGATTGGTCGCCCGATGGCAAGCAACTGCTGCTCAACGAATACATCTCCGTCACCAACAGCCGCGTGTGGTTGCTCGACGTCCCGTCGGGCGAAATGAAGAAGCTGCTCCCGCGTGACGACAAGGCCGAGATCTCCTACCGCGGCGGAGAGTTCGAACCCAAGGGCCGCTGGTTCTATTGCACGTCAGACGAAGGCTCGGAGTTCAAACAACTCCGTTCTTATCGCTTCGATGATTTTTCCTCCGAATCGTTCTCGGCGAAAATCCCCTGGGACGTCGAGGAATTCGACCTCTCACCCGACGGAAAGCACATCGCCTTCGTTGTCAACGAGAACGGATCCGGCCGCTTCGTAATTGCCGACGCGTCCTCCGGCCGATACGACTCCGGCCCCAGCGGCGGAGTGCTCGGCCTCACATTCGGCCTACAGTGGCACAACGACTCCGACCATCTGGCCTTCACGATGAGCGGTGTGCGCAACCCGGGCTCCGTTTGGGTGAAGACGGTCTCATCCGGCAGCATCGAATGCTGGTCCTACGGCGAAACCGGCCTTTCAACTGACGGTTGGCCCGATGCAGAACCCATCGCCTGGAAATCCTTCGACGGGCGCGAGATCACCGGCTTCATGAACCGTCCACCAGCGAAGTTCACCGGCCTGCGCCCGGTCGTCGTCATCATTCACGGCGGGCCGGAGGGCCAGTCCCGTCCAGGCTTCCAGGGCCGATGGAATTATTTTCTGAACGAACTGGGCATCGCGCTCATCTACCCGAACGTGCGCGGCTCTGCCGGCTACGGAAAAACTTTCGTCGGCCTCGACAACGGCACGAAACGCGAAGGCACCTACGAAGACATCGGCGCGCTACTCGACTGGATCGGCGAACAGCCCGGCCTCGATCCCAAGCGCATCATGATCTACGGTGGCAGCTACGGCGGCCATATGACGCTCGCCACGGCCACGCGCTACTCCGACAAAATTGCCTGCTCGGTCAATCTCTTTGGTATCTCGAATCTCCGCTCGCTCCTCGAAAACACGCAGGGTTACCGCCGCGACCTGCGCCGCGCGGAATATGGCGACGAGCGCGACCCCGAGACCCGCGCATGGATGGAGCGCACCGCGCCGATGGCGCACGTCGACCAAATCCGCAAACCGATGATGGTCCAGCATGGCGTGAACGACCCCCGCGTGCCGAAGTCCGAGTCCGACCAGATCGTCGCCGCGCTAAAAAACACCGGCACCCCCGTCTGGTATCTGCTCTTCAACGACGAAGGCCACGGCTTCCTGAAAAAGCCAAACGCGGACTACGCGTTCTACGCCACCGCCCTCTTCTCGCAGCAGTACCTCTTGGGAGAATAGGCGAGCATCAGGGGGTTCGCCCGAGCATTTCCATCAACCGCCGGTAGGTTTCCGAAAAATGATGCGCCAGCAATTGCTCGGCATGGCTCGCTAGCACCGGAAGCGATTCCGTAGCGATTCGCCAAATTTGCTCCGGGTCGAGCGTGAAATAGCCGTGCGCCATGCGATTACGGAAGGCGCGGACTTGGCCCCACATTTCCGCATCGCCAACGTTTCGAACCTCAATGGATATACGCGACGCGGCTTCCGCGACGACGTAGAGTTTCCACAGCACCGCACTCCTCAGGGTCTCATCGGCCCGGAATCGCGCCGGGTCCGTACCCAGTAGGAATCCTTTGACGGCATGACCCGCTTCAACGATATCGACGAGATAGAGGTCGTCACTCCTCTGTGGCATACACCACCTGCGCGGATTGAAGCACTCGGTCGCGAATTGCCCACTTCAAGTTTTCCTTCGGCACCACATCGATCTGGCGGCCAAGCAAACGGGCGAGCGCATCTTGGAATTCAGTCAGCTTCGACAGCCACGGCCCAAAGTCGCCGGTCCCGAATTCGACCAGAAAGTCCACATCGCTGTCGAGGCCGAAGTCTTCACGAAGGAAGGAACCAAACACGAAAAGTTTCTTCACACCGTACTCTTTGCACAGTTCCGCGACCTGCGAGAGGGGCAAATTGATCGGACGGACGGCCATCACTCTATCTCCGCATACATCATACTCGTTCGGCGAGAAATTGGCGCAGCACTTCGGGATGATCCCGCCAATTCACCGCCAGTCGTCCAGCACAAACGCATCCGGCGAATTGTAGCCGCGCTGGTTGCCGGTGTGCATGATGACGCCCTGCATGCGCGTCCGGAATCCGCGATCGAGCATTGCCTTGTAGGCCTCTTCACGCTCCGTGTTCACGCCCGCCTGGATGAACGGCACGCCGCGCATCGCGGCGTAAGCCTCGATCGCATCGAGCAGGCGCTGAAATCGATCCGGCGCGCCCGGCCCGGAAGCTGCCGCGGCGAATTTCACGTAGCACACGCCGTTGCCGGCCTCGGTGCCGGGCCCAACGTGGCAGACAGCCATGCCTTCGAGTTTTTCCGGCGCGTCGAGCAGCACGGTGTCGCCGAGTTTGCGCGATTCGACCACACCGAACTCGTCGGAGACGTCGAGGCCCGGATACAGCGCGCCGGTGAGTCTGCGCGCGCTTTCGATCACCGCCGCGCGCTGCGATTCGGGCAGCTCCGACCACGTAGTCCAGCCGCCGGCCTTCGCGTCCGTCGCGACCCGCTTGCCCATCACCGCCGTCAGAAAGCGCGGGTGGAACCCATGCTTGTAATACAGCCCGACGTGCTTGGCACTCTGGGGGAAGGTAAACAATCCCGTGTGCGTGACGCCCCAGCGTGTGAAGGTGTCCATCGTCGGCGCGAGCAATTTCCTGCCGATGCCCGCATCCCACAAATCCGGCCGGACCGACAGCGGTCCGAAGAACGCCACGCTGCCCCAGCGCACCAGCAGGTTCGATCCGATCAACTCGCCATCGCGCTCCGCGACGAAGCCCGCCGTGTTCGGCGCGCCCACGCGGGAGCGGAAAAAATCCATGTCGCCGAAGAAACGCGCCGGATCGGGCACGCCAAGGAAGGTGCCGAAGGCGAGATTGCACACCCGATTCGCGGCGTCAAGATCGCGCAATTCGATCGGGCGGACGACAATCTCGCTCATAAGACCTCAATAGATCGCCCACAGATTACACAGATTCACACCGACAATGATCTCAGTTCAATCTGTGCCCATCTGTGTAATCTGTGGGCGCGATTCTCATTCGACGTTCATGCGGTAAAACGCCAGCATCCGACGCCACGTATCGCCGGCCGCCTTCGCGTCGTAGACCTCCGTGCGCGTGTCGTTGAAGAAGGCGTGGTCCACGCCCTTATAGATCGTGAATTCGACCTTCTTCCCCGCTGACTTGATCTTGCCTTCGAGTTCATTGGCGACCGCCGGCGTCACGAAGCCGTCCTTCTCGGCGAAGAACCCGAGCACCGGCGCCTTGAGCGCGTTGAGGTCCGGCTTCACGTTCGGATGCACACCGTAATAAATCACGCACGCCCCCACCTTCGCCGGGTTCGCGCAGGCCGCGAACAGCGAGAGCTGCCCGCCCATGCAGAAGCCGACGGTGCCTACCGTCTTCGAGCTGCACTCCGGCTGCGCCAGCACAAACTCCACCGCGCCGCGCAGGTCCTTCTCCGTCTGCGCGATGTTCAGCGCCATCATCAGTTTGCCCGCCTGGTCGGGACCCTTGCCGATCTCTCCGTGATACAGGTCGGGCGCAATCGCGCAGAATCCCTCCTTCGCAAAACGGTCGCACACCTCCTTGATGTGATCGACCAGCCCCCACCACTCCTGCAACACGACGACGCCCGTCCCTTTGCCCGAGGCCGGCGCAGCGTAGTACCCGTCGCAGGTGTGGCCGTTGCTCTTGAACTTCACCATCTTGCCCATTGTCGCGCTCCTTGTACTACTGCGGCGGGTCGAGACCCGCCCTACCGTTTAGGGTTTCAAGACAACTTTGCCGTAGCATTCCCGCCGTTCCATTGCCCCCATCGCGTCGGGGAGTTGCCCCATCGGGCACGCCTTCCAGATCACCGGCTTGATCAGTCGCTTCGCATACGCCTCGTACAGCGTTTCCTGCACCTGCTGCATCAGTTCCGGCTGGTGCGCGCGGTATTGGCCCCAGTGCAGGCCCACGATCGAAATGTTCTTCAGCAAAATCCGATTGACCTTAATTTCGGGAATCCGGCCGCTCGTGAAACCGATAATCAAAATGCGGCCGTTCCAGTTGATGCACTTCGTGCTCTGATCGAACACATCGCCGCCGACCGGATCGTAGACGACGTCCGCACCCTTGCCGCCGGTCAGCTCCTTCACGCGCTCGACAAAATCCTCGGTCGTGTAGTTGATCACATGGTCCGCGCCGCAGCGCCGGCAGACTTCTAACTTCTCCGCCGAGCTCGCCGTCGCGATCACCGTCGCCCCGAGCATCTTGCCCAGTTGGATCGCCGCTGACCCCACGCCGCCCGCGCCGCCGTGAACCAGCAACACCTCGCCGGGCTGCAAGTCCGCGCGAATTTTCACGCCGAAGTACGAGGTTTGATAAGTCATCTGAAACGCCGCGGCGTCTTCGTCCGACATCGCGTCGGGGACTCTGTACGTCGTCGCGTGCGGGGCGATGCAGAATTCGCCGAAGCCGCCGACCCCCGCCATCGTCATCACGCGGTCGCCGGGCTTGTACGGCGAGTCCGGCCCCGCCTCGACGACTTCGCCCATGCACTCGGTGCCCGCGACGAAGGGCAGCGGCGGGCGCACCTGGTACTTGCCGGCGACGCAGAGGATGTCGGGGAAATTCAGGCCGGCGGCCTGCACCCGGATGACCGCATCGCGCCCGGCGGCCTTGGGCTGCGCGATCTCGCCCCACTTCATGGCCTCGGTGTACGGCCCGTACTCATTGACAACCCACGCGCGCATGAGGCAACTCCCCGTCCAAACGAACGGGCAGCCTAGCACGCTTCGGCCAAGCCGGGTCAACCGCGCGGAAAAGGAACCGCGCTAACCGGCGAAAATAGGCAGGAACACCAGCGTGAAGAACAGCAGGTACAGCAGTAACCAGAGAATCCGAGGCGCTGGAGCCTCATCCCTGACCGGCCCCGGCACGACAGCACGACCCTTCATCGGTCCTTCCTTTCTTCCGCCCGGGACAGGCACGCCCCGGAGTCCCCCGACACGAAGAAAGCACGAATAATAAGGCCGAACTTCGACCGACTCGCTAACGATGAGACTTACGATAATTGATTATTCGTATATTGTCAAGAAAAATCTGTGTTGACAATTGTTTTCTGTGTCGCCCCTTCATTTCCGCACGTAAAACTACCCCAGTCCAGAAAAGTTACAAAAATCGGCCCCGCGCGACGCGGGATGCGCGAAAATACGGGCATATATAGTCGTTTCCCAATCAGTGAAAACTGACAACTATTGTAAATTCAACAGCTTACGAGCGAGTCCCACCCTTGGCATCGGCCTTGCCATTGGTTCCCAAGCACGCAAGCACGAAGCTGGGCCCGGTAGGGCCAGGGGACTAAAACTACCGTTGTGGAAACAACAGGAGGAAATGCCATGAAGAAGAAAAGTGGTTTCACGTTGATTGAATTGATGATTGTGATCGCGATTATCGCGATCATCGCCGCCATTGCGATTCCGAACCTGCTTCGGTCGCGCATGGTTGCGAATGAAGGCTCGGCGATCGGCGCGATGCGCACGATCACCTCGGCCGAACAGCAGTACCAGTCGTCCGCCATCAAGCCGATGATAAGCGGCATGGGCGCCTACGGCACCCTTGACGATCTCAAGACCCCGGTGCCGCCCTTCGTGGACAGCGTGCTCGGTGAGGGCCGGAAGCAAGGTTATGACTTCACCGCGACGCCGGTTGATACGGATGGCTCGCCGACCTTCACGTGCAATGCCAATCCGATCACGATGGACGCCTCGGGCGGCCGCGGCTTCTTCGCGGATGAGTCCGGCGTGATCCGCTTCGAGCTGGGTGGGGTCGCGACGGTTGCCAGCAACCCGGTCCAGTAAGCAAGCTCGCGTAACCCACACTTGAACTACGCTCAGCGGCTGGTGGCCGGGACAGACCCGGCCACCAGCCGAAACTCAAAACGCTGGCCCAAATGCGGTCTACTGAGGGATCGAACGATGTCGAGACGCAGACTACAGCCGGAAGTGATGGCGGCCCCGACAGCTCCAATGCACGGGAGCGATTCAGGGTTTACGCTCATCGAACTCATGATTTGCATCACCATCATCGTTATCATCGCGGCGGTCGCGATTCCAAATCTAGTCCGCGCGCGCATGGTGTCAAACGAGGGCGCGGCCGTTTCCAACATCCGGACCATCACGACGGTCGAGCAGCAGTATCAGACCGCTGCAATCCTTGCCTTTCCGAGCGGAATGGGCCAGTACGGCACGCTCCCGCAGTTGGCCGCCACGGCGCCCTCCTTCATCGACGAGCCGCTGGGCTTGGGACGACGCCAGGGGTTCTTATACCTCGTGGTGCCCGGCGGCGTGGATGGCGCGCCGATCTTCGCATGCAACGCCGACCCGATTGTCATGGATGGCACCGGCTCGAAGGGATTCTTCGCGGACGAGAGCGGGGTCATTAGGTCGGCGGCTGGCGGCGTAGCGGGGCCAGGCGACCTCCCGGTTCAATAATTTTTTTGGCGCAAGGCACCCGTGGGGCGAGGCCGGCGCGGGGGATGCTCCCGCCGGCCTCTACCATTTTTGGGACCCACAGTGGCGGCGGGCGTCCCCGCCCGCCTGAAGTCCCGATCACCCCCCCCAACGCGATCAACGACGGGTCATACTCCGCCGGCGGCTCGAAGCCGAGCAGCATGCACAAGGTCGCGGCGATATTACTCAGCCCCGGCGTCTGGATCCGATCCCGCACCGCAAGCGTCCACCGATTCGCCCCGGAATAGTCCTTCACCACACAGGGCACCGGATTGAGCGTGTGCGCCACATGCGGCATACGCACGCCGTCCCTCTCCGTGAACATCAGGTCCGCGTTGCCGTGGTCCGCGAGGACCAGCGCGACGCCGCCCGCGCGCTCCAACGCACGCAGCAACCGCCCGAGGCTGAGGTCCGCCGCGCTGACCGCGATGCGCACCGCGGCAGGCACGCCCGTGTGCCCCACCATGTCGCCGTTCGGATAATTGAGCCGGATGAATTTGCGCTTGCCCTCTTGAATCGCCGCAATGACTGCGTCGGTGATCTCCGCCGCCTTCATCCAGGGCCTCTGGTCGCAGGGCACGAGGTCCGATCGAATCTCGGCGTATTCCTCCAAGGCCGGCTCGATATAACCGGAGTTGTTCCCATTCCAAAAGTACGTCACGTGACCGTATTTCTGCGTTTCGGAAATCGCGAACGACGTCACGCCCGACCCGCAGAGGTATTGCCCGAGCGTCCCGGGGATCGCGGCGTGAGGCAACAGGTAGTGCTTGGGAACGTGCAAATCGCCGTCGTATTCCATCATCCCCGCGAAGAACACTCGGGGACGGCGCTGGCGATCGAAATGCGTGAACTCGTCCTGCTCGAAGGCCTGCGAAATCTCGATCGCGCGGTCGCCGCGAAAATTAAATGAAATCACCGCGTCGCCGTCCTGAATCGTGCCGATCGGTTTGCCCTTATCAACAACCACGTAACTGTCGAGATACTGGTCGGTCACGTCAGGATTCTCGCCATAGTACGTCTGAATGGCTTCGGTGGCTGAAGAAAATCCCCTCGCCTCGCCCAGTACGTGCGCCTTCCAGCCGCGCTCGACGATCCGCCAATCCGCGTTGTAGCGATCCATCGTGACGATCATGCGCCCGCCACCCGAGGCGATGCGGTAGTCGCGGCCGGCGCCGGCGTTGATCGTCGCGAGCTGCTTCTCGACCGTATCGAGATACCGCAACGCCGACTTTTCGTCCACATCCCGGCCGTCCGCGAGCACATGCAGCCGCACGCGGGCCACGCCGTTCTTCGCGCAATCGTCGAGCATCGTCAGCAGGTGCCGGATATGGCTATGCACGTTACCGTCGGAGAGCAGGCCAATAAAATGCACCGTGCCGCCGGCCTTCGCCGTCTCAATCACCCGGCGCCAGGTCTTGCTCCGAAATAATTCTCCCGAGGCGATCGCGTCGGCAACGCGCTTGGCGCCTTGCGCAAAAATACGGCCCGCGCCCAGCGTGTTGTGCCCCACCTCCGAATTGCCCATGTCCTCGTCCGAGGGCATGCCGACCGCCGTGCCGTGCGTCTTGATCGGCAGATACAGCGGCCCGCGCATGAGCGCGTCCAGCACCGGCGTGTGCGCGAGATAGACGCCGTCCGACTCGTCCCGTTTGCCGAGGCCGACGCCGTCGAGAATGACGCACACCACCGGCCCCGCGAAAGGCACATAACCGGCCAATGGTTTCAATGAGTAAGCCGCCATGAGTCGCCGCAAATTTCCCTATGCCTTGCCGGGCCCCGGCTTGACGCCCTCGAACAGCAGCACCGCCGCCCACGATTGCGGCATCAGCGCCGCGTCGGCCCGCGCGAGCAGCGCGTAGCCGCGGTGCGCGTACTTGAACATCGGCCGCAGCGCGCCGCGCATCCACGCGCCCACCCGCGAGCCGCGCTCCGCCGGCGGCCGCTGCTCGCGCCGGCCCGCCCGCTCGAAGGCCCCGAGCAGCGTCACGATCGTCAACATGGTAGCCTTTTCGAGCGGCCCGAGCACCTTGCGCACCGCGGTAAGTTCGAGCCCCGCGCGGGCGAGTTTGTCGCGCATCTCGGCGATCTCATAGCGCCGGAAGTGGCCCACGTACCGATCGTCCGCGGCGAAATAAGACTTCTTGTGCGGCACCGTAATCAGCGCCAGACCGCCCGGACGCAACACGCGCGCCAGTTCGCCGATCGCCGATTGGTCGTCCTCCACGTGCTCGAGCACCTCCGAGCAGATGACCTGGTCGAGCGACTCCGGGCCGAAGGGCAGCCGCGTACCGTCCGCGACAACATAGCGGCCGCGGTGCTGCACGCGCTTGAGCGTTTGCATCGCCCGGAATGACAACTCCGAATAGATCACATCGTCCCGCTCCGTCACGATCGGCGAGAGCCCGCTGCCCACTTCGAGGATCCGTCCCCGCGGCGCCTGTTCGATCCGCCGATTGATCGCGCGTTTTCGCTCCAGATAATTGTAGAGATAGTTCTTCAGCGTCACGTAGCTGTCGCGGATGAAAAACTCCTCGAAGCGCCGCTCGTTCGGATGGCGCGCGGCCACCGGTCCGCTCATCCGGGGCGTCCCGCCGCGGGAAAGCGCGCCAGGCTCATCAGCCCCATCCGCGCAAGGCGCAGGGTCAGCGCCGTATGCAGGCAGCCAAACCCATACACGACGCTGCGCCCAAAATTGATGCTTGACGCCTCGGGGAAGTACTTCGTCGGGCACGACACTTCGGCAATCACATAGCCGAACCACAGAATCTGCGCGAGCATCTGGTTGTCGAACACGAAATCGTCGGAGTTATGCTCGATCGGCAGCTTCTCGATCAGTTCGCGGGAAAACGCGCGGTACCCCGTGTGGTATTCGGAGAGTTTGGCCCCCATCAGCACATTCTCCGCGAAGGTCAGCCCGCGGTTAGCGATGTACTTCCAATAGGGCATGCCGCCCCGAATCGCCTGCCCGCCGAGAATCCGCGAACCCAGCACGCAGTGATACAACCCGTTGCCAATCATCGAGGCCATCGCGGGAATCAGCAGCGGCGTGTATTGGTAATCCGGGTGCACCATGATCACGATGTCCGCGCCCGCTTCGAGCGCCAACCGGTAGCACGTCTTCTGATTGCCGCCGTAGCCGCGGTTCTCCGGGTGCGTGTAGACCGTCGTATGCGGAAGCGTCCGCGCGATCGTGGCCGTCGCGTCGTGGCTCGCGTCGTCCACCACCACCACGTGATCGGCCACGCCCTGCTCCATCACCTCGCGGTACGTCGTCTCCAGCGTCCGCGCAGCGTTGTAGGCCGGCATCACCACCACCACGCGCTTATCGCGATACATCCAGATTCCTTCGCCGCCAAGACGCAGACGCCACCCACAAACCCAAAAATCCTAACATCCAGCCGCGCCCACGCGCAAAGACCGGCGCAACGAGCTCATTGAAGTCCAGTCTCGAATACATGGCTGGAACCCGCAGGGGTCGGACGAATTTAGCCCAGCGCTTTAGGATCCGCCGCCTGAACAAGACAATTCGGAATCGAATTACACGCGACTCTTTGGACTGCGGCAGCGATAGCTGCCGCTTACTTAGCCCAGCGGAGCTGGGCGTCGTCGCCACGAGAATCTGGTCTTCTGCCGTACGCCGTGAGGCCTGAGCGGTTTGTGCCGCTTGGCACGATGTCCGTAGACTACCCGCGTCCAAAACCTCTCCCGGTAAATCGCCGTGTCCGAATCCGTCGTCACAGAACCCCTCAAGAAAACACTCCGCATCACGGAGATATACAAGAGCGTCCAGGGTGAATCCACCTGGGCGGGGTTGCCGTGCATCTTCGTGCGGCTCGCGCGGTGCAACCTGCGCTGCGTGTGGTGCGACACCGCCTACGCCTTCTACGGCGGCGAAAACGTCTGCATCGGCGACATTGTCGCGAAGTGCCGCGAGTTCGCGTGTCCGCTCGTCGAGATCACCGGCGGCGAACCCCTCGTGCAGCCAGCCTGCATCGATCTCGCGCAGGCACTGCTTGACGCCGGCATGACCGTGCTCATCGAGACCAGCGGCAGCCTGCCGATCGACCCGCTGCCCGCCGCCGTCATCCGCATCATGGACTTGAAATGCCCCGACAGCGGCGAATGCGAAAAAAACTTCTGGCCAAACATCGAAGCGCTCAACGCGCGGGACGAAGTGAAGTTCGTCATCGCCTCCCGCCGAGACTACGAGTGGGCGCGCGACACCGCGCGCCGATACGGGCTGACGCGCCGCTGCCACGCCGTCCTTTTCTCGCCTGTCTTCAGCGCGATCGAGCCGGCCGAGCTCGTGCGCTGGATTCTCGACGACCGCCTCGACGTGCGCTTCCAGTTGCAGCTTCACAAGTTCGTCTGGCCGCCGGCCGAACGGGGCGTGTGATGCGCGTCGAACTGGTCAAACAGTTCACCTTCGAAGCGGCCCACGCCACGCCCTGGCGCGACGACCCCGCCCGCCTGCACGGCCACAGCTTTGTCGTGGACCTGGTGGTCGCGGGCGACTGCGACGCACGGCTCGGCTGGCTCGTGGACTACGCGGACATCACCCAGCACTTCGACGACCTCTACGACCAGCTCGATCACAAGACCTTGAACGAGGTCACCGGGATGAACGACGTGACCTGCGCAGGCCTGCGCGCCTGGCTGCTCGAACGCTTGCGCCCGCGCCTCGCGCAACTGAAGGACCTGCGCGTGGCGATTCGCGGCGAGTGCGCCTTCGCGCCGAAGCTCCTGCACATCGACCGCGCCCAGGCCCTCCCCGAGCGCGTGCGCTTCGGATTCGAAGCCGCCCACGCCTTGCGCCGCTTGCCCGCCGCGCACAAATGCCATACCATGCACGGGCACAGTTTCATCGTCGAAGTCGCCGCAGCCCGCGCCGATACACTCGCGCCGGCGTTGCTGGAGGTGTACGAGCGGCTCGATCACCGCTGCCTCAACGACGTGATGCAACTGGAAAACCCGACCTCGGAAGAGGCCGCGCGTTGGATTTGGAACGCGCTCGCGCCGGAGACCGGCGGACTAACAATGGTGAGTATCGCGGAGACCTGCACCTCGAAGTGCATTTACCATGGCCAATAAACGCAGACCCAAAGACCAGTTCAAGGCCCAGGATCGCAGGCTGCCCTTCAAAGGCGAAGAGGCGATAGACGCCGCCGCCCTCGAATGCTTCGACTACGAGTACGCCGGCAAAGGCCCCGACATCGAGATCGTCACCACGACGAATGAATTCACCAGCGTGTGCCCCTTCTCCGGCCTGCCCGACTTCGCCGAAATCACGCTGACGTACACGCCGCACAAAAAATGCGTCGAACTGCGCTCGCTCAAGTACTACCTCATGTCCTACCGCGACGTCGGCATCTGGTACGAGCACCTCGTCAAACGCATACTCGACGATCTCGTCCGCGCCGTTCAGCCCAAAAAAATGTCCCTAGAAATTCGCGCCAACGCTCGCGGCGGCCTCGCCAGCACGGTGAAGGCGGAATACCTCGCGAGGTAGGGCGGGTCATGACCGCCCTACTCACTACTCACCGAGCGCTTCGGCCACTGCTGCCTTTAACTCGTCGCCGGCGAGATCCTTGGCAATGATCTTCCCGTCCTTGTCGAGCAACAGCGTGAACGGAATCGAATCGACCCCGTACTGCGCGGGAATCGCGGACTCCCAACCCGCGCCGTCGAAGAGCTGGGTCCACACGAGGCCCTTGTGGCTGCGCACGAACGAATCGAAAACCGCGCGATCGTCGTCGAGGCTCAGGCCGATAATTTCGAGGCCCTTCGGATGGAATTCCTCATACGCCTTGATCACGTTGGGCAATTCCGCCACGCAGGGCGAACACCACGTCGCCCAGAAATCGAGCAGGACGATCTTACCGCGGTACTCGGAAAGCTTCACCGACTTCCCGTCCGAGGACGTTCCCTCGAAGTCCGGCGCCATATCGCCGACTGCTAATTTGGTATTGAAACCGGAGCCGCCTCCGTCAAACCCGGCGCCGCTG
Source organism: Candidatus Hydrogenedentales bacterium (assembly GCA_038916785.1). Taxonomy (GTDB): domain Bacteria; phylum Hydrogenedentota; class Hydrogenedentia; order Hydrogenedentales; genus VFKU01. Next base: position 45,696 of record JBCLBO010000010.1, on the reverse strand, counting down.
AAACTCGCGCCGCCGTTCATCATCTCCGCCATGTCCATGACTTCAACGCCGTCCGGCGGCGTATACGCGAAGACGCTGTCCTCGATCGGCGGATTGATCCGGATGTTGCTATAGACAAGTGTCAAGACCGGCGAGTCGTTCTTGTTCAACATCTCGACCTTGCGCGCAAACCCGTCGTCCGCCCCCACGAAGATTTTCACCCGGCCGAATCCGCCCATCAGATCGGCGAAGGCAAGCAGCATCTCCTCGTCCTCTTCGCCCGCGGCCGCCTCGACGCCTTCTTCGTCGTCGTCCTCGGCCTCGGCCGCCGCATCGCCTTTCAACTTCCCGGCGATGACGTACACGCGCGTGCCATCGAGATCCTCGGCGGCGGCACTTTCGAAATCGTAGGCCTCCGAGTACGTCTTGAGTAGCGTGCGCGGGTCGGGCGACATATTCGATCCCGTGAACACGTTTGCGAACCCGAAAAATCCGCCCGCCATCTCGCTCACTGCGCGCGTCATTTTCTCGGCCGTCGTCTTCATGACCGTTTTCTCGCCCATCATGTCCATCTCGATCCACATGATCCCGTCCGCGCCGGTGACCGTGCGCCTGCCCGTCTTCAGGCCGAACATGTCCATGCTCATGATCGAATCGTACATGGAGCCTTTGCCGCGAACGGACCCGTCAAAGCTCATCTTCATACTGCCCAGGTTCGTCTGCGTGGCGAGATCGGCGGAATACGTTTCGATCTTCGAGGCTTTCTCATCGATCTCCGCCAAGATCTCCCCAAGGGTCTTCGTGTCCTCGCCGAATATCGGCATCGCGGCGAATGCCGTGAAGAAAATTGCGGCGGTGCGGAGTGTGCGCATGGGTATGGGTTCCTTTGCGCGCGGGGGACGCCTCAGTGGGACACTACCCGCGCGCCGTCGGCCTTTAGTATAGTGCGGCCGGACTTGTTTGACTATAATAATTCGCGGCCCGCTGCGGACCGGGAGAGATGCATGGCCGAACACAAAGTCTCAGTTACCTGGCAGCGCACGAAGGACGACTTCTCCTACGAGGCCTACACCCGCGACCACATCTGGGCCTTCAAGGGTGGCGTGCAGGTGCCCGCATCCGCCGCGCCGGCTTTCCGCGGCAGCCCCGATCGCGTCGACCCGGAGGACGCCTTTGTCGCCGCCCTCTCAAGCTGCCACATGCTTTCCTTCCTTGCGATTGCCTCGCGCAAGGGTTTCCGGCTCGATTCCTACGACGACGACGCCGTCGGCCATCTGGAGAAGAACGCTGACGGCAAGCTGGTCATGACACGGGTCTACTTGCGCCCGAAGGTCACGTTCAGCGGCGAACGCATCCCCACTTTGGAACAGATCGGCAGGGTGCATCATGAAGCGCACGAACAGTGCTTCATCGCGAATTCGGTCAAGACTGAGGTCCATTGCGAGCCCATTTACGCCTAATCACCAGCTAAAATCATACTTGACTTATTTGATAACTTATGTAAGGATTAAATAGAGGTGTTAGACTCTGCCGGGATACCCTCGTCCTATGGGGACGCCACTGACCAAGGCCATTAGCGAAGACCCGAAGCTCATCGAGGAATTGAACGCGATGGGCCCGGAGGACCTTTTGCGCTGGGCCTGGACGAACTACGGCGATCGCGCGGGAATCATCACCAGTTTTCAAAACGCCGGCACCGTCACCATCGACATGGCCAGCCGCGTAGCGCCCGACCTGCGCGTGCTCACGGTGGACACCCTGCGCCTCCCGCCGGAGACCTACCAACTCATTGACGAACTCGAAGCCCGCTACGGCATCACCATCGAGCGCTTCAAGCCGGAACCCGAACGCGTCGCGCGCATGGTCAAGCAGCACGGCGAATATCTCTTCTTCGACTCGAAAGACAAGCAGGAGTTCTGCTGCCAGATTCGCAAAGTTGAGCCGAACGTCCGCGCGCTCGATACGGTCGACGTATGGATCACCGGCCTGCGCCAGGACCAGTCCGAGGGCCGCGCCGACACGCAGAAGGCCGGCTACGCGCCGGTGAGCCGCGGGCGCATCATCAAGCTCGCCCCGCTGGCGGACTGGAGCGAAGGCCAGCTCTGGGACTACGTCCGCCAGAACAACCTGCCCTACAACAAACTCTACGACCAAGGCTACCGCAGCATCGGCTGCGTCATCTGCTCGACGCCAACGCTGCCCCACGAAGACGCCCGCGCCGGCCGCTGGCGCTGGTTCAACGCCCTCGAAGACAACGACAAAGAGTGCGGCATCCAGACCAACACCATGGGCGGCGGAATCTAGCGATTGTCGTCGCGCGCCACGCCTAGGCCACGGTAGGGCGGGTCATGACCCGCCCTACCGTGGCGGACGCGTTTTCTCAGCAGCGATAGCGAAGAATCTCCCCGTCGGCAGGCCGGGAAACTACAACGTGTATGATCGCGCACAAACTAACGGAAGTTTTCCCTCGCGAATAGAGTGATCCGGGAATGTGAACGGCTATTTAGATCAACTTAACCACCGGTGGATACGGACGGACGCAGATGACCCCAAGCACGCTGGCATTCTTACGGCTCGATCCTATTCATTGTTCGGCAAGCATTGTCTCCGGCGATTTCACTAGTAATGCATGACTGTCCAGCGATCTCAAGCGAAGTCCTTTCCGAATCTGCTGGCTTATCAATATCCATCAGTATCCATCTGTGGTCAATCTGCTCTTGGTCGAAGCCGCTATAACCGCTTGCTCATGACCACGTTGCGATAGTTCGTCACAATCCAGTTGTCGTATCCGACGATGCGGAACCCCAACTTGGTGTACAGCGTCAAGACGTCGGCCACGTCCCCAGTCCTTGTCCTTCAACTCGCGCGCCCCCGTCATTGCGAGGAGCGCGGTCGCGACGAAGCAATCTCATCCACCCGGCGCCTCACTTCGCACCGGCCGCCGCCCTCTTCGCTTTGTCCATATCTTTTAACTCGCGCTTCAGAATCTTCCCCGTCGGCCCGAGCGGCAACGACGACACGATCTCAATCATCCGCGGATATTTGTACGCCGCCATGTTCTCCTTGCTCCACGCGATCAGCGCCTCGGGCGCCGGCTTCGCGCCCGTCTGCGGCACGACATACGCCTTCACTTCCTCGCCGTGCACCTCGCTCGGCACGCCGATCACCGCGACCAGCGACACGTCCGGGTGCGTCATCAGCACTTCCTCGACCTCCCGCGGATACACGTTAAACCCGCCACGGATGATCATGTCTTTCTTGCGGTCGACGATATAAAAATACCCCTCCGCGTCCATCTTGCCGATGTCGCCCGAGTGGAACCACCCGCCCTTGAAGGCCTCCTCGTTCGCCTCGTCGCGCTTGTAATACCCCTTCATCACGTTGTGCCCGCGGATGACGATTTCGCCTTCCTTGCCAACGGGAAGATCGTTCATTTCGTCATCGACCACCTTCACCTCCACGCCCCAGATCGGCAGCCCAATCGAGCCCACCTTGCGCTCGCGGTCGGGCCGGTTAAACGTCGCCGTGGGCGAGGTTTCGCTCAGACCATAGCCTTCGAGGATTTTCACCTGATACTTTTCCTCGAACCCGCGCAGTACCTCGACCGGCAGCGAAGCGCCGCCCGAGATACACAGCCGCAAGCGCTCGCGGATCTTCACGAAGTCCACAGCGGCATTTTGGTAGTTCAGCAACTCCCAGTACATCGTCGGCACGCCGCCAAAAATCGACACGCGCTCCTTCACGAAGATGTGCAGCACCGTCGCCGTATCAAAACGCGGCAACAGCACCATCGTGCCGCCGTTCAGCAGCGTCGAGTTCATCATGCTCACGCCGAAGGAGTGGAACATCGGCAACACGATGAGCGTGCGGTCGTCCGGCTGAAACTCGAACAGCCGGCTAGACACCATGCAGTTCATCAGCAAATTCGAATGCGTCAGCTCCGCGCCCTTGGGCCGGCCGGTCGTGCCCGAGGTATAAATAACGATGGCCGTGTCGTCCGGCCGGCACTGCACCGTCTCGAATGTCATCGGCTGGTTGTGGATTAAATCGTTCAGCGTCTTCACGCCCGGCATCGGCGAGTCCGCCCCCGGGATCGTCGGGATGATGAGGAATTCCTTGCAGGTCTCCACCTGCTCGAAGCCCTCGTGCCCGCTCTTTCCCATCGGCATTTCGGGCGTGCCCTCGAAGCAGATGTACAGCACCGCCTCCGAATCCGACAGGTGATACTGAATCTCGCGCGGCCGCAGCAGCACGCTGAGCGGCACCATCGTGGCCCCAGCCTTCAGGATGCCCAGATACACGATCGGGAAGTACGGCAAGTTCGGACACGTCAGCGCGACCTTGTCCCCCTTGCGAATCCCGCGCGCCTTCAGCCCGTTCGCCACCTGCGACGCCAGCGCATTGAGCTGTCCGTAGTTCAGCCGGATGTCGCCATAGACCACCGCCTCCTTGCCGGGCTGGTCGCGCGCCGAGTCTTCCAGAATTCGAACCAAGTTGTACATCGACTTCCCTCCCAGAACTGTGGTGGCCCGTGTCCCGCCCTACTTTAGCAACATTGACTTCGCCTCATACATGACGAGCGACTCACGCAACCCGTCGTTGCGAGGAGGCCGCGCCCGTACCTATGTGCATACTCTCATAATCCAAAATCGCTGCCGACGAAGCACTCTCAGGGACACGCCGCTTCGCCCGTCGCACAATTATCTCACCGCAGCTTCCCTCGCCTTCACCTTGAACATCTCGCGCAACTCGCGCGCTTCCGTCATTGCGAGGAGCGAAGCGACGAAGCAATCTCATCAACCGGCTGCTCCGCCCCCGCCCGCATCACTTCACCGCCGCTTCCTTCGCCTTCGTCTTAAACATCTCGCGCAGTTCTCGCTTCAGAATCTTCCCCGAAGGCCCCAGCGGAAACTCCGCGACGATTTCGACGTGCCGCGGATACTTGTACGCCGCCATGTTCTCCTTGGCCCACGCAATGATCGCGCGCGCCTCCACGATCTTCCCCACCTTCGGAATCACGTACGCCACCACTTCCTCGCCGTACTCCTCGTCGGGAATCCCAATCACGGCCGCCAGCGAAAGGTCCGGGTGTGTCACCAACACTTCCTCAATCTCGCGTGGATACACGTTAAATCCGCCCCGGATGATCATGTCTTTCGTGCGATCGACGATATAGAAATAACCATCGCTGTCCACCTTCGCCACGTCGCCCGAATGGAACCACCCGCCCGCGAAAGCCTCCGCCGTCGCCTCGGGCCGCTTGTAGTAGCCCTTCATGATGTTGTGCCCGCGGATGATCACCTCGCCCGGCTCGCCCGGCTTCACGTCGTTCATGTTCTCATCCACGCAGCGCATCTCGACGCCCCAGATCGGCAGGCCGATCGACCCCGGCTTACGCGCGATGTCCGGCCGGTTCGAGCACGCGACCGGCGACGTCTCGGACAGGCCGTAGCCCTCCAGGATGATCGCGTTGAACCGCTCCTCGAATCCCTTCATCACCTCCACCGGAATCGCCGCGCCGCCGGATCCGCACATGCGCAAGTTCTTCGCAATCTTCTTCAGATCAAACTTGTTCGCATCGGGATAATTCAAAATGTCCCAATACATCGTCGGCACGCCGCTGAACAGCGTGATGTTCTCGTCCTGCATCAGCTTCAGCGTCGCCTCGGCCGAAAATCGCGGCAACAGCACCAGTGTCGCGCCCGACATAATCCCCGCGTTAAGCTGCGTGCTCTGGCCGTAGCTGTGGAACATCGGCAGCACGCAGAGTACCCGGTCCGCCGGCTCCATCCGGATGCACGTGCTGAACGCCAGCGGATTCATGATCATGTTCGAGTGCGTCAGCTCGGCGCCCTTGCTCTGGCCCGTCGTGCCGGAGGTATACAAAATCACCGCCGTGTCGTTCGCGTCCATCTGCACGGTGTCGAAGTCAGGCGACTGGCCGCTCATCAAATCCATGAGCGTCTTCACACCCGTGATCGGCGACGCCCCGCCCATCTGCGCCGGCAACAGCCACAGGTTCTTGCACGCCGGCACTTCCTGCACCGCCTCGTGCGCGGCCTTGGCCAGCGGCAACTCCGGCGTGCCCTCGAAGCAGATCATCGCCACCGCGTCGGAGTCGGTGAGGTGATAGGCGAACTCGCGCCGCTTGAGCAGCACGTTCAGCGGCACCACCGCGGCGCCCGCCTTCAGGATGCCGTAGTACACGATCGGAAAATACGGCAGGTTCGGGCAGCACAGCGCGACCTTGTCGCCCTTCTTCACGCCCGCCGCCACCAGCCCGTTCGCCACCTGGTTCGACATCGCGTTCAGTTGCGCATACGAAATCCGGACCGGCCCCATCACGACCGCCTCCTTGTCCGCATACCGCCGCGCACTGTCCGCCAGCCCGACCGCCAAATTCATCGTCGCCATCGTAGAAAAATTCCTCGTTACTGCTTGCCCGGCACGGAGTTAAGCCCCGTCCACACAGGGCCAGCCCTGCATTCTCTCACTCATCCCAACCCGAGTCAACCGGAAACTACGGCGTTGAATTCGCCGGGATCATGGCGGACAATGACCGCGGAGGTCTGATACTCATGCGGTGTTGGGCGGTCGCACTAGTGCTGGGTTGTTCCGCCGCCGCGCTTGCCGACTCCCCGGACCAGGCTTCGCGCCCGCCGGGCGCTCCGCAGATGAAATTTACCTTCGCCCGCGTGCAGTACGACAGCACCGGGGGCCACGGCGAATCCTGGTACCACTACGACGGGCGGGACTGGGAACGCTGGGAGACCGACTATCCCGAGGCCGAGGAAAATTTCCTCATCCGGCTGCGCCAGTTGACGACGATCGACGTCAATCCCACGCCCACCCACGTGCGGCTGACCGATCCGCGGCTCTTCGACTATCCACTGATCTACATGTGCGACCCCGGCTGGATGTTTCTCACCGAAGACGAAGTGAACGCGCTGCGCAGGTATTTCGAGCGCGGCGGGTTCCTGTGGGTCGATGACTTCTGGGGCATCGCGGAATGGGAGAATGTCGAGGAACAGATGGCGCGCGTGTTTCCCGAGTTGAAGTGGAAGAAGCTCCTCCCGCCGAACCCGATTTTCGATATTGTGTTTCCGCTGACGGAATGTCCCCAGGTCCCCGCGAAAATTTTTTACGACATGACCGGCGAAAGTTTTGACATGCCCGACGGCCACCGCGAACCGGTCGGCGGCATCGCGGGCGTAAGCGAGAACCATTTCATGGGCCTCTTCGACCGCGACGAGCGCCTACTCGCCGTGGCCACGCATAACAACGACATCGGAGACGGCTGGGAGCGCGAAACCGAAGGTGAGGAATATTTCCGGATATTCTCGACCAAGGCCTACGCGCTCTCAGTGAATATCATCGTCTACGCGCTCACGCACTGAGCGCCAATAATAGACCATTCCCCGCCCCAGAATTGCCAAAAATGTGGTACGAATCCAGGTGAGGGTTTGTCCTTGGGGAGGGGCGTGCCGTGAAGAAGAGCAAGCGGGGTTTTACCTCAATCGAGCTGCTGGTGGTCATCGCGATCATCGGCATTTTGACGGCCATTTTGTTACCGGCGCTGGCGCGGGCGCGCGAGGCGGCGAGGCGCGCGAGCTGCGTGAATAATCTGCGCCAGGTCGCCTTCGGAATGAAGATGTACGCCAACGAGTGGGACGGGAGATGGCCGCGGATTCAGGGCGACGCGCCCTACGGCATGGCTGCGAACGCGACGGGCTGCGATGCGCTGTCGTTGCAGGACGAGACCGTGGGCGCAGTCGCGGCTGCCGGCGATGTGGGACACGCTCAGCACGCGGGTCGCGGGCGGCCCCGTGGACTTCAACCACGCGCCGGGCGGGTCGAACGTGGTCTATCTCGACGGGCACATGGACTTTGCGAAATTTCCCGGCGAGTTTCCGATGGGCCGGAGCTTCGCGGCCTTCGCAAGCAACTTCTAGCGTCATGTCCCGATCGTAGTCCTACCAAGGCCCGCTTCGTCGCTCGAAGGCCCACAACGGATCAAGACTGCTCTCCAGAGACTCTGCCAAGCGATTCACGGCACAGGTCACTGGGCCCGGCCGCGGGACTGTTGCCGCGCGGCGATTCGTGCTATTCTCTCCCGGGATTCGCCTTGGGATAGAGGATACAGGCTGTATGAGGTCGCGCCGCGGTTTTACGCTCATCGAACTCCTGGTCGTCATCGCGATCATTGGGATCCTCGCGGCCATCTTGCTCCCGGCACTGGCCCGCGCGCGTGAGGCGGCGCGGCGAGCGAACTGCGCGAACAACCTGCGGCAGCTCGCCTTCTCCATGAAAATGTATGCGGGAGAAAACAAGGGTTACTGGCCGCGCATCCAGGGAGACGCGCCCTATGGCCCCGTGGCGATGGCGACCGGCTGCGATCCGGATTCGATGCAAGACAACACCGTGTTCGCGCCAAACACCCGGGCTCTGTTTCCGGAATACGCGCCCGACGCGTTGGTCTTTCTGTGTCCATCGGATCCTTCGCGCGCGGTCGATGATCCGCTCAAGAGGGTGAAGGACGACGGGTCAAACACCTGCCAGTACCTGGGATTCATCAGCAACGCCGACGAGAGTTTCAACTATCTCGGATACGTCCTGGATAAGTCGGACGACACGGATCCGCAGGTCGCTTCGCCGTTTCCGGGCCCGACGCAACTGGTCGGGTTTGTCATTTCGATCTTCGGAGTGATCTTCAACACGAATCCGGCCGACGACCCCGCGATGGACGAGGACCTGGACTTGAACAATGTCGGTATGGGCGGGCTGGACGCAGGCAACGGCAAGGGTGACATGCTGTTTCGGCTGCGCGAGGGCATCGAGCGCGTGTTGATTACCGACATCAACAATCCGGGTACGAGCAATAGCGCGCAGTCCCATATCCCCGTGATGTGGGACACCGTGAGCACGACGCCAGCGGGCTCCGGCGTCGATTTCAACCACGTCCCCGGCGGCGCGAACGTGCTGTTTCTGGACGGGCATGTGAATCTCGTCCACTATCCGGGACCGTTTCCGGTGAGCCGCGGCTTCGCGCAGTTGTCGGCTCAGTTCTGAGGCGGCGAGGCGTGGCGCTTGCGGTACCAAGCGGCCGTGAGCACGGCCATCCAGATCGCGGACATCATCAGTCCGCCCGACTCGCGCGACTCTTCGGTGCTCAGCCACTTCGACGGGTCGATATGCGGCATGTTGTACATGGACCACGCGAGATAGAGCAGCCCCGCGGGGATCACGAGGGGCGTGACGCGGCCGGCCAGGGCGAAGGCGGTGAGGATTCCCGCGATGCCGTAGGCTACGCACCAGCGGATGGGGTCGGGGTCGTTGTACTGCACGGCGCACGAGGCCAAGAACAGGACGATCATTCCGGTACAGAGTGCCTTGAAGGCCATGGGTCAGTTCCGCTCCTGTAGGTAGGCGAGGAGATCGGCCATGGCCTGGGGATCCAGGCCGGTCTCGAGTTCCTCGGGCATCAGCGACAGTCCGTCGCCGATCATTTCCTGGATGTCCGTGCGCGGCACTATCGTGCGCACGCCGTTCGCGTCGCGCAGCGTGACGGCGGCGTCCGTTTCCTCGGCGATCAGGCCCGAGACGATCTCGCCGTTCGCGCGCTCGATGGTGTAGGCGAGATACCGAGTGTCCGCCGCGGCGTTCGGATCGAGGATGTCGTGCAGGATGGTCTCGCGGCTCTTGCGATAAATCTCCGTAAGGTTTGGACCGAGGTCGCCGCCTTCCGCGCCCCTCATGTGACACCGAATACACAGACTGGTGAAGACTTCCTTTCCCTTCGCGGGATTGCCGGCGAGTTGCAGCGCGGGTTTCATCTTTTCGATCGCGTCTTTGCGCGTGACCACGCCGGCATCGGAGAAGAGCGCCTCGGCGCGGCGCACGATGCCGGGGTCCGTCGAGAAAAGCAGCGCCCGGCGGCGTTCGAGGTGGAAGTCCATCTCGCCGAGCGAGATCGTCCCGTCTTCGAGCGCGCTCAGTAGCAGCGGGTGATTGTTGCGCTTGTAGAGCAGCGTGTCGCCCGCGATCGGGCGCGTCTCGGGGCCGAGCAGGCGCCACGTCGAGATAAGCCGTGCGGCGACGTCGTTCGATCCCTCGCGCTGAAGTTGCCGGATCGCTTCGCGCTGGAGTTCGCGGGGTTGGCGCGTGTCGATCAATGAATAAAGCAATTCCGCGCGCTGGCCGAAGGGCGCGAATGCGAGGATTTGGAGGTTTTGGACTCGCAGGTCTGCGGCGAGCGACCCGTCGCGCACAGCGGCCTCGGCGCGGCGGAGCGCCTCCTCCTGTCCCGGTACGCGATCGAGTTCAAGCGCGCGCGCCAGCCGCCACGCTTCGCGCAGCGCAGGGAGCGACTCGACGCTAAGCAGCGGCGCGAGCGCTTCAGCGAGTGTGTGCCGGTCAGCAGGACTGTCGAATGCCGTCCTGGACGATTCGAGGCCGGAAGCGAGGCCTCGCAGGAACGCTTCCTTCTTCTTCTCGTCTCCGGTTCTCGTGCCTGCCGTATCGAGCAAGGACACCGTGCTTTTTGCGTCCAAGCGGGCCGCAGCGCCTTCGGCGACAATTGCGAGGAGCCTGTACGGATCGCCTTCGGGTTTCCCCAGGCGCCATCCCCAATGCAGCATGTGATCGAGATTCGAAAAGGGATCGCGGATCAACCCCGGCAGTATCGCCAAATCCATGAAGGGGTCGGTCGCGTCGACGCGCATGATGTCGTGCAACGCGGCGCGATCGCCGTCGAACCCCGACAGCGCGAGCGCCAGCCACATACGCACCCGCCGCGAGGGTTCTCGCGGAGTTCGCCCGCCCGCCGGTGCAGACGCGAGTTCCACAATGCGGCGCGCCAGCGCCACGGAGGAATTCATCCGGGGCGCCGCCAGCCGGACAGCTTGTTCGCGCACCTCGGCGACCGGATCGGAGAGCGATGCCATGATCGGGGCGTCGCCAAGCCGGCCGAGACCTTCGAGCGTCCAGAGGGCGTGCGCGCGGGCGGCGGGGGCTGCGCTTTCGCGCGCGAGTTTTTCGAGGAGGGGGATCGCCTTGGGGTCGTTCCATTCGACAAGCAGTCGCTGCGCCGTGTTCCGCCACCACTGGTTTGGGTGCTCGAGCCCGGCGACGACCTCTTCAATTCTGTCGCGGCGAAATTCGGGCTTCACGCGCGGGAGGCCGGACTTCGGCGAGATGCGGAAGAGCCGGCCCCGGCTCTTGCCGTCGTTGAGATCGAGGGTCTTCTCGATTTCGTCGGGGATCCATTCGGGGTGCTCGATGATGACACGGTGCATGTCGACCACCCACATCGAGCCGTCCGGCGCGATCGTGAGGTTCACCGGGCGAAACGCGCGATCGGTGGAGGCGAGGAACTCAACCTTCGGACGATTGTCGCGCCGCGCGACGAAACTCGTGCCCTCGGGTTCGAGGATTCGCCGATGGACGAGGTTCAGCACGACGTCGCACACGAAAATGCTGGTGTCGAAGTCCGGGCCGAAGGCGCCGCCGCCGTAGAACCGGGGACTGCACGCGCCGGAGAAGTAGCCCGATTGCTCGGGATGGTTCACGCGCGTGACTTGTTCGCCGATGGGATAAATGCGCACGAGTCCGTTTTCGATGTCGTCAGGCAACTCCTTGAGCGTGCCCCCGCGCGGCTGCGGCAGGCCCTCGAGGTAGCTGCCCGGAAACACGCGGTGGTAGAGCGGCCCGGTGTGATTCGCGCTGAAGGACCGGCCCCAGGGGTCAAAGGTCATCTCGAAGCCCTGCGCCGCGCGCCCCGTGCGCTCGAAGCGCTTGCGCCGCGGGTCGAAGCGGAAGTCGTCGGCGCGCAGGGGTAGCGATTCGCCGCCGTCCGGCCACTTCACGACACCGGAGTTGCCGCCGTTCGCGGCGTAGACCCAGTTGTCGAGGCCGTAGCTCAGGCCGTTCACGCTGTCCTCAGGGTTCCCGACCGCGAGGCCGGTCAGGACGACCTCACGCAGATCGGCCACGTCGTCGCCGTTGGTGTCCTTGAGAAAGAGGATGTCCGGCGGCGAGATCACGAGCAGTCCGCCGTTGTAGGGCAGCAGCGAATTCGCCATCGCGAATCCGTCGGCGAAGACGGTGCGCGTTTCGTAGACACCGTCGCCGTCCTTGTCGTCGAGAACGGCGATGCGGCCAGGATCATTCGGGAAGGGATATCCCAGCATTTCCATGACGAAAGGCCGCCCGCGCGCGTCGAATTCAACATCGACCGGACTGAACACCTGCGGTTCGGAGGCGACCAGTTCGATTTGGAAATCCGGATGTATTTCAAAGGTGGAGAGGATAGTGTTTGGATCCGGCGGGTCTGCCGCGACGACCGAGACGTTTAGAAGCCAAGCAATCACGAGAGGGAGGGTCGCGCTCCCGCGCGACCGAGGGCCTTGGCCGGAGCCTGCGGTCGCGCGGGAGCGCGACCCTCCCGGCGTACGGATCACCGACTCTCCGCTTCTTCGTGCTCGACGGGCGCGATCTTGAAGACGGACTCGGCGTTCTCGTAGAGAAACAGGCGTTTTGTTTCCTCGTCCAGGCCGAGGGTGTCGATATCCGCAAGGCATTGCGCGGGAGTGATCATCGGGAAGTTCGTGCCGAAGAGCACCTTCGTGCGGCCCTTGCCGCGCATGTATTCGACGATCTCCTGCGGGTATCGCTTCGCAGTATAGGCGGAACAGTCGATGTAGAAATTGGTGTACTTGCGCGCGAGGGAGATGACTTCGTTCAGCCAAGGGAAGCCGATGTGCCCGCCAACGACGACGAGTTCGGGGAATTCGAGCAGCACTTCGTCGAGGTAGGGAATCGGCCGGCCGGGTTCGGAGGGGCAGAGCGGGCCGGTGTGGCCGACCTGCGTGCAGAAGGGGACGCCCAGCTCGCAACACTCGGCGTAGAGCGGATAGTAGCGGCGGTCGTTCGGCGGGAGATTCCACAGCCACGGCACGACGCGCAGCGCCTTGAAGCCGAGCTGCTTCACGCAACGGCGCAACTCCCGCACGGCCTCCATCGGCCTGTATAGTTCCGCGGAGGCGACGCCAAAAAATCGGCCAGGGTATTTCTGCGTGAGCGCGGCGACCTCGTCGTGCGAGATGAGCCAACCCTGCGGCCCGCACCACGCCGCGAGCATTCCCGCCCGTACACCCGCGGCGTCCATCGCAGCAATCGTCAACTCGGCGGGAATCTCCTGCATCGACGCGCCGCCGGTCCAGCGCCGGAGCGACTCGAACATCGGCTGCTCGATGAATCGCGGCGTCGGGTGCTGCATCCACGCGTCGATGATGGAGGGCGTCGTTTTCATGGGGTGTAATCGTACTCGGAAATGGCGCTGTTCGTGTAATTCGCTGGATGCTGCGCGTGCATCGCGGCAGCAGGGCGCAGATGAGCTCAGCTACGACGTATGGAACGGAGGCGCGTAATAAAGAACACCCCTAAGCCGAGCTTAGGGGTGGCACAGAGACTGGCGGGTTCGCCGCTCGCGGTTCGATCATTCGCCCACTGCGCGCGCGCGTTGGAAGGCGGCGATGAGCGGCTGGGCGATGTGATCGGGGACCTCTTCGTAGTGGCTGAATTTTAGCGTGTAGGTGCCCAGGCCTTGGGTCATGCTGCGCAGATCGGTGGAGTAACGCAGGATTTCAGCCTCGGGCACGGCGGCGCGAATGGTCTCTTTGTGGCCGCCGTCGGAGTCCATGCCGAGGATGCGGCCGCGGCGGGCGCTGAGGTTTCCGGTGATGTCGCCCATGAACTCGATCGGCGCAGTCACCGCGAGTTCGATGACGGGCTCGATCAGGCAGGGCTGCGCCTTCAGCACGCCCTCATGGATCGCGTGGTGCGCGGCGACCTTGAAGGCCATTTCGGAGGAGTCGACGTCGTGGTACGAGCCGTCGAAAAGTTCGACGATGATATCGACCACGGGATAGCCCGCGAGCACGCCGCGGTCGAGGGACTCGACGCAACCCTTGTCCACCGCGGGGATGTACTGCCGCGGGACGGAGCCGCCGACGACGCTATCGACGAATTTGTAGCCGCCGCCGCGCACGTTCGGCGCGATGCGGATGTGGGCGTCGCCGTATTGGCCGTGGCCGCCGGACTGTTTCTTATGTCTGCCGCGCACTTCCACCGTGCCCTTCACCGTCTCCTTGTACGCCACTTTCGGCAGGCGCGTTTCCGCGCTGACGTGGAATTTGTTGCGCATCCGCTCAACGAGGATTTCGATCTGCATCTCGCCCATGCCGAGGATGACGTGCTCGCGCGTGGCGGGGTCGCGGTGATGATGAAACGTCGGGTCTTCCTCGGCGAGCCGGTTCAGCGCCTCGCCGAGCTTGTCGTCATCCGCCCGGGATTTCGCGACGATCGCGCGCTTGACCAGAGACTCCGGCAGCTCGATCTTCGGCAATTTCCACTCGACGCCGATCGCGGCGATCGTGTCGCCAAAGTGCGTGTGCTTGAGCTTGGTCATCGCGGCGAGATCCCCCGGCCCCACTTCGTCCACGATCTCCTGGGTCTTGCCGTTGAGCAAAAATATCTTGCCCGTGCGCTCCTTCACGCCGGTGGTCACGTTGAAAAACTCGGATTCCGACTTCAGCGTCCCCGAGAGCACGCGGAACATCGTCAAGTGCCCCGCATGCGGATCGACGACCGAACGGAAAACCTGGCCCAGGAAGGGCGCGGAGGGGGAAACGGGCACCTCGATCGGGTCCGGCCCGCCGTTGCGCGCGACGACGCGGCGTTCGAGCGGCGAGGGGAACTCCGCGACGATAGCATCCAGCAGTTCATTGAGCCCGAGGCCCTTTGCGGCGCTGCCCGCGATGATGGGCACGATGGTCCCTTTTTTTATGCCGGCGCGCAGGCCGCGCTCGAAGTCTTCGTGTGAGAGTTCGCCGGTCTCAAGATACCTCTCCAGCAGTTCGTCGTCGGATTCGGCGACGGCGTCCATCATCCCGGTGCGGATGGCCGCGATTTTTTCTTGCAGCGCGCCGGGTGCGCCGTTGAGCACCGAGGCGACCTCCTTGAATGCGCTGCCGGTCGCGTTGGGCACGTCGAGCGGCACGCAGATTTTTCCGTAGGCTTCCTGGATCCGCGCGATGATCGCGTCGTAGTCCAGGTTCTCGGCGTCGAGTTTATTCAAGAAGATGATCCGCGGGATGCCGTACTTCGCCGCGTACTGCATCGCGACATCAGAGCCGGCGCGCGGGCCGGAGGTCGCGTCGATAAGAATAGCCATGCCGTCGAGTATCGGCGCGGACGACGCGAGTTCACCGATGAAATCGAGATAGCCGGGATGGTCCACGAGATGCACACGCGCGCCGCGCCATTCGACGTGCATGAGTTTGAGCGTAGTCGTGTGCTTGTGGCTGATTTCTTCCGGGAGGTAGTCTCCCACCGTGTTGCCCTGCTCGATGGTGCCCAGGCGGGGGGTTTTTCCTGTGGCGTGCAGCAGGTGCTCGATCAGCGTAGTCTTACCGGTCCCCCCGTGACCTACAATTCCCACGTTGCGTACTTTCGCATAGTCGGTAGCCATTGGGCAGTCCTCCTGTGCGCGGCGCCAACGCGGCGCGGCGTTACACCATCCGATCTCTCCTCATGCCCGGCGCATCCAATCCTCGGCCGCAGTGGACAAGGCCCGCGCCAGGCGCCTCTTCCCACAGCTTCATCGAACAGTATAGGACGGTTGGGGAGATATGGCAAGAGTGTTCTCGAACGATGTTACTGCTGCGAGCTCAATCGCTTAGGCGGAGCGCGGCGAAACGGAGAACTCAAATGTGGGCAAAGTGTCTGGAGGCGAGTTTTTGGCACCCTCTTCTGTCGCGAAAAAGGTATACACTAAAGTTGGGTTGGTTTGGATGGCTATGTATCGAGGGTTGACGCCAACCCAAAGGAGGACATGTCATGCGTGCGTTGGGACATCTCATTTCCGCCGGAACAATGTTGGGCGCACTAGTCTTGACGGGGGCGTGCACGGCGGCTAACACTGAACGAACCCCTATCTACGATGAGTCGGCTGACGCCAGAACCCTGATTGATGAGGCGCTCCAGCGCGCCAGCGCCGACAACAAGCGCGTATTGATTCAGTGGGGCGGCAACTGGTGCGGCTGGTGCTACAAGCTGCACGACCTCTTTCAGAACGACGCAGATATCGCCCAGGCGCTGGCGTCCGAATACGAAGTCGTCATGGTGGACTCGAACAAGAACGAGGCGCTCGCGAGGTCGTTGGGCACACGGTTTGAAGGCGTTCCGTACCTAACGATTCTCGACGCGGATGGAAAGAAGCTGACTGACCAAGAGACCGGCACACTCACGGAAGGCGACCATCACGTTCCCGCGAAGGTGTTGGCCTTCCTCAACGATTGGAAACCGGCGCAAGTCAACGCGAACAAAGTCTTCAGCGCGGCAAAGCGCGCGGCGGCTGCGGATGAGAAACTGGTATTCGTCCGATTCTCGACGCCCACCTGCGGCTGGTGCAAGCGCCTGGATGCGTTCCTGAAGACCGAACTCGCGGCTAGGGTGCTGGCGCCCCGCTTCGTTTTTGTGAAGATCGACGAGGCGCGAATGGCGAAGGGATCGAAGCTGCGGAGTTCTCTCGGGTCGCGCGAAGGCGGCGTTCCTTGGTTCGCGTTTACCGACGCCCAGGGCACGCCACTGACGACTTCCGACAGTCCGGAGGGCAACGTCGGTTTTCCGGCCCGGCCCAACGAGATTGAGCACTTCCTGCAGATGATCAAACTCACGATTCCCGGCGTGACCCCGGCGGCGTTGGACGAAGTGGCCGAATACCTGCGCGCTCACGGCGCTTAGGGTTGCGGCGCTGCTTTCAGCTGGCGCGACGGAGTACGAGGCCGTCTGATGTTTTTTCTGTCGCCGTAGGCACGGCGCGCGCGGTGTTCATCTGGGCGCAGACGGCGATGTCGGCGGCGAGGCCGACCTTGCGGAGTTCGCTGGCGTGGGGGGCGGACTGGAAGAGGTTGAGGACACCGTCGAGCTCGATCATCTGGCGGGTGTCGCGGTAGAAAAGCGCGCCTTCGCCGATGGGCGCGTCGGCGAGCATGGCGATGGCGGCCGCCGCCACCCAATCTTCTAGCGCGTCGTAGCCGGGATGGCCCACTTTGCCCGCGGGGATGAGCACGACGTCGTGCGGTTGATTCGAGAGAAGTTCGACGACCGCGAGCGCGTTGGTCGTCGTGCCGAAGTGAATGGACGGCGCGCCCCAGGCTTGGAGCAGGCGCGCGGAGCCGTTCGACGTGGTGAAGATCACGCGGCGGCCGCGGGCGTGGTGCGCGTCGCGGGGGCTGTTGCCGAAATCGAAACCTTCTGGCGGCAGGCCGCCGCGTTCGCCGAAGAGCAGGGCGCCGGTCCAGAATTCGCGGCGAGCGCGGAGAGCGTCCTCCACTTCGCCGACGACGAGGATTTCGGTGGCGCCAGCATCAAGTACGGCAGCGGCGGTCGCGCTCGCGCGCAGGGCATCGACGATTACGGCGGCGCAGCCGCGTTCGCGCGCATAGGCGCACCCAGCCTCGCCTTCAATCAGGTGCCAGGTTCGCAAGACGCCTCATCGGGAGGGTCGCGCTCCTGCGCGACCGTTGTACGCGCCACGATACTTCGGTCGCGCAGGAGCGCGACCCTCCCCGACGTCATCGAAATTGTGCTATTCCGGCTTTGTCTCGGCGCGCGCTTCGCGGAGTATCGGATAAAACTGCACGAAGACATTGTCCACGGCGGCGTGTTTGTCGTGGCAGTCCCAGCAGGATTTCTTCGGGAAGGCCTTGGCCGCCGGCAGCAGTCCGGTGCGCAAACCGAACGCGTAGTAAGACCACGAGTCCGGCCCCTTCGCGCTGTCCTTCACCGCGGCCTCAACGCCGACGCGCGCGTCGGAGAAGTGGCCGTTGAGATTTTCGAATTCCTCTTTGCCCTTCGTCAATTCTTTCGCGGTGTTCTCGTCCTTGGTGCCGGCGGTGTAATTTTCCATGACCAACATGGTCTTATCCGGAAAATTGCCGGTCTCCTGATAGTGCTTCACCGCCTCCGGCTGCATGTACACATGGTGGAATACGCCGGCCGAATACTGGCCCTCGATCGGCTGGGAGTAATCGAGGCCCAGCGAGGAGCCCACGAACACCCAGTTCCGATAGCCCTCGGGGCGGATGAGCCGGCCCTGATCGTCATACGCCGGCTGCGTCATCCCTTGCGGCGGCGGTCCGGGCACAGCGGCGGGCGCCTCGTCCGCCACGCCGATCACGTTCAGCATGACGACGCCCGTGAAGAGAACGAGCACACAGAGCTTTTTCATTTGGGGTCTCCCGATTTTTCCGCGGCTGCGGGACTGACTACACCCTTTGGATGCACATGCGCACCGGCTCGACCCAAGCGCGCCAGTTCTTCGGGCTGACGTATTCGCGATACCGGCGATCCACTGAGCGGCCCCTTTACTTGGCCGGGACATGCGGTGAAACCCCACGCCGCTCGAGAAGGTGCCGCACAATCCGCGCGCCGTGGTCGCGGCTGTTCTCGATGAACACGACGTTTGACTCGACTCCCGCGATGAGCGTGCCCAATACGTAGAGGCCGGGCACGTTGGTTTCGAGGTGGTCGTTCAGCAGCGGCTTGTTCGTGTTCGGATCCACGTGCGCGCCCGCCGCCTTGAGCATCGAGGTGTCCGGCTCGTAGCCGGTCATCGCGAGCACAAAATCCGCAGCGATGCGATCGATCTCGCCTTCGCGATCGATGATGGTCACCGCGTCCGGCGAAATCTCAATCACGCGCGAGTGCCGGAAGCACGCGATCGAGCCTTCCTTAATCCGGTTCTCGATGTCCGGTTCGACCCAGAATTTCGTGCGAAATCGTTCGTCGCGCATGACGACCGTGACGCGCGCGCCCTCGCGCCAGAGTTCGAGCGCGGCCTCGGCCGCGGAACTACCGCCGCCGATCACGACTACATCATGAAAGGCATACATGTGCGGCTCAGAGAAATGGTGCGTGACGTGAGCGAGGTGTTCGCCGGGGACGTGGATCGGCCGGGGGTTGTCGTAGAAACCCGTGCCGACGATGACGTTCCGCGCGCGCCACGCGTAGGCGCGGCCGAAGTCGTCCTGCGCGTCCACGCGGAACCGGTCCCCCTCGCGGTGGATCGCGGTCACCGCGCGATACGTGTTGACCTTCAGATCGTGGTAGCGGAGGAACGCGCGGCAGTATTTCAGATACTCGCGCTTCGTCGGGCTCTTCTCTTCGGTGAGCAGCGGAAAACCGGCCAGCTCGAGCCTGTCCGAGGTCGAGAACCATTTCATGTAGGTCGGGTGCTTGACCAGTGCGCTACACACCGGCCCTTTGTCGATGCCGACGGCGGAGAGTCCCGCGCGCTTGGCCTCGAGCAGCGCCACCAGCGCCGGCGGGCCGACACCGGCGATCACGAGGTCCTGGATTTCGTCGAGGCCAAAGGATTTCATGGAGAGGAGTGTAGCATTCGCCCGAAGGCCCGCCCTCTACGAGTCGCGCGTGGGGCGATCCCCATTTTGGTATCGGCTACCAGCGCACCTTCTCGGGAAAAAACTCGGCGATGAGGTCTTCGTAATACGGCTTAAGCCCGGCGATGTTGGGCGGCTGATCGGCCTTCGAGTATAGGTCGTAGGGGTTAAACGCCTTCACCCACGTGAACATCTCGCGATCGTGATCGTTCATGAGGTGCTGATACTCGCCCTCGCGGTGCGCGGCATAAAAGCTGTGGTACCGGATCATGTACAGCGCGGACTCCGGCAGGTGGTCCTTCGCGATCAGGTACATGTATTCGTCGTGGCCCCACGACATCGTCACCGCGTCGAGCCCGCAGCCTTCCTCGTAGATGCCGCACTCAGTCATCAAGTCCGGGTCCTTCGAGTCCGGATTGAGCCCGAAGAATTCAGGATAGACCACCTTGCCGGAGAATTTGCAGCCGAGCGGAAACGTATCGCCGACCACCGCCCACTGCGGCTCGCCGCGCAGGCACAGCGTCTTGCCCAAGTCGTGAATGAGCCCGGTCAGCACGAACCAACGCGGATGGCCGTCCGCGCGAATCGCCTCCGACGTTTGCAGCAGGTGTTGAATCTGCGTGAGGTCGGTGTCGGGGTCGCTGTCGTCCACCAGCGTATTGAGATATTCGCAGGCCTCCCACACGCCCATCTCGCGATAGTCCCGCTTGCCGTATTCGGACTTCTTCGCGCGTGCGAACTCCAGCGTCTGGTGCTCGTGGTTCTGCCGGTAAAACTCGCGCACGCCCGCCCGTGCCGGGTTGTCGTAGTTCCGGAAGTCCTTGTCGAACTTCTCCGCGGTCACGCCCTCTTCGGGGTAGCGCTCCACGACGAACTCTTCCCATTCGTCGAGAGATTGCAACGGGCCTGCGGACTTCTTGACATCGGACATTAGATGACTCCGGTTTGTGAGAATCTGTTCAATTATAGCGTAATTCCGTGGCGAAAACACGCGCCGGATTGAAGGGCCCACCGAGCTCTGGCCTAATGATCGCATGGACGAACCCTGCAATTGGGAAGACCTTCACCGCGCGCTCGTGCAGCAATGGGGCGTCGGGCCCCTCGGATCGGGCCGGCCCGGGCGCGAGGCGCTACTCGAGGAACTCCGGCGCCGAGTGGATTTTCTGCTGCGCCACGACTTCGACCGCCTGATCAGTTGCATGTACACGCTCGACGTCCCGGAGGAGAAGTTCGCCGAAGCCGTGCGACGTCCGCCGCACGAGCAACCGGATCGAGTACTCGCGGACATCATCCTCGAGCGCGAAATCGAAAGGATGCAGACCCGCCGCCGCTACGCCCGCCAAGAACGCACGGACATCGCCGCACGCATCGAAGACCAGCGTCAGTTTCCTCACCTCGAATCCGATGGGCACTGATCCGGTCACCCGCAATTCGCCGTCACACTACGCAGGCCCCACCGCGAAGTTTCTGAATCTCCAACCCCTCATCACCCTTTCCGCCGTTTCCCACCCTTCGGTCGCTTCGGTCTCTTTGGTCCTTTTGGTCCCTTCTTGAGCTTCCCCATGCCAAAATCCGCCTTCAGCCCACGCCTACAAAAAACGCACACCACCCGAACCAACCCCCGCTAAACGCCATGTGGACCGCGGCAGCTCGCTGCCGCGGTCCCGCGAAGCGGCAACCGTTTCTTTTGGCCTACCTTTTCTTATGAAAGAAAAGGTGGGAGCTTGCCTTTGCCGGCCGCCGTTCGCCATGCTGGACGCTTTCGCGCGGAGCGCGCAGACGAGGGAGATCGCATGGATACGATTCGCCGGGAATTCATCGCATTGAGCGGGCTGGGCGCAGCGGCATTGGCGCTGAGCGGTGGGTCCGCCATGGCCGCGGACGCAAGCGCCGCATCCAACGCGCACGAAGAAGCGAACATCAAAGTAGTCAACGACTTCTGCGCCGCGTGGGACTCCCTCGACGCCGAAAAACTCGCGGCATTCTGGGACGACAAAATCACCTTCCGCATCATCGAAGGGCAGCCGCGCATTGAAGGAAAAGCCGCGCTGACCGAGGGTACCAAGCAATACCTCGCCGCGCGCAAGAAGGCGCACTTCGAGGTCCTGCGCACCGCCGCAATAGGGAATCTCGTCATCAACGAGCGCATCGACTATTTCACACGCGAAGACGGCGAGGACGCCTTCCACGTCACCGGCCTGTTCTTCGTGCGAGACGGAAAGATCGTCGAGTGGCAAGACTACTCGATGCCCAAGGCCTAACGGTGCCGCGCGCGGGCCGGTTGATAGCGCGCGTCTCCTTCATCGCTGTGCTCGTGACTTCCTTCTCGATCACGGCCCAGGGACCCGCGCATTTTCATCACGTCCACCTCAACGTGACCGACCCCGCGCGCACGATCGCCTACTACACCAAAATGCACGGCGCGACTCCGGTGAAGTATCGCGGCCTCGCCGATGCGCTCTTCACCGAGCGCTCCTTCATCCTCATGAACACCGTCGCCGCGCCCGCGCCGAGCGCGCTCGAATCCGGCCTCTGGCACATCGGCTGGGGCGGGCGCGACGTCCCCAGCGAATACGAGTGGTTCAAGCAAAACGGCGCGAGAATCCGCGTGCCGCTCTATCCGCTCAACCAAATCTGGGTCACGTACCTTTCCGGGCCGGACGACGAAATGATCGAAGTCAACACCATGGGCCACAACCGCTTCGGCCACGTCCACCTGCTCGCCAAGGACATCAACGCAACGACGGACTGGTACCAGACGAACCTCGGCCTCGAAGCCCGCGGCGATGCCGTGCCCAAACCGGCCGACATGAGCACCGTGCGCGCATGGAGCCGAAGTTTTCGCAGCGACAACGTCTCCTTCGTCGTCTACGGCCAGCCCGATTACGCCCCCGCGCCGCCCTGGTGGACCGATCCGCCGCTCACCGCCTTAAAGCCCACCGCCGGCCGCGTGATCGATCACATCGCGTTTTCTTACCGTAGCATCGCGCCCGTCTACGATCGCATGAAAGACGCCGGCGTCGAGATCCTCGCCCCCATCGCCGAGCAGCCCGCCTTCGCCCACAAAAGCTTCTTCATCCGCGGCCCCGACCAAGTCCTCATCGAAATCGTCGAAGACAAACCCGTCCCCGAAGGGATTTGGGAATAGACCACGCGACACGTGCGACACAATGTAGGGGCGGCCCCCCGTGGCCGCCCTACTCGCCGGCCGCCGACAGCTTTTGTATCAGCGCATCCACATTCGCCGGCGCATATCCGCCGTAGTGATTGTTCACGTATCCAAAAACCTCGCCTTGCTCCCGCCAAAACGGTGCTCAAGGTTCAGGAGATACGAAATTACTTTTTCCCGCTCGACGATTTCCCGATGCGCGTTCGACAGTTTCATGCGAGTGAAGGCTCACGCCGGCGGCGGCCGCCGCAGCGGCCGGATTTCGACTTCACTGATCACGGTGCCCGGCGCACTGCGCAATACCTGCGCGCAGGCCTGCCCGATTTCCTCCGGCGTGACCTTCCACGAAACGCCGGCCGCCGGATCGTGCCGGTGCGAAGCGGAATCCACGGACCCGGGAAAGATCGCGGTGACCTTGATGCCGAAATCGCGGACCTCGCCAAACAACGACTGCGTGAATCCGGTGACGGCGTACTTCGTCGCGGCATACGCGCTGCCGCCGGGCAGCGGCACTTTACCGGAGATCGACGACACGTTGATGATGTGGCCGCGGCCTTGCGCCTTGAACCGCGGCAACACCGCGCGCGTCGCGTGGAAGACCCCGGACACGTTCGTCTCCAGCATGGCCCGCCACTCGTCGATCCCGATGTCCCACACGCTCTTGCGCAGCACCACGCCCGCGTTGTTGATCAGCGCATCCACGCCGCCAAGGTCCTCGGCCAGCGATTCGACCGCCGCGCGCGTCATCTCAAAATCGCGCAAGTCGCAGGCCGCGCCAAACGCCGTGCCGCCTCGTTCGCGGATGCCGGCGCACACATCGCCCAGCATCTCCGCGTTGCGCGCGATGAGGCCCACCGTGCATCCGTCCATCGCCAGGTAGGTCGCGACGCCCTTGCCGATCCCGCGGCTCGCACCCGTCACGATGACTCTCATGCGCCGCCCTCAGGTCCCCGGCGGACGCTTGTACTCCTGCGACCGCCAGTACACGCCGATGCGCCCTTCGTCGGGCTCCGTGAGTTGGTGGATCATATACAGCGTCCAGGTCACGCCGGAGCAGCGCTCCTCGAACTCGACCGCGCTTCGTCCCGCTTCGTCCGCCACATCAGCGGACACGCCGTACACGAGATAGCGCGGGCGGTCCGCATCGGGCGAGCGCAGCATCACCTGGTAACTGGCTGCCGCGTTCGACAGCCGGCCTTCGAGTTCCTCGAGCGCCTCGAGCACTTCGCTCGCGAATATCCGCTCCTCGAAAATGCGCAGCACATTCTCCGCGGCGTGGTCGCGCATGTCGTGACGCGCGGCAAATCGCAGCAGCGCCGCAGCCACATACGGCCGCGCCTCCTCGTCTTCGTCGTCTTCCTCGTCGTCCAACACACGATCGAAGGCTTCACACAACAGCTCCCACGCCGGCCACACGTGCTCCTCGGCCTCCTCGTAGTCCGCGCGAGAGAGCAGCGTGCGCCAGCCCTCGGGATCGAGGTCTTGCAATTTCGTGATGCACCGCTCCAGCGCTTCGACGTCCTCCGAGCGCACAGCCGTGATCGCCCAATTGAAATACACGTCTTCGGGCTCGTCGGTATGGTCCAGCGCGCGGCGGAAGGCCGCGTAGGCCTCCTCGAATTTCTTGCGGTCCGACTCCACAATGCCCAGCGACTTCCACGCCTCCGCATCGTCCGGAACGCGCTCGAGATACGCGGTGTACATCGCCACCGCGCCGTCGAGGTCCTCAAGCATCTCCAGGCAGTACGCCCGCTGCACGTAGGCCTCCGCAAAGCTCGCGTCCGCCGCGATGCTTTTCGCGTAGGCCTGCGCCGCTTCCTGGTAGCGTTCTTCGCGCCCCAACGCGATCGCGAGATTGAACCACGCGACGTGGCTCGCCGGGTCGATCTCGCACAGGTTGCGCAGGAAAACCTCGGCCTGCAAGGCCTCGCCCACGTCGGAGAACTCAATCCCCGCCGCGAGCACAAACGCAAAGTCGTCGCCCTCTTCCTTCATGATCTCAGCAATCAGCCGCTCCGCCTCTTCGCCCCGGCCCATATCCCCCAGGCACGCCACCTCCAGCGCAAGCGCGCGGCCCCGGTCCGTGCTGTTCAGCGTCTGCCCGTACAACGTACGCACCATGTCCAGCGCAGGTTGCGTTTCGCCGTCCAGCAGCAAGTCTTCGGCGCGATCAATCGTGCTCAGGGTCGCGGTCGATTCCACGGAAATCTCCTGTTGGTTTCATGCTTAGTTCGCCGTATTCACTTCCACAAGGACCTTGCCCAGATGGCCGCCGGCCAGCCGCGCAAAAGCCTCCTGCACCTGCTCCATCGAAAAAACCCTGTCGATCACCGGCCGCGCGCCGGCGCCGTCCAATGCCGCGACGACTTTCTTCCACGCCTCCTGCGCCTCCGCGGGAGCAAATTTGCCCACGTGCACGCCTTCGATGCGCACCTGCTTGAACAGGAGCATACCGAGATCCAACTCCGCCGCGCGCCCGGCCAGCAATCCGATTACCATGATCCTGCCGTTCATATTCGCCATCGCCAGGTGCTCGGCCAGGCGTTTCCCGCCCAGATGCTCGATGACGAGGTCGGGGCCCGTGCCGCCCGATTCCCGGCCGACCTGTGCGAAGAGATCGGTTGCGCCGTCATCCAGCACGGCGTCCGCGCCGAGCGCGGCCAACCGCGTGCGCGTGCCCGGATCGCGGCTGAGCGCGATGACGCGCGCGCCCAGCGCCTTGCCGAGCTGGATAGCGGCGATGCCCACGCCGCCAGACGCGCCCGTGACCAGCACCGTCTCGCCGGCGCGAAGCCCGCCTTGCGTGACGAGCGCCTTCCACGCCGTCAGATACACCAGCGGCGCGCAGGCCGCTTCCCGGTGCGCCCAACCCACGGGCACGCGCGCCAGGCAGTCCTCGGGCGCCACGACGAAATCCGCGAGGGTCCCTTGCCGAGTGATCCCAATTTCGCTGCGAAGTACGACCGCGCCATCGCCGAGTTTGAATCGGCTACCGGCCGGAGCGCCAGCCACGATTCCCGCGCCGTCGCGCCCGACCGTGAGCGGAAGCTGGCCCGCGCCCGGATAGCGCCCTTCGATCAGGAGCCGGTCCGCCGGATTCAGCGACGCATAGCGCACACGGAGCAGGACCTCGCCGGGGCCTGGCTGCGGCGAGGGGACATCCTCCAGGCGAAAGTTACCGATCTCGCCAAATTCATGGAAGCGCCAAGCCCGCACTACACGCTCCTTCCCCACTGCGCGCCTATTCTACCGAAATGCGCACCGCGCCCGCACATCGCCGGAACTCAGCACTGGCCCAGGTGCTCCACCAGCGCGTGTAGGCCCACGCGGGTCTTGCCATCCTCGAACTCGTGCGCCCGCAACCGCCGCCGCGCCTCCGCGATCGGCATCCGGATGATTTCGATGCGCTCGTCCCACTCCGGCCGCGCGGGCACCTCGCGCAAATCGAACGCGATGAAAAGATGCAACACCTCCGAGAGAAATCCCGGCGACGGATACATGCGCCCGATCGACACCAGCCGCCCCGGCGTGTATCCCGCCTCCTCCTCCAACTCGATCCGCGCGCGCGCCTCCGGCGTGTCGCCCGGCTCGAACTTTCCCGCGGGAATCTCCAGCAGATCCCGGCCGATCGCCACGCGGTACTGCCGCACGAAAACCACCGCGTCGCCCAGCACCGGCACGACCGCCACTCCGCCCGGATGCACCATCACCTCGCGCTGGGCCTCCCTGCCGTCGTCCAGGCGCACCGTGCCCCGATCGAGCCGCACCAACTTGCCGTTGTATACCGTTTCGCGCGAAACCCAGGATTCCATGATCGTCCATCCCGTGGTTGAGGCCAACGCATACGAAGGCACAAACGCCCGCGCCGGCGGCCCACAAAAAATCGGCCCCGCACTGCGCATGCGGGGCCGAAAAAGGTATGGCAAGAAATCGGGCCTACTCGTGTTCTTCGTGATGCTTGTGGGGCCCGCTGCCTGCCGCAGGCGCCTCACCCTTCTCGAGCATGCTCAGGTACTTCGCCGGGCTTTGAACAAAGATGTCCACGCAGTCCGCGCAACAAAACTTGACGAAACGGTTCGCAAACACGCCCTGCGTGTCCTCGGTGCCCGTGAGCTTCTCCCCGCTTACGATGCACTTGTCGATCGGATAATGGTCCTTCTGCGCCGCGATGACCGCGTCATTCAATTTGGCGATGTAGGTGCCCGGATCCTTCATGAATGCTTGCGCGCTCTTTTGCGAGCCCAACCGGACCAAGCGATTGAAGTGGACCACGTCAATGATCTGGCCGTCCGCGGGCAGCGCCTCGCCCGTCACAATGTCCGACGTCAGAACGTAGTGCGGCTTTTGATCCGCGATCATCAGCGCGTCGATCTTGGCCAGTCCCTTCGCCACATCGCCCTTGAAGCGTGGAGGGCACCCGTCGCAGCAAAACTTGATGTCGCGCCCCTCGTGCGAGTAAACAATCGGCTCGCCCATCGAGCCCAGTTCCTCGTCGGAGGTCGGGCACACATTGAGGCTATACGGATCGCCCTTGAACGCCGCGTCCTCCGCGCACGCCGCAGCCGCAAAACCAAACACGATCGCCGCCGCAAAATTGCCTACCCTACACATAGTTTTTCTCCTGGGCTGCCTGCCGGCAGACGGTTATGCGAATTCTACGACCCGTACCGATTCGTACTGATTCGCTGATCATAACACTTTTTCCGGCCACGCTGTTCCCTCTCCCTGCCCATCGGCCCTATTCACGCCGATCTTCGACGTAGGCCCAATACGCCGCCACAATCCCCGCAGCCCCGGCCGCGCCGATCATCAGCATCCAAATCGCCGGCTGAAAATCCTCGCGCATCCGCGAATACGCAAAGAGAATCAGCAGCCCAAACATCGACATCGCCGCCGCGAAAATTCCCAGCCGCTTGGCCAGCCAATGAACTTGTTTGCGGTCTTCCCGCCGCGACTGTTCGCCGATCAGCATCGCCGCCGCGATCGCTTGTTGCTCGCGAAGTTCGTCCGGCGCCAGTTGACGCGGGTCGCGCGTGGGCCCAGGCGCGCCTCCAACATTTTCCCCCATCCCGGCCTGCCCCCTCACTGGATCGTGATCAACTCGCGAATCGCCTCGAAGCGCTGAGGACCGATGCCCGGCACTTCCATCATCTCCGAAATATCGCCGAAGGGCGTGCCGGTCCGGTGTTGGATGATTTGCTGGGCCAATTTTGGGCCAATCCCCGGCAGCGTTTCCAGATCCCATTGCGTCGCGCGGTTGATGTTAATGAGCCCAGTGCCCCCGGCGGACGCCGCCGCGCCAACGGCCGCCGCGCCGTGCCCCGAGATCGTGTACGCCGCCGGATTGATCGCCGCCGGCGCTGTCACACCCTCGACCGATTCCCCCAACGGGTCCGCGCGCTTCGGGACGGAAAGCGTCGTGCCATCTATGAGCCACGCAGCCAGATTGATGTCGGAAGTGTCCGCCCCGCGCACCCCACCGGCCGCGGAAATCAAGTCCTCGATCCGGCTGCCTTCGTTCAGCCGATACACGCCCGGCATGGCCACGGCCCCCTGAATGGATACCGCAATCTCGGGCGGAGGAGGAATCGTTGGCTCGCTTTTCGCCGGGACCAAAGCGGGCGCCGTAGCCTGCTGCGGCTGCACCACAGGCGGCTCGGGGTGCGACGCGGCGCGCTTGGACCAGAATAGCGCGCCCGCCCCCGCGACAATCGCCACGCCGAGAAATCCAATGACAAACTGCTCGCGTCGGGTCATCAATCGGCTCAGCATACGCGCGTCGTTCCTTCGCCGGGCCGCGCCAGGCGGGCCCTCTATCGCGCGACAGTATACACAACGATCGGTCACATCCATGCGGCCTTGCAGCGGCGCGGAGTCGCCGTTATCGTAGGCGGCGGGGATCGGAATTCGGGGGACTCGCCGTGCCGGAAAATTCGCCTGCGCCACTACCGCGGCCGATCCGCGGACTGCGCGCCGGGCTCGCGGGCTGGCTCGTTTTCGGACTCGCGCTCGTCGCGCTGCGCGGCGTGCGGTGGGACGAGAATTACGAATTTGCGCAGGCCCTCACCGGCGAGGTCAGCTACCCCGCGTGGCACCCGCTCCTCTACTGGGTCCACCACCTCTTCACGGGCCAGCTCTACCTCACCGCGCTGATGATGGAGCTGTTTCCCGGCCCCTTCGCCGCGAACGCCGTGCGCAACATCTTCTTCGTGTGGGCCACGGTGCTCCCGCCGTATCTCCTCGGCGCCGCCCTCGGCCGCAGCGCGCTCGCCGGGCACGCCGCCGCCGTGCTCATGCTCGCCGGCGTCACGCTCGACTTCGACGCCTCGTATCCGCAATTCATCCTGCCCGGAATGTTTTCCAGCGGACATGTGGGCACCGGCTTCGCCCTCGTCGCCATTGCCACGCTCGCGCTCGGGCGTCCCGCGCCCGCTTTCTTCCTCTTCGGTCTCATGCCCGCCGTCCACATCGGCCAGACGCCAGCACTGATCCTCTTCGCCGGATTTCTCCTGCTCGCCCGGCACCTGCATCCACAGCCCAAAGACGCGTGGCGGCGCGCCGATCGCGCCCTGCTCGCCGGGCTGGCCGCGAGCGCCGCGATCATCGCCGCGGGATACTTCGCCTGGCGCCATCCCGCGCTCCCCGAGCTTCCCGCCGCGACCGCCCGCGACATCCACACCATCTGGGCCGGCTGGGTCGGGAATCACGACATGCATCGCCGGCCGCCCGGCATCCTGGCCACACTGCTCACCGCCGCC
The DNA here is from genome assembly GCA_038916785.1 of Candidatus Hydrogenedentales bacterium. GTDB lineage: Bacteria > Hydrogenedentota > Hydrogenedentia > Hydrogenedentales > VFKU01. The sequence continues at coordinate 16,327 of JBCLBO010000010.1, read as the reverse complement.
TTCGTCCTGCTGGCATACCTCACCATGCTCGGGCTCGGCTTCGCCAAAGACCGCGCGAAATTCGCGTGGCCGATCGCGATCGCCTACGTCAGCGGCGCGCTGCTGATCGTGTTGAGCGTCATGCTCGCGCAGACGCTGCTCGGGCCGCGCATCCCGGAGCCGCTCCTCACGTGGCTCCCATACCGGCTATGGAACCACCTGCCGCCGATCCTGCTCGCGGGGATCGCCGCGCTCCTGACGCCGCCGTCCGGCGCGGATCATCGTGACGTTTCTCCAGCCCCCACCGTGTGCCTAGTCACCGCCCTGGCCCTCCTCGCGCTTCAACCCGCCCTGCACGCGGCCGCGCCCCCGGAGTTCGCGGCGCGCTATCTGTCCTCGTCCGCGCCAGTGCTGTTCTATCTCTTCGGCGCAGTGTTTACGTTGCGAATTCCAGAGATGGGCGCGGCCCAAGGTCGGTTGCGGCGCGTCGCCGCGATCGTCGCGGCGGCATTGCTCTTCCTGCTGGCGCTCGTCCATCAATTCGGCGCACTCTGCACCGCCGCCGGTGCGATGACTGCGCTGCTCGCGCGCTGGATTCCACCCGCGCCCCGCGTCATGAAATATCGCGCCGAGGTGATCGGCGCCCTGCTCGCCGCCGTCGCCGCGCAGTTCGCGGCCTTCGAGTTCCTCCACCGCGAGCATCTGCCGGTGGGAGATTTCGAGCGCGCCGCCACGTCGTACCTGCGCGAGCAGGGCGAACCCGACGCCCTCCTGGCCCCTCCGATGGGACAGGTCCTCCTGCAAGCGCAAACCGGCCATGCCGTCCTCGAGGACCTCGCCACGCCCTTCTACATCGGATACCGCCCGCCGATGGGCCCGCAGATCAACGCAATGTACATCGACGTCTACGGCATGGACTTTCGCTTCCCCTCCCCCAGCAGACCCTGGCAACAAGTCTGGATCGAGCGCAGCCCGGACGAGTGGCGCCGCCTCGGCGCGAAGTACGAGTTCCGCTATGTCGTCGCCCCGGAGGGAGTCGCGCTCATGCTGGACACCGCTCTAAGCATCGCCGGCCGCACGCTATACCGGATCGACGCAGGCCCCTGACCGCCCCCGCGCCAATGCCTCTCGGTGTTCTCCGCGACTCTGTGTTGATCGCTAAATAGAACCGGGCGCGCGAGACTCGCCCGCGCGCCCGGCAAAAGATTTCAGCGATCAGTCGTGCTCGGCAGGGGCCGCCTCTGCCCCGTGTCCCTCGGCCGCGGCCTCTTCGGCGTGACCAAACAGGTGTGGCGGCGGCACATAGTTCCCGCCGCGCGCGGGAGCGTGCTCAACTCCGACCACCGGAAAGTCCTGCCCGCCAGCCAGGGGGTTTGCGCCGGGCGTCTGGAGGTCGAGGTAGGGAGATCCGAATTCCTCGAGCGGGTTCGCGTATTCCGTCGCCATAAACATGAAGAAGATGCACAGCCAAGCGAACCCGGCCACACTCAACAAACGCACCAGGCTGCTCGACCAATACGATCCCATGAAAATCGCCACGATGCACGCCGCCTTCGCGATCGCTATCACCAGCGCGATGGCGAGGTTGATCCCGTTCGGGTTGTCGCTGAAGTGAAACGCCGGGTGTTTGGCAAACAACACCGTAAGCGCCATCAGAAAAGTCAGGATGACGGCATTGACCAGGTAGTACTTCACCGGAATGATTCTATGGGCCATGGGTCTCTATACCTCTCGGTCGCTTCTGGTCCGCCGCCCGCCGCACCCGGATCAGTGCGCGCCGGGCGCGCTGACCAGGTAGAGCATCGGGAACAGGAACACCCACACGATATCGACGAAGTGCCAGTAGAACCCGAACATCTCGACCGGCAGATACTTGTTGGGACCGTACTCGCGCTTATAGCACAGGTACCAGAAAATCGCGCCGATCACGATGCCGATGATCATGTGGAATGCGTGCATGCCGCTCATGATGAAATACAGGATGAAGAACAGTTGCGCGTGCGAGGGATCGGTGAACCCGAGCGGGTCCGGGTTCCAGTTCCAGCCCGGCCACAGGCCATGGTCAAATTTCTCGCGGTACTCGAAGAACTTGACCACGAGGAACACCGTGCCGAGCACCAGCGTGAAAAACAGGTTCCACAATTGCATCCGGCGCTTGCCGCTCTGCGTGGCGTACACCGTCGTCGCCATCGTCACGCTGCTCAGCAGCAGCACGATCGTGTTGCCGCCGCCCATCCAGTAGTTCAGGTGCGCGCTGCCCTCGTACCAGGTCACCGGGTACTTGTAGCGGTACACCGCGTAGGCCACGAACAACCCGCCGAAGAACATAATTTCCTGAATCAGGAACAGCCACATCCCGATAAACGCCGTCTCGGTCTGCTGCTCGCGCGTGACGTATTGGCTGGACACAATGGGCTTGGCCGGCCCCATCGTCACCGGAGGTGTCGCGGCCTCAGACATCCATCTTCTCCATGCCGGTGTAGGCGTATGCCTCTTCGGTCACCGTCGGTACTTCGTGGAAATTGTGCGCGTGCGGCGGCGTCTCGCAGACCTCCCACTCCAGGCCCTTGGCGCCCCACGGGTTCGGGCCCGCGATCGCGCCGTACTTGAGCGACCACACGAGATAGCCAATCGTGAGTACAAAGGCGAATCCGAGCAGGAACGCGCCGGCCGATGACATCACGTTCCACACCTGCCACTCCGCGGGATACGAGTGATAGCGGCGCGGCATCCCCAGCCAGCCCACCACAAACTGCGGCAGGAAGGCCAGGTTGAAACCCGCGAACACGAGCAGCGCGGAAACTTTCGCAAGGAATTCCGGGTACATCCGGCCGAACATCTTGGGCCACCAGAAGTGCAGGCCGCAGAAGTACGCCATCACCATGCCGCCCACCATCGTGAAGTGGAAGTGCGCGACGATGAAATAGGTGTCGTGAAGAGGAACATCCAGGCCCATCGCGGCGAGAAACAGGCCCGTCAGCCCGCCGACCAGGAACAGCCCGATAAACCCGAAGGCATACAGCATCGGCGCGTGGAAGGTCACATTGCCGCCGTAGAGCGTCGCCGTCCAGTTGAACAGCTTGACGGCCGTCGGCACGCCGATGAGCACCGTAAGCACCGAGAACACAACGCCCAGGTAGTAGCTCTGCCCGGCGACGAACATGTGGTGGCCCCAGACCAGGAACCCGAGGATAGCGATCGCCACGCTCGAAAAAGCGACGAACTCATACCCGAAAATCCGGTTCTTCGAAAAACAGGCGATCACCTCGCTGACCACGCCGAAGCCCGGCAAAATCATGATGTACACCGCCGGATGCGAATAGAACCAGAACATGTGCTGGAAGAGCACCGGGTCGCCGCCGAGGTTCGGGTCGAAAATTCCGACGCCCCATACACGCTCGAGCGCCACCAGGAAAATCGTAATCGCGATCACCGGCGTGCCCAGCATCATCAGGACGCCGGTCGCGTAGTTCGCCCACACAAACAGCGGCAACCGGAACCACGTCAGCCCCGGCGCCCGCATCTTGTGCGTCGTCGCGATGAAGTTCAATCCCGTGAGAATCGAGGAGAAGCCCACCAAGAATGCCGCCATCGCGGTCCAGAACACCATCGTGTTCGAAAATTGCGTGCTCAGCGGTGTGTAAAACGTCCAGCCCGTGTCCACGCCGCCCCCGCCCAGCGCGATCAGCGCCGCGACCCCGGCGCCCACGTACACCCAGTAACTAAAGAGGTTAACCTTGGGAAACGCGAGGTCCTTCGCGCCGACCATGATCGGCAGGAAGAAGTTGCCCAAGGTCGCCGGGATGGACGGGATCAGGAAAAAGAAAACCATGATCACGCCGTGCAAGGTAAACATGCGATTGTAGGTGTCCGCGTCGAAGAGGTCGCCCTCCGGCGTCATCAGCTCGATCCGGAACAGCATCGCAAACAGGCCGCCCAACAGGAAGAACACGGTGATCGTGACAAGGTACATCACCGCGATCCGCTTGTGGTCCTGCGTGAGCAACCACAACTTGATCGAGTGGTCCCACGTCAGATAGTTCGGCGGATGCTGCTCCACCGCCGGATGATGGGTACTGCGTTCCGCTACGACTGCCATGGCCGTCTGCCTCGCTCCATATGCTCGATACGTTTTCCGGACCCTACGCGCGATCCGGACTTATTTCGGCGCCGCCGGCGCGCCCGCGGCGTCCACCGCCGCATCGCCGCCCAACGACTTGATATACGCGATCAAATTGTTCAAGTCGTCCGCCGTCAACTGGTTCGCGAACGCCGGCATCAGCGGGGTGAACCCTTCGCGGACGCGCTTGCTCGAATACAGGATCGACTCCTGCAAGTAGTTCTCGTCCTTCAGCACTTCCTCGCCGTCGACCATCTTGCCCGTCGACCCGAACACACCCTTGAGATCGGGGCCGCGGGCGTCCTTGAGCCCGCTGTGACACGTGATGCAGCCGCGCTGCTGGAACAGGAACTCGCCCGCCTCGACCGGGCTCTTCTTCGGTCCGCCCGAGAGCCACTCGGCGTAGCCCTCCGGCGTGAGCACGGTCACGTGGCCCGCCATTTGCGCGTGCTCCGTGCCGCAGTATTGCTGGCAGAAAATCGTGTAGGTGCCCAGCTTGGTCGCCTCGAACCAAAGATACATGAAGCGGCCGGGGATCACATCCTGCTTGACGCGAAACGCGTGAATCGCATAGTCATGGATGACGTCCTGCGAGGAAAGCGAGAGGCGGACCGGCTGGTTGATCGGCACGTGCAGGTCGTTCACCTCGCGCGCGCCGTTCGGATGCTGCACCTTCCACATCCATTGTTTGCCCATCACGTCGATATTGAGCGCACCCTCCGGCACCTTCAGGTAATCGGCGTAGAGCTTGGCGCCCCACACGAACACCCCGATAAAGATGAAGAAGGGAACGACCGTCCAGATGATTTCCAGCATCGGCGCATGGAGCTGGTGCGATTCGCGCGGCTCGCCTTCTTTGCGGCGATACACCACCGCTAGAATACCCAGCGCAGCGAAAAAGCCCACGGTCGTAACTATGGAAAGGACGCACAGAAAGTAAAACATCGGGTCAACCTTGTCGGCAAAGGTCGACGCGCCGATCGGGAAAATTTCGATGTTCGAGAGGTAATTGAGTTTGTCCAGATTCATGTCGTCGCCGCCTCAGGTCATGCGCGGGGAAGCGGGCCGGCTTGCACAGGCATCCCACCCGCCGCCGCACCGCCCCCGCCACGCGTATTCCGGCGCGATCTGAAATAAAGGATCGCGTACATCGTAGCAAATCCGGCCACCATGAGCCCGGCCGCGATTCGCATCGCGCCGATCACATAGAAACCGTAGTGTCCCGTCGCCGGGTCGTATCGAAAACACAGCAGCGTCAACTGATCCACCAGGCTGCCGATTTTCCCCGCCGAAGCCTCGACCAAACCGAACTCAATGTCCCGAGGAATGTACTCCGCGCCGTAATAATAGCGCGCGACCCGGCCCTGCGGCGTCAGCACCATGATGCCGCCCGCGTGGGCAAACTGCCCGGTCTTCGCGTCGTACGCGAAGCGGAACCCCACCGTGCCCGCCAGCCGCTCGATCGCTTCCTCGTCGCCCGTCAGGAAATGCCAGGCCTGCTCCGCGCCGTCGCGGTGGAGGCGCTCGAGGTGCGCCGCCTTCTTCGCGCGCGCCAGCTCCGGCGTCTCCTTGGGATCGATGCTCACCGTGATCACCGAGTAGTCCTTGCCAATCTCGTATTTCATCGCATCGATCACACCTTCGACGCCGTTCAGCACGACGTTGCACAGCGAGGGGCACTGGTAATACACGAGCGCCATGATCGCCGGCTTGCCGTCGATCGCTTCGCCCAAGGCGATCTGGCTGCCGCTTTCGTCGCGGAAGACCAGGTCGAGCGGGACCTGCGCGTCCAGGTGCTGCTCAATCTTGATGTCCTTGAACCGCACGGCCGGATCGGGCCCGGTGATACTCAGCGGCTCGAAGGGCGCAGGCGCGATCTGCGCGCGCGCGGCGCCGGCCAGGCACACCGCACCGATCGCGATCGCCCGCCGCACGCGCCGGCCGCTATCGGACCCCATCGCCGTCACTTCGGGGCCTCTGCTTCCGCGGGGGCCGCGATTTTGGGAAACTTCGGAAGGCCCTTCTCCGCCACGATCTTCATCGCCGTTTCCACCGGGATTCTGTAAATCTCCGGCTGCTCGCTCACCACACCAAAGCTGTTCGCGGCCTGATTTTGTTCCGCGCGAAACTCGACCAGCGCGCCCGGCAGATCGACTTGCAGCCGCGTCGGCAGGTCCCAGGGTTTGTCCTGCTCCTCGAGCGCTACTGGCGTCGCCCGGTAATCGCCGATCGCCGGTTGCGCGCGGAAATACTTCGTCGTGAAGGTCCCGACCACGTAGGCGACCGCCGTCATGATGACGATCCCCAACCCCGCATACAGGAGTGTCTTTACCTGGACGTCGCTGACTTCATAGCCCTTCTGTTCGGGCGTGCCGTGTCCGTGTTCATGCATGTTCGGCGGCCTCCTCGGCAGCGCCGTGCCCATGGCCCGGGCTCAGCGCCTGGTACAGTCTCGGGTCGTTCAGCGCCAGCAGCGGCATCCGCGTCAACTGGCCCAGGAAGTACCAGAAGAATAGCCCACCGAATCCAATCAACGCCGACGCGTACACCAGCATATCGCGCCACGGCACGCTCACGTCGCCGGGATGGAATGCCGGGTTGAACCAGAAGAAGATGTCCACCAGCCGCATCGCGATCACCCAGAACGCAACCCAGCACAGCGTCGTCACGTTGCGCTTGATCCGCCGTTGCAGGAGCACCATGAATGGCAACAAGAAATGGCCCAGCATCATGATCGCAATCACGACCTGGTAGACGTGATTGCGCGACCGGTCCAGGTAATACGCGATCTCTTCGGGCAGGTTGCCCGACCAGATAATCAGGAACTGCGAGAAGCTCATGTAGGTCCAGAGTACGATGAAGCCGCACATGAAGGTCCCGAAAATGTGGAAGTGGTCGACGTGGATGTAGCGCGACAACGGCTTTTCGCCCTGCAACTGCGAGAGGATCAGCGTCGTCACCGCAAAGGTCGTCAGCCCCTGGCTGATCCACGTCAGCGGCCCGTACATCGTCGAGAACCACTCCGGCTCGAGCGACTGCGCCCAGTCCACCGCGGCAAACGTCATCGTCAAGCAATACGCGATCAGCGAGAACGGCGCCCACGCGCGGAACTTCAGCGTGATCAGCGCGTCGCCCGTCTTCTCGAGGTCGCGCGACCATTTGTTGAAGAAGTGGATGATGGTGAACCACACGGTGAAATAGAACACCGCGCGCGCGCTCCAGAACGGAATATTCAGATAAGCGCGTTTGAGTTCGACCGCGTGACTCTCGGGATGAATCCACGCATCGTACATCCCGTGCCAGCCGAAAACCGTCCCGAGATAGACCACCGCAAACATTGCGGCGGGCACCGGCAAGGTCCGCGTAAACGCCTCGAACACCCGCTGCGCGATGAAACTCCAGCCGCCCGCCGTCAAATGGTGAATCATTATCAGCGCCATCGAACCCAGGCACAGCCCATTCAGAATCCAGAAGGAATAGAACGTGGCCTCGAAAAACAGTTCGATCTGGCCGAACGCCAGTGCGAGCACGAGCGCCGCCGCAAGCCCCGCCGCCGCCAGGATCGGGCCCGCCGTGCGCAGCAGCGCCAGCCGATCGGGAAGAGTCGTCTTACTGTTCATGACTGGCTCCTCCGGCCGCGGCGTCTGTCGCTTCCTGCCCCGGCTGCGGACGTCGCGCTTCTTCGAGCACGTCGGGCGGCAACAGGTCCGGCGTCGCGTTCTGGCTCAACTGAATCGTGCGCACGTAGACCGCGATCGCCCAGCGGTCTTCCACCGGCACGCGCGACGCGTAGCTGTACATGCGGCCGAAACCGTTGCTCATCACATCGAAGAAATATCCCAGCGGCGCCTCGAGCAGCCGCTGATCCAAGTAGGACGTCGGCTGCGGGAAACCGCGGCGGACGATCATGCCGTCGGCGTGCCCGGTCAGGCCATGGCACGGGCTGCAGTAGATGCCAAAGCGGTCATGGCCGCGCTGAATCAGCTCCGCCGTGAGCGGGACCTGCGCGGGCAACTCCTCCACGAGCTCGCCGTTCACCCGGCCCTGGTAATAGTGCGTATCGAGCTTGGCCATCTGGTAGGGAACAGTCCCCTCGACCGGCAGGCGCGAGGAACTCTCGCCCTTGCCGAAGAAGTCGCCCTTCTCCAGCGCCTCGTAACGCCGCTGGTTCCACATGTCGAGGTGGCAACCCGCCAGCGCCGACGCGCAAATCGCCGCACCCGCCGCCTTTGCGAACACCCGTCGCATCATTCCGCCACCTCCGACACCTCGAGCGGCCGCGGTTGCAAGCCCTGGAGGAAGTCCCTGGTCTTGTGCGCGTCGAACTTCTTGTCCTTCGTCTCGATGCACAAGAAAAACCGGTCGCTCGTCGCGCGATCGAAGTTCTTCGCGTTGAACATCGGGTGGTACAGCATCGGCAGTCCGTTCAGCAGGATCATCGCGAAGCCCGTCGTAAATGCCGCGAACAGAATCGTCGTCTCAAACGTGATCGGTAAGTACATCGGCCAACTGAATACCGGCTTGCCGCCGATGTCGTAGGGGTAATGCAACACATTGCCGATGTACTGCATCAAAAATCCCGTCGCCGCGCCGGCCAGGCCGGCCACCAGCGTAAACGCGGACAGCCGCGTCTTGTGCATGCCCAGCGCCTCGGCCAAGCCGTGCACGGGGAACGGCGTGTACGCGTCCATCTCGCGGTAGCCCTCCGCGTAGGCCCGCTTGGCCGCGCCCAGCACCGCGCCCGGATCGTCATATTCCGCGACGATCCCGAATACTTTCGGTCCGTTGTCGTGTGTATAGCTCATCAATTGACCCTTCGTTCAGTGGGCGTGGCCCGTCGCCTGGTGGTGCGTCACGCGCACCTCGTGCACGGCAATCATCGGCAGGAACCGGATGAACAGCGCCATACAGAAGGCGAAAAAGCCCAAGGTGCCGAGGTACGTGCCCCAGTCCCAAATCGTGCCATGATACGTGCCCCACATCGACGGCATAAAGTCGCGCGTCAAACTGGTGACGACGATCACGTAGCGCTCCAGCCACATGCCCCAGCCGATGACGATCGTGATGATCCACAACGGCCATTCGCTGATGCGAATCCGCGCGGACCACAGCAACTGCGGCACCAGGAAGTTGCAGAACAGCAGCATCCAGTACGCCGGCCAGTACGGCCCGAACATGCGGTTGTACATCATGAACCGCTCGTAGTCGTTGCCGCTGTACCACGCGAAGAACGCCTCCGCGAAGTACCCGTAGCACACGATCAGCGAGGTCGTTAGCATCAGCTTGGATATGTTGTTGATGTGGTTCAGCGTGATGATGCTTTCGAGCTTGTACCACCGGCGCACCGGCAGCATGATCGTGAGCACCATCGCGAACCCGGCGTAAATCGCGCCCGCCACGAAGTACGGCGGGAAAATCGTCGTGTGCCAGCCGGGCACGATGCCGATCGCGAAATCGAAGCTGATAATGCTGTGCACACTGACCACCAGCGGCGTCGAGAGGCCCGCGAGCAGCAGGGAACACATTTCGTAGCGCAGCCAGTGCTTGGCCGATCCGCGCCAGCCCAGCGAGATGATCCCGTAGATGATCTTCACCGAGCGGTTCTTCGCGCGGTCTCGCAACATCGCGAAGTCCGGCACCAACCCGAGGTACCAGAACAGCAGCGACACCGATCCGTAGGTCGAGATCGCGAACACGTCCCACGCCAGCGGGCTGCGGAAATTCGGCCACAGCGCCAGCGTGTTCGGGTACGGCAGGATGAAGAAAATCACCCAAGGCCGCCCCGCGTGCAGCAAGGGGAACATCGCCGCGCACGCCACGGCGAAAATCGTCATGGCCTCGGCGAAGCGGTTGATCGCGTTGCGCCAGTCCTGCCGAAGCAGCAAGAGGATCGCGGAGATCAGCGTGCCCGCGTGGCCGATACCGATCCACCAGACCAGGTTGATGATCGCGAAGCCCCAGCCGATCGGCTGGTTAATGCCCCAGATGCCCGTGCCTTCCACGAACAGGTACGTGATCGAGAGGCCCAGCACGCATACGAAGAAGAACCCCACCGCGGCCGAGAGCCACCAGCCCAGCGGCTGCGGCTTCTCGAGAATAACCGACCCGATCGCGTCGGAAATCGACTCGTAATTCTGCGGCTGCCGAAGCAACGGTTCGATCGGCTTGAGCTCAGGCCGATCGGCGTTTACGAATTTCGGTGCAGTCGCCATGGATTACGCTTCCGATTCCGCAGGTTCCGGCTGCGCCAAGTCCGGGTTCGGATTGGTCACGCGCGCCAGGTACGTCGTGCGCGGCCGCGTGTTCAAGTCCGCAAGTATCGAATAGTTCCGGTGGCTCGCTTTGAGCTTGCTCACCGCGCTCTCCGGATTGTTGATGTTTCCGAAGGTGATCGCAGCGGCCGGGCAGGCCTGCTGGCACGCCGTCACCAACTGGCTGTCCTGGATCGGCGCGCCGGTCTTCTTCGAGTCAATCCGCGCGACGTTGATGCGCTGCACACAGTACGTGCATTTCTCCATCACGCCGCGGGTCCGCACCGACACGTCCGGATTGCGCATCGGCTTGAGGCTTTCCGGCGTCACGTGGGTGGAGTCCACCCCGACGACGAACTCGCGGTCGCCGCGCGTGCCCAGCGGGGTCCGGCTGTAATGATAGAAGTTGAACCGGCGCACCTTGTAAGGGCAGTTGTTCGAGCAGTAGCGCGTGCCAATGCAGCGTTGGTAGACCATTTCGTTCAGGCCTTCTTTGCTGTGCTGCGTCGCGCCCACGGGGCACACCGTCTCGCAGGGCGCGTTCTCACACATCATGCACGGCACGGGCTGGTAGTACACCTTCGGATTGTCCAGCTTGCGGCGCTGTTCGGCCTCAGGCAGTTTCTTGAACTTGTGCTCGTGGCCCAAGTCGTAGTACCGATCCAGGCGAATCCAGTGCATCTCGCGGCCCTTGCGCACTTCGACCTTGCCGACGACCGGGATGATGTTCTCGCTCTGGCACGCGATGATGCACGCGTTGCACCCGGTGCATCTGTTCAGGTCGATCGTCATGCCCCAGGCGTCGCCGTCCCACTTCTTCTCCTTAAGGTCGTACAGGGTCTGTTCGTCGGTCGGATTGTGAATCGTGCCGTGCTCGCCGTGTTGCACCAGATGCGGGTTGGCCGCGAAGGCCTCCGCCGTCACATGGCGGACCAGATTGCGGTTCTCCATATTGAAATGTTCTTCGGTGCGCGCCAGCGGATATTTGCCGGCCAACTTCCTGATTTTCGCGCCGCGCCCAATCGCCGGCGACGCGGTGGTCATCACCGGGTACACGTTGAAACCGATGTCGTTCGAGACCTTACCCGAACGCGTCCGGCCAAAGCCCAGGTGCAGCGTCACGGTGTTCGACGCGTGGCCCGGCTGGACCGAAATCGGTCCGCGGACCGTCTTGCCGTTGTACGTCACTTCGACGAGATCCTCGTCTTCGACGCCCTTCTCTATCGCCGTGGAATACCCGATATACACCGCGTTGTCCCACGTGATTTTCGAGAGCGGACGCGGCAATTCCATGAGCCAAGCGTTGTTCGACCAGGTGCCGTCGCCCACGCCGGAGTCGGGCAAAATCGCCACTTCAAATTCGTCGGCGCCGAGCGCGGCCGGCGCATAGTCGCCCGCGAACCCGCCGCGGACCTTCGCCGGATACGGCCGGAACGCCGTATCGGTCACGTAGCCCTCGCTAAGCGCCGTGCGCCAGAATGTGTCGAACTCGGCGTCGGTGCGGTCCTGTTTCCATTGCGCCTGGACGACGTCGTGCGCGGATCGCGGGTCCTTGTCCATCAGCGCGGACAGCACCTCGAGCGGCGAGCGTCCATCGTAGAGCGGCGCGATCAGCGGCTGAATGACGGATACCGTGCCGTCGAAGGCGCGCGCATCGCCCCAAGTCTCGAGGTAGTGCGCCGCCGGAATGTGCCAGTGGCAATTCTCGCCCGTCTCGTCGAGGTAGGCCCCAACGGCCACGCGCAGCGGGACGTTCTTCATGCCCGCGAGGAAATCGACGTCGGCCGGCGCGTTGTACACAGGATTGCCGCCCACAATGATCAGCAGCTTCACGTTGTTGTCGCGCATGTCGGCCGCGAGTTCGGCGATCGACGCCATCTGACTCGTCGGGTTCGCCTCGACCGGCTGGATGTAGGTCACCGTCTCGCCCACGCCGCCGAGCGCATCGTTCATCGCGTGCGCCAGCGCGTGCACAATCGCCGGCTGGTGATCGCCCGCGATCACGATCGACGCGCCGTTGTGCTTCGTCAGGTCCGCCGCGATCTTCGCTATATCGCCGCGATCGGACTCGCCCAGGCCGTCCTGGTCCGAAACCGCCGCCGGCACGCCCAGCGCCGCCGCAAGCCGCCGCGCCACCGCCTCAATCTGGCTCGGTCGCACGACCCATTTGTGGTCGGCAGCCGCGCCGGTGTTGCTCGGCGAACTCTCAAAGGCGTACAGCCGGTTCAATTCGGCGTGGTGGGCGTCTCCTTCGGCATGATCGACCACGTCGCGGCGCTGCGCGTAGTCCGCCGTATACCGCACGTTCGCCGGGCCGCGATCGAGGAAGTCCGCGTCAAGCGAAACGATCCGGTCCGCCTTGTCGAAGTGGTAAATCGTATCGACGTACTCGCCAAACGCCATCCGCGCGCCTTCGCGCGCGAAGTCGCGGCCCGCAGGCTCGTACTGGTGCCAGCGCGCCTTCGGATGCGCCGCGATGAATTCGTTCAACATGGCCGCAAGCGACGGCGAAGTCACCGTGCCCGTCAGGATCCGCACGCCTTCACCGCGCGCGAGCCGCGTATCGTCCAGCGCCTGGCGCGCCTCCTGCACAAACGCGTCCCACAGCGCCGGCATGCCTGCGCGGGTAATCGCCTGCGCGCGATCCGGATCATACAAATCGAGCACGGACGCCTGCGTCTGCGCGTCGGTCCGGCCCAGCGACGCGGGGTGCCCCGGCAGTCCCTCGATCTTCGTCGGCCGGCCCATGTGGCTCTCGGCCAGCACCGGCTTGGCGTAGCCGCCCTGCACGTTCGTCGTCGCGTAGAACAGCGGCTTGCCCGGAACGACATCCTCCGGCGCCTTCACATACGGCAGAATCGCTTCACGGGGCTGGCGCAAACAACCCGAAGCCAGCCCGCCCAGCGCCAGCGTCGCGCCCATCACCTGCATGAAATTGCGCCGCGTTACGCCGTCCGCCTCGGACGGCGCATACAGCGGAAACTCGTTCTGCATGCGCGCTTCGAACAGCTCTTCGCGCTGCAACTCGCGCAAGCTGCGGAACTGCGCGTTGCCGCCCGCCGCCGGCGTCGAATCGTTGTGGCCTGTCATCGTGTCGTGCTCGCTCATCGGTGGCATACCGAGCAGTTCAAGAGCTGCTCCTTGCGGATCTGGTATTCCTCAACCAGCTTCCGCCCCATCTCCAGCTGGTCCTCTTTCTTTTTCGGGTGCTCGTAGGCCGTATTGAATATCTCCGACTTCGGCCGCAGGTACTTTTCCGGCGCCTTGTGGCACTGCAAACACCAGCCCATGTGCAAGCTCTCGGCCTTGTACGTCAGCCGCATCTCTTCGACGTTGCCGTGACACTCCGAGCAGCCCACGCCGCGGTTCACGTGGATGCTGTGGTCGAAGTAAACAAAGTCCGGCACGTCGTTCACCCGTGTCCATTCCATCGGCTTGCCGCTGTCCCAGCTCTCGTGCACCTTGGCGAACATCGGCTGGTCCGTCAGAATCTGCGAGTGGCAGGTCATGCAGGTCTCGGTGGCGGGGATGCCCGCGAATGCGCTCGTCTCCACCGTCGTGTGGCAATACCGGCAATCAATGCCGTTGCCCTGCACGTGCCGCTGGTGACTGAAGGGGATCGGCTGTTGACGGAACTGCTTGACGCCCGTCACCGTCGGCCCCCAGTACACCGCCCACGACACGCCGACGACCAACACCGTACCGACGCCGATTCCCAGACCCGTCCATTTGACGAGCCAATTCGCCCCAGGAGGGAAGACCTGTGCCATTCCGTGTTCCCTTTCCTATTCTCGCTCGCTTCCTCGATGTCTCTGGAAGCGGTTGTCTACAACCGTTCTTCGCTGCACCGCCCGCCACCGGAGCAACTCGACCCAATTCGCCGCGCCGGGGATATGGAGTGACCCTGCCCCGCGTCGAAGGGACTCCCTCCAGCGGGACACGCTCCATTCCGTGGAGACCGCGCACCAGACGCGCGGACAGCGGCCCGGGCAGGCGGCGCCGCCTATGGACCACCAGCCTCGAACGGGCCAGCCCCCTCGTGTAGCCATTCCCAGCCAGGCTCGCGCCCTGCCGCTAGTCTTCATCCTGGCCATCCGCGGCCAGCAGGAAGGGGTTAAGATATGAACTAACGCAATCTGTGTTTTTTTGGGCAAAAACTGCTGAAAACCGCCCGTCCCCAGTGCGACTTGGGGCAAAGCATACTCAAAGCGCACTCGCCATTTCCAGAATTATTTCTGGCGGCGTTCACGGCCTGTTTTCAGGTGTTTCCGGGAGTTTTTCGGCCTGCTTCTCGGCCGCCCGCGCCGCGTGCATCGCGCGATACGTCCACCCCACCGCCAGAATCGACGTCAGCGGAAACTGGCAGAACGACGCGCCCACGAATATCTTCCACACGGCGATGATCGCCTTGCGAATTTTTTTCATGATGCGTCCCTCCGATTCGCGCGTGGGCGGGTTACGCGAACACTTCGTCGAGCGGCGCGCCCTCGGTAAATTCCATCGGCACCTTCATCACGCCCCCGAGCGTACTCGCCACGCTGATCTGCTGCACCTCGCGATCGATCACGTGCCCGCGCGCGATCCCCGGCCCGATGAACAGCGCAAAAATCTCGTGCGAGGACCTCGAGTTGAAGTGATGTTGAAACGGCACCGCGAGCGCGCGGTTCGAATCGCGCCCGCAATCGGGCACAATCACGAACACCGTATTGCCGCGGTAGTGCTCGTCCGCCTCGATCGCCGTCATCAATTCCTGGATGCCCTGATCGATCGTGCTAATCCCGCGCGTGTAATGCGTAAGGGTTGCCCCAATGAACGTAGTCGGGATCGTTGTAGTTGATCATCATCAGCCGAGGCCGCAGCTTCTCCATCGCCGTCATCGCAATCTGCGTCAACAGGCGGTCGCCGCGCGCATTTACAAACCCGCTGTCCCCGTAGAACGCGCGCCAGTCGTCCCAGAACCGCGTGATCTCCGGCAGCGGAGCCTTCGATCCGTCCAGCCGGTAGTCCAGCGCCTCGAATTTCGTCAGGTCGGCCGTCTTCTTCTTCAGCTCCTGATCCCTAAGCCCGCCGCGTTCGAGCTGGCGACGCAGCAGGTGGACCTTGAAGCGGTACAAGCTCAAGGTCGTCGATCGGTAGTTCGCGCCGAACAAGTGGTGGTTGCTAAACGAGTAAAACTCCTCGTCCGTCCGGTCTTCGCCGTTGATAATGAGCGCCTCGTGCTCCGCGATGTTGTAGGCCTTGGAGCTGTTGAGAAAGTCGAATTCACGCGTCTGCCGCGATCCCTCGACTCTTGAGAAGTCCATTTTCGTTGGTGTTTTCATCATGCGAGTCCGTCGTGTAAGTGCCCTTCGGATGGAGAACAGGGCTTTTTCAACAGCTCCGCCTTGCGGAAATATTCGAACAAGGTCGGCACCTTCGACTCGAAGCGCGCGCCGAGAAACCTGCCGTTGATGTCTTTGAACTTGTCGTATTTTCCGGTGAGCAAATACAGCGTGCCCTGTCCGTGGCTCGTCTCCACGCCGTCCATCTGCTCGATCATCATGTTCGTGTAGAGCGTGCCCTTCGGCGCAAGCTCTTTGAGAAAGTACGGCGCGTAGGTCCCGTCCGCGTTGATCGTTTCCAGCCGCCGCACACCGCCGCCGAAGCGAATCAGAATCACGTTCGGCCCGCGGTACTCCGGCAGCGCGCCGCCAGCCAGCGCCCCGCCAAACGCCGGAGCCGCGCCCGCAGCCATCGCGCCGAGCGCCCACACCCCCGCCGCCGACCGCACCAAAAACTCGCGCCGCGCCAGTTCCTCAGGTGCCATGGCTGAACCCTCCGGTGGACCTGTGCCTATTATTACGACTACTTTTTGCATCAACCCGGTTTCGCCCACACGACCACCATTCCCAATCGTGCTCGTAATCGTGCGACTCGGAAAATCGGTTTGAACGAACGGGCGCATAGGTAACAGTATTTCGGTTAGCCCTGAAAGGGC
>JBCLBO010000009.1:0-68297 GCA_038916785.1 Candidatus Hydrogenedentales bacterium | reverse complement strand
ACGACCGCGAACCGGTCTCGAATGGCAACGGCGGGGAAAACTGAAGGTGATTCGTGGACAAAGTCACTCGCTCGCCGCGCCCGCTTTTTTGAGTTTGCGCCAAAGCGTATTGCGGCCGATGCCCAGCATGCGCGCGGCTTTGGCCTGGTTGTTCCTGCATTTGCGCAGCACGCGCACGATGTGATCCATCTCGACGTCCTCGAGCGGCCGGAGGTCCTCCGCCGGCGGCGCCGCGCCGCCCGCCATGGCCCGCTGCACGGCCATCACGGCCTCGCCCGGCTGCAGCGGCACAAAGACGTGGCCCCACACCCCCTCGCGCATCGCGCGCACCGCCTCGGGTATGCCCGAAGCCGAGGCCAGCAGGATCGCCGGGCACTCGCGCGCGCGCTTGATCGCCGCGTCCGCGGAGGAAGCAAACACCACCTCCGCGCCTGAATCGACCACCTGATGACCCGCCGATTCGAGCGTGGCCTGCAGCGTCATGCGCTGCGCCCCATCGTCGATCAACAGTTGTATCCGCGCCATAGCGCGCATGCCTCCACAGCGACGGCCCCGGCCAGCGACTACCGGAGCGGCCGCCCATACCTCTCGTCGAGCCTACTCCAAGTCCCATCGAATGTCCAGCATCATGCGCCCGCTGCAAATACGCCAGTTGTGCGGCTTTCCGCCGAATGCCATAATGCTGCCCTTTGGTCCCGAGGAGATTCGCATGCGGATGGTGTTGACCGGCGGGGCCGGATTTTTGGGTTCGCACCTGAGCGATCGGATCTTGGCCGACGGCCACGAAGTCGTCGTCATCGACAGTCTCATCACCGGCCGCCGTCAAAATATCGATCATCTGGCGCCAAACCGCCACTTCGAGTTCATCGAGCAGGACGCCTGCGATCCCTATCCCGTCGACGGCCCGGTCGATTGCGTGTTGCACCTGGCCTCGCCCGCCAGCCCGCCCGATTTCCGCCGCATCCCCTTCGAGACGCTGCGCGCCGGCTCTTTCGCTACGCACCGCGCACTCGAGTTCGCCCGCGACAAGCAGGCCCGCTTTTTTCTCGCCAGCACCTCCGAGATTTACGGCGACCCGCCGCCCGAATTTCACCCGCAGAAAGAATCCTACTGGGGAAACGTCAACAGCATCGGCGAGCGCAGCGTGTACGACGAAGCCAAGCGCTACGCCGAGGCAGTCACCATGGCTTTCCATCGCGAATACGACATGCAGACGCGCATCGTCCGCATCTTCAACACCTACGGCCCGCGCATGCGCGCCGACGACGGCCGCGTCGTCACCAATTTCATCTGCCAGGCCCTGCGCGGCGAAGCGCTCACGCTCTACGGCGGCGGCAACCAGACCCGCAGCTTCTGCTTCGTCTCCGATTTGGTCGACGGCCTCTACAAACTCCTGCTCTCAAACGAGGTCATGCCGGTGAACATCGGCAACCCAGGCGAGTTCAAAGTCCGCGAACTCGCCGAAATCGTCATCAAAATGACCGGCAGCAAGAGCAAGCTCAAAGATGTCCCCTTGCCCTATGCCGACGACCCGCGCCAGCGCAAGCCCGACATCACCCGTG
The DNA here is from genome assembly GCA_038916785.1 of Candidatus Hydrogenedentales bacterium. Lineage (GTDB taxonomy): Bacteria > Hydrogenedentota > Hydrogenedentia > Hydrogenedentales > VFKU01. The sequence goes on along the minus strand of JBCLBO010000009.1, from coordinate 66,735 downwards.
CGCGCACCCTCCTCGGCTGGGAGCCGAAGATCCCCCTCCACGAAGGCCTCGTCCCCACCATCGAATACATGCGCGGCGAAGTCCTCGCAGCGAAGTAGGCCGGGGGCGGGTTGCGCGCTGCAATTGAATCGAATTAATCTGTGTCCATCTGTGCCATCTGTGGGCAAGGGGTTAATCCTCGTCCCTTCATCCGCGAAAATTCTTGTCCGTGAGCCGTCCATCCACGAAGCGCATCTCCGCACGGCACGCCTCGCCCGCCGGCCCCGCCCATTGCCAGACGTACTGCTTCGTCTGCACGCCGCCGGCCTCTTCCATCGTCAGCGCCGCGCGCCCCTCGCGCCCAAATTTCCGCGCCACCTCCGGATACGCCGCGCCCAACGCAATCGCGTCAAACGACTCCCGCGCAACCGGCGGCGCCGGCGGTTCCTGGGCCGTTGTGGCCTCCACGATGGCCTCAACCACCGCAGACTCCGGCTCGCTGATCGAATCCACCCCAGGTCTCGGCACCGCCGCCCCAAGACCAACGGCCGCACGGGCTTCAGAGTCCGGCGCCGCCAAGGTCTCATCGGCCGCATCGGCCCCGCCCGAAGCAGCAAGTACCGGGTCGGCCCCGGACGCATCGGTCCCCGCACCCGCCGCGTCTACTACCTCCACTCCGTCCACCAAGTCCACGCCCGCCGCTCCGGCCCGCGGCGCCAAGTCCCGCCGGAGCTCTTCGACCAGCGCCTGCTGCTTCGCCTCGGACCGCGTCACGTCTTCCCGAATCCGCTGCTCCGCGCTCCGCTGTCCAAAAACATACGCAAAGCCAATCGCCCAGACACACACGGCCAGAGTGACCAGAAGCGAAGCAAAAGTTTTCTGCATGGGGACCCGTTTCAGGAAAGCCGCGGGAAATGTCTAGTACACATGACATCATTATTGACGATCCCGGAAGTGATCGGCAAGGAATCCAAACGACCATGGAATCGTCCGGTCTCATCCCGAAAACCCCGAAAATTCCACCGGCCCATTGTTTCCCGGCCCGAGTCTTCAGCGGGCCCTTGTTTCGCACCGCGCTCTTAGAGTCGAAGCGGCGTCCCGTCGCTTCGACCTTGTCTCGCACCCACGCTTTCTCGCCAAGCCGCCAGTGCAACAAACCGCGCATACCTATAGGGACTAGCGCGGGAACGGAGTGCGGCGGCTCGCGCGTGAACGGCGATTGGCATATACTCCCGCGCGGGATGCCGGGGGGATGCGCCATGCAAGAACGCCGCAGCACCATTCGCCGCCAGGCGGACCGCGAAATCTTCGAGCTCATCGAGCAGAAGACCGGCATCAAACCCGCGCAACTCGTCCGTGAGCGAAAGCTACGCCGCGCCATACGCCACACCTGCCGCGCCGTGCTCGACATCGAAGTCAAGCATTCCGCCGGTCAGACCCAAGCCTGGGAGACCGGCCGCCACCAACTCAGGGCCCGCGTGCTCGATCTGAGCGACGGCGGCGCCTCGCTCTTCTGCAAACACGAACTGCGCCAGGGCACCCGCGTGCGCGTCGGCGTCAAACTCTACGACGGCTCCACCATCGAGGCCGACTCCGAAGTCCGCTGGGCCTCCTTCAAGGAACAAAAAGAAGGCTACGCGATCGGCATCCAGTTCGTCTCCATCGACGAACGCAACCAGCGCCGCCTACACCGCTTCCTCACCGACCTCGACGCCACCCTCGGCATGGGCATCGAACTCGGGAGCGAGGAGCGATAGCGACGTCCGTAGGGGCGACCCCCCGTGGTCGCCCAAGGCCCACCCGCGATCACGTGGCGATCGCCAGAACCCAAGGGCGGCCACAGGGGGCCGCCCCTACGATTTATCGATCGCGCGATCGATACTGTCTACTTCCCCGCGAGGTACTTGTCGAACCACGCGGCGAGCGCGCTGGCGGCCTGCTGCGCTTGCTCGCCCTTGAAGCCGTGGCCCGCGCCGGGCATCGTGATGAAATCCGCCGGCACGCCCGACTCCTTCAGCGCCGCGAGCATCGTTTCGCTGTTGCTGATCGGTACCGTCGTGTCCACGTCTCCGTGAATCAGCAGCACCGGCGCGTCGTCCTTGGTCACAAAGACGATCGGCGAGATGGACTCCGCCTTCGCCGGGTCGAAATCGAGCGCGGGGTATCTCTCGTTCTTCCCCACGATGCTGCGCAGATCGACCGGCGGGTAATATGCGACCACCGCCGCGACACGATCGGATTCGCGATCGACCTCGTCCTTCGCGGACGCGTCGCCCGCGTCGCTCGCCAGCCCGAGCATGAGCGAGAGGTGCCCGCCCGCGCTCGCGCCGTACACGCCGATCTTGTCCGGGTCGATCCCGAACTCCTTCGCGTGGTGCCGGATGAATCGCACCGCGCGGCGCATGTCCGCCACCGCGTCAGGCACCTTGAAGTACGGGCTGCTGCCGTGGCGCACGACGAAGATCGTGTACCCCTTGTCGATCAGCGTCGTCAGCCGGCCGCCGCTCGTGCGCGACTCGAGCATCGCCGTGTCGAGGTCGAAGTAGTCCGACCGCCAGCCGCCGCTGACCACATTGATGAGCCCAATCCCGTTCGACGCCGCTTCAGGTTTGATCACGTCGAAGGTCAGCGCCATGCCAGCCTTGTGGCCGTAGATTTGATCCGCGCTGACGGCATATCCGTCGCCCGCCAGCGCTACCGGCGCCGCCGCAAGGGACAGTACAAGGAAACTAAAAGCAACTACCGTGCGTCGCATGAGAAGTCTCTCCAAGGCTGCGCCAGTCCAAACCGGCGAACGCCCATTCTGCGCCAAGCGCCCGCTCGCCGCAAGCGCGCCGGCTTAGAGCATCTAACAATTCCCAACCTCCGTAGCATGGGCGGCTCGCCCATGCGGCCACACGGCAGCCGTGTCGGCAATTGTCAGAGTGGAAGCGGCGTCCCGCCGCTTCCACATTGGGCACACGGCCAGTGAATGTCCGCAGGGCAACATTCGTCTATACTAGTGGGTAGTCCCGCCTCGGGCGGGCCAGGGGAGAACGATGTACACCATGAACACTGTTCGTAATCGCATCACATGGCTAATGGTTCCCGCGCTGGTCATCGCCGCCGCGGGTTGTGAGACCACCGGCGAGTCCGCCGGCCTCGGCGCGCTCATCGGCGCAGGCACGGGCGCGCTCATCGGCGGCATCGCGGGCGACGGCAAGGGCGCGCTCATTGGCGCGGTCGTGGGCGCAGGCGTGGGCGCGGCGGGCGGCGCGATCGCGCACGACGTGCGCAAGTCGCGCGCGGAACAAGTAAAACCGGCCACCCAGACCGCCGAGACCTATCACTACCAGCCGAGCACGGGCCAGAGCCTCGTGTTCGAGGACGCCGCCGTGAACCCGCCCACCGCCCGCCGCGGGCAGTACATCGAGGCGCGCATGCAGTACGCACTCCTCGGCGCGCCCGGCGGCGCCGCCGTCACCGAGCGCCGCACCATCCTCAAGGACGACCGGGTCGTCTCCGAAATCTCCGCCGAGGAACACACGCGCAACGATGGCACTTGGGTGAGCACGCAGGAATTCAAAGTCTCCGAGAGCTGGGAGCCCGGCGACTACGTCATCGAGCAAACCGTGCAGGGCCCGCGCCTCACCGTCTCCGGCCGCGCCCGCTTCCGCGTGGAGTAGTTCGCAACGCGGCGAAGCAGGCGGCGCCATGGAGCGCAAGTCCGAGGCGCCGAGATACGAACGCCGGCGCCGGGATTAGCGCAGTTCTGCATTCATCTGCGCCATCTGCGGACGACCGCTTTACCCGTTCTTCTTCTCGAATTCGCGCATGAACGACACCAGCGCATCGACGCCCTCGGCAGGGAAGGCGTTGTAGATCGACGCGCGCAAACCACCGACGGATCGGTGGCCCTTGAGTTGCCTGAGGCCCTCGGCCTCGGCCTGCTTGGCGAATTTCTTCTCGAGGTCTTCGCTCGGCAGGTTGAAGGTGACGTTCATCGTCGAGCGGTGCGCCGGGTCGGCCGCGCCGCGGTAAAACTCCGTCGCGTCGATCGCGGCATAGAGCGTGGCCGCTTTGGCGTCGTTAATCTTCTGCACCGCGGCGACCCCGCCCTGCTGGGCGATCCAGCGCGTCACGAGCATCAGCAGGTAAATGGAGAAACACGGCGGCGTATTCAACATCGACTCGTTCTCCGCGTGGGTCTGGTAGCGGAAAATCGACGGGATGTCCTTGCGCGCGCCTTCGGCGAGGTCTTTGCGCACGATCACCAGCGTGACGCCGCTCGGCCCGAGGTTCTTCTGCGCGCTGGCATAGATCAGGCCGAATTGATTGACGTCGATGACGCGCGAGGCGATGTCGGAGGACATATCCGCCACGAGCGGCGCGGCCGTCTTCGGAAACCCCTTCCACTGCGCACCGGAAATCGTCTCGTTACTGGTGATATGCAGGTAGGCCGCGCCCGGAGTCTCCTTGAGTTCGGCCGGCACCGGCACGCGGCAGGGCCGGGCCGCGTTCGTATCGGCAATCACGTTTACCTTTCCGATCCCCTTCGCCTCGTCCACCGCCTTCTTGCCCCACGCGCCAGACAGTGTGTAGTCCGCGCTCTGGCCCGCGTGCAGCAGGTTCATCGGCACCAGCGCGAACTCGGACGTCGCGCCGCCCTGCAAAAACAGCACGTGATACTTGTCCGGCACGCCCAGCAGCGCGCGAACATTCCTCTCCGCCTCGGCCTGGATGGCGATGTACTCGTCGCTGCGGTGCGACATCTCCATGACGGACATACCCGAGCCCTGGTAGTCGAGCAGCTCCGCCTGAGCTTGCCGGAGAACATCCTTCGGCATGATCGCGGGCCCCGCGCTGAAATTGAATACCGTCGCCATGTCACCCTCGCCCCGTAATAACACCGCGCCCCTCGCGGCATTCTGCGGAAAGGGCACTACTGTAGAGCAAACCATGCGCACGGCGCAACGGCGGGGACAAAAAAATGAGCGGCGATGGCGGTCTACGCCATCGCGCACTCAAGGAGGTGGTAAGACTCAGCGCCCTGGTTCCGGCGGGATGGCCGGCCCCTACTGCGAGCCGCCGAGTCTCGTATCGTGGCGTCCTTGCCAGTGTTTGCCTCGACATCCTTGTCTCGGCGACTACACTTTCTTTATCGGCGGGATTGGGCAATTCTTTAGCCGTCCTCGGCAGTGATAAACTGTATCGGGATCCAAGAAAACCGAGACGAACCTCGTAGGGGGGCCTCCCCTACAATCGGGAGCATCGATGAAGGCCGTCATCTTCGCCGCCGGAAAATCCACGCGCACTTACCCGCTCACGCTGACGCGGCCCAAGCCGCTGCTCCCCGTCGCCAATCGCCCAATCCTTGCGCACCAATTCGACGCGCTGCGCGGCATCGTCGATGGCGTGGTCGTCGTGGTCGGTTATCGCTCGGAGATGATTCGCGCGCGTTTCGGGGCCTCGTTCGAGGGCCTGCCCATCGAGTACGTCGAGCAGAAAGACCAACGCGGCACTGGCCACGCGCTGCAACAATGCGAAAGCGCGATCAGCGGCGCCTTCCTCTCGCTAAACGGCGACGATCTCTACGCACACGACGACCTTGCAGCGCTGGCCGCGGCCGATCAAGGCGGCCTCGCGCGCACCGTCGATGATCCGCGGCAATTCGGCGTCTACGAAGTTGACCGGGAAGGCCGCGCGGTCCGCATCGTGGAGAAGCCGAAAAATCCTCTCTCGAAACTCGCCAACATCGGTGCTTACAAATTTTTACCGGAGGTCTTCGCGTGCCTGCGCGAGCTAAGACCTTCCGAGCGCGGCGAGATAGAAATCACCGGTGCGATACAAATGCTTGCCGATCGCCGCGCGTTTCGCGTGGTCGAATCGAAGGGGCATTGGCTGCCGATCGGTTATCCCTGGGACCTCCTCGGCGCCACACAATTCGTGCTCGACACCTTCCTCAAGGCGGAGATCCACGGCGAGGTAAGTCCGGCGGCGCATCTAAGCGGCGCGATCTCCATCGGGCACGGTACGGTCATCCGGCCCGGCGTGGTGATCGACGGGCCGGTCATCATCGGAGAGAACTGCCACATCGGGCCGAACGCGTGGATCCGCCCCTACTCCGCGATCGGAAACGGCTGCAAAATCGGCCAAGGCTCCGAGATCAAAGGCTCGATCCTGATGGACGGCGCGGCGGTGCCCCACCTGAGCTACGCCGGCGACAGCATCCTCGGAGAGAACGTGAACTTCGGCTGCGGCACCGTGACCGCCAATTTTCGGCACGACGGCGGCAACCACAAAAGCATGGTCAAGGGTGAATTGGTAGACACGGGCCGCCGAAAGTTAGGCGCGATTGTCGGCGACGGCGTCCATACGGGAATCAACACCTCTATCTATCCCGGGCGCAAGCTTTGGCCGGGCACCAGCACGCTGCCGGGCGAAGTGGTTCAGCGGGACAAAGAGACCTGATCGCATAACTCCCTTAGCTTAAACGAGTTATGCTGTTTTCTTCGCGGACCGGATTAATTCGAGAAATTGTTGACCGTTTTTCCAAACTGCTCGTATAATGCCTATGACGATCCAGCGGGATCGTCGGGGGAAGTTTTGGCCGGGCCAGCCCATAATTGGAGGCCCACTGCGCCATAAGTCCTTTCTCCAACACGGATTAGGCCGGGGGGGCCATCATGGGCGCGAGCGTCGAGACACAGTTCATCGCCGAATTGGAAGCGGCACTCGAGCAGCAACAGACTGCGGTAAACGAAGGCCACGCCGCCATTCGGGACACCATTCGTGAGCTCCAACAGGCCCTGTCCGAACTCGAACAGCGGGAAAATAGCCTCACGCAGACCTCGTCCGATCTGACCGGACGCGCCGTGTCCCAGCTCGGGGCCGTGCGCGAAGCGGTCGCCAAGGCGCAGACGTCCGCGGACGACCTCGAGGCGGCCCGCGAGAAGATCGCCGAACTCGAGCGCCAGGCGCTTGCGCGGCAGGCCATCGAACAGCAGCTCGCCGACAGCGAAGGGCAGCGCGCGCAATTGCAACAGCAACTCGAAGAGCAGGCGCAGGCCATCGTGGAAGCGGACAAGACGCAAAAACGGCTGCGCAAAATCGAGCTGGTATACAAGGAAGCCTCCGACGCGCTGCAGGCGGGCCAAGCGGCGCGCCGGCGCGTGGCCGAGCTCGAAGCGACGGTCGCGGAGTATAAGCAGGCCGCGCACGCAGAGCACGAAAAATGCGGCCAGATTCAAGTGGCGCTCGACGCCGCCCGGTCATCGGAGGCGCAGCTCCGCTCGGAAGTCGAAGCGCTCACGGGCCGGGATGTCCAAGCGACTGCCGATCGCCTCGCGGCGGTGGACGCGGAACTGGAATCGGCCCGGCAATTGTCGGTAGCGCAAGCCCGTGAACTCGATCAGTCGCGGCACGCCGTCGAGCGCCTCGAAAAAGACACCCACAAGCTCGATGAAGAACTCGCTGCGCGCGCGTCCGACGCCGAAAAATGGAAGGGCCACGCGGAGGAACTCGAACAAAAGCTCGGACAATCGAAATCCGATCTCGAAGAGCTGCGCATGCGCGCCCGCGACACCGCGGAATCGGAACGTTCCCAGCGCGCCGCGCTCGAAAAAGCGGCAATCGAACTCGACACTCTGCGGCCCGAGGCCGCGTGCGCGCCGGAGTTGGAGGCGCAGGTCAAGCGCCTGGAATCAGAATCGCGACAGCTCGCCGAGCGCCTGCACCATAGCGAAGACCAACTGGCGGACGAAGGGTCCAAAGGCACGAAGTCGCAACTCGCCGCGCAGGTGGCCGATGCACTGCGTGATCGCGAGGCGGCCCACGCCGAACTTCAAACCGTCCGCCGGCGCCGGTTGGACGCCGCAATCGAACACGACATCAACGGCGCAGCGCCGCCAGTGCACTCCGCCCCTGAGGTCGAAACATTCGACAGCAACGAAGAAGCCGATCCCACGATCGGCAATTCTGTCCTTCGCGTCCCTACCGACGAAGCCAAGCGCTTGCTCGGCGAGATTTTCGTGAACGCGGGAATCATCACCGAAACGCAACTGGGCGAGGCCCTCACGACACAGAAACGCGAGCGTCCGTGGAAGCACCTGGGCTCAGTGCTGGTGGCGATGGGCCACGTCGAGGAAACGCAGGTCGCGCAGGCGGTCGCGCATCAGCGCGGGCTCGAATTCCTGCCGCTGGGCAAAGGCTCTGTGGACATCAACGCCGCGCGGCTCATCAGCGCGCGACTGGCGGAGAAGCACCTGTGCATCCCCGTGCGCGAGAAGGACGGGGAACTCCTCGTCGCCATGGAAAATCCGCTCGACCTCATCGCCATCGAAGACGTCGAGCTCGCCTCGGAGCGCCGCGTACGCCCCGCGGTGTCGACGCCGGCGGCCATCCTCGCGGCGATCGCCAAGGCCTACACCCCGGAGCGCCAACGCACCTAATGCACGCAGGGCGGGTCACGCCCGCCCTACCGTTCAATCCACAAAAAGATCGCCGAGGCCCACCTCGGTCACCGCGCCGTATTCCTTGAGCGCGTTCATGTCGATCCGGCTCTTATCGCCGACGACTGAGATTAGCTTCGCGCGGTCTTCCACGCGCTGCTTGTGAAACGCCAACACGGTGTCCAGCCCGGCCGAGTGTAGCGCCGCAAACTGCTTCTTGCGCGGGTCTGGCGCCAGGCCCAGCTTCTCCCACGCGCGCACAGCCCCAATGACTTCGCGGAACCCGATCTTCGATGTGCGGTACTGGTTGTCGAGCGCGGTGAGCGCCTCCGTCATGCGGTCGGGCGACTCGGGCAGGTTGTCGATGATATTGAGGAATGCGGCGACGGCCTCCGGCGTCTTGTCCGCCTGGCACCCGATCGCGCCGATCATCAGGTTCTCGTCATCGACCCGCGTGCCGACGTGGTAGAGCGCGCCGGCCGAATACGCGAGCGCGCGCGCCTCGCGCAGCTCCTGAAACACGATGCTCGACATGCCGTCCGCGAAATAGCTGTTGTACAGCTCCGCCGGGGTGAGCACTTCCTCCGTGTAGACGCCGCTCGGATACTCGATGCGCACCTGAGCCTGTGCAGCCTCTTTGTTAAAGAAAAAGATCTCGTTTGACGCCGGTTCGCGCGCCCGCAGGAACCGGTACGGCGGCGGATCCTTCAGCGTGTCCGGCAGCGGGTGCAGCTTCGCCAGCGCCTTCTGGACTTGATCCAGCGGCAGCGCTCCGGTGTAGGTAATCACGTGTTTGTAGTCCAGCAGGCCGCGGATCACCGCGAATAGCTCGTCCCTCGTCAGCTTTTGCAGATCCGCGCCCGGCAGGCGGCGCAGAAACGACGACTCCGCGCCGTAGCGGTGATACGCGCTGAGCGCGCGATTGAGACTGCCCGGGTCTTTCTTCTCGTCTTCACGGCTCACCAGAATAATCTGCTTGAGTTCCTCGAGCGTGGCGTCGTCGGCCGTGGGGTCCTTAATCCACTCCATCAGCAGCGCGAGTGACTTCTCGAAGTTCTCATCGAGACCGGTGATCGATATGTAGGTCTCGTTGTCTCCCGCGTTTACGCTGGCGTCCATCCCCAGCTTGTACCACTCCTTCTTGAGGTCTTCGGCCGAGAACCGCTGGGTGCCGGCCTTGTCCAAGAGCAGCGTGGACACGCCAATCTTGTTGTCTTCAAAGGTGCCGAATTCGACCAGGATCGAAAGTGAAAATAGGTCGTTGAGCGGGTTGGGCGAGTAATACAGCTTCACCCCCTGCTTGTAGTCCACCATCGTGTAGTCCTTCGCTGGATCGACGAAAACGGGCTCGATGGGGTCGGCCTTCATCGCCAGGATGTTCTTCGCGAAAGCCGACTGTCGCGTCGGGTCGATGTCGACCGGGTCGATCTGTGGCTTGACGACCGAGGGGATCTCCTGCTGCTCGTCGAGGCGCCAGCCCGCCACGTAGCCGCCGCCGAAATACTTGTTCGCCACGCGCACGACGTCGTCTTTCGTGAGCTTTTCGATGCGCGCGATCTCGTCCACGCGGTGGTCCCAGTCCGCAAAATTCAGGAACGCGTTGGTCATCTGGTTCACCCGCGCCATGTCGGACTCGAGCGCGGCCCGCTGGTTCTTTTTGAAATCCGTGACGATGGCCGGAAGAATCCAATCCTCGAAATCACCCTTCCTGACCTTCTCAACCTGCTCCAACAAAAGCTGCTCGACTTCGTCCAGGCTCTGGCCGTCCTTCGGCACGCCCCAGAGGTGCTCCACGCCGTACTCGTTCATCTGGTAGGGATAGGAGCCGGACTCGCGCACGCGCTGCGCCTGGTTCAAGTTGAGATTGATGAGCCCGGCGACGGAGTTATCCAGAATCATGTCGATGAGCTTGAGCACTTCGGAATCCGGGTCGTTTACTCCGGGAAGGCGAAACGCGAGCAACACCTGCTCCTCGGCCTTGTACTGGACCGTGACGCGTTCCGCGCCCTTCAGCGGCTCCTCGGCGAAGGTCTTCGGCGCGGGCAGGTCCTTGCGCTTCCACGCGGAAAAGTTTTCGTCGATGATCTGGATGGTCTCGTCGATGTCGATGTTCCCGCTGATGCAGATCGCCATGTTGTTCGGCACGTACCAGGTGTTGAAGTAGTCGCGGATGTAGTCCAGGTTTGGATTTTTCAGGTGCTCGACCGTGCCGATTGTCGTCTGCTGACCGTAGGGGTGCTTCTTGAAGAGCGCCGCGTTGACCGCCTCGTTGATAACGCGGTCCTTGTTGTCCAGACTCCGGTTCTTCTCCTCGTACACCGTTTCGAGTTCCGTGTGGAATAGGCGGAAGACGGGCTCCTTGAATCGCACCGACTCGATCGCGGCCCACTGGCGAAGCCGGTTCATCGGCAGGGCCACCTTGTAGACGGTCTCCTCGTGCCAGGTGTGTGCATTGAGAGCGTCGCCGCCAAGCGCCTTATAAATTTTGTCGATCTCGTTCGGGACGGCAAATTGCGCGGCCTCCTGCGAGACGCGGTTAATCTCTGCGTAGATTTCCTTGCGCTTGGTCTCGTCGGTCTCCTTGAAATGCTGCCCATAAAGCGCCGTGATTCGATCGATATACGGCCCTTCCTGGGTGTAGTCGAGCGTGCCCAGCGTCTGGTTCCCCTTGAACAACAAATGCTCGAGGTAGTGCGCCAAGCCAGTCGCATCCGCCGGGTCCGTCTTGCTGCCCGCGCGCACCGCAATCTCCGCGTAGAACCGCAGCGTCTCCTGGTTCCGCGTGAGGTACACCGTCAACCCGTTCTCGAGCTGGTAGATGTGCACGGCCATGGGATCGGCTGGATTGGGGGCGTTGATTCGGGTGTGACCGGCCGAGGCGCTCGCGGCGTACGCGAGTCCCGCAAGTAGGAAAGCAATGGTTAGCAAACGGGTCGACATCGGGCGTTCCTCCCACGGCCGCACAATCGGCGGACCGAGCACCGCAGAGAATAGCAAATCGGCAAGGCCGCCGGTATCGCTCCGCGCCCGCCACATTGAAACGGAGTTCGCCGCCGCTTACTATGCCGGCGCGATAGGAATCCGGATGCGAGGAGAGACGAGGATGCGGATGATGAAGTGGGTTCGCGTATGGGCATGTGCTGGACTGTGTCTGGCGTTGCCTACGATGGCGGCCTCCGCCGGCGCGGACGACAAAGACGGTAGGACGCCGGAACCATCGGCTGTCGAGTCGACGCCGGAACCCAAGCAGGCGGAGACGAAAACCTTCAGAAAAGGGAACCGCATCGATCATGCGCGGATTCGCATTGAGCTCACGCCACTCCACGGATTCCATTGGGGAAAGCACCCGCGGCCCAGCGACTTCGCACTGCGCACGAATATTGATTACGAGTTCCCAATCGTCGAGCATCTGACCATTAGCCCACGCCTTATCCCGATCATGTATTACAACCAGGGCGACGGCGGCGACGACATCTGGGCGGCGGGATTCGGCGTCGTGTTCCGCGGTTATTCCAATGGCAGGGAGCAGCGGGGTTGGTTTGGCGAAGTTGGCTTGCACGTGCTCGGACAGTCCGCGAAATTCGAGGGCAACTCGGGCTATTTAAATTTCATGGAAGAGGCCGGTTTCGGATACCAGTTCGAGAAAGGCTGGCACGTCGCGGGAAAGGTCAGCCACATTTCGAATGCCGGGATCTTCGAACAGAACGCGGGTGTGAACAACTTCGGTGTCGGCTTCGGCTATAGTTTCAAGCGCCACTGACAGGGTAGCTTCGCTCCAGGGGTGCCGATCATGACGCGACGAGAATCAGACCGCCGGAAGCATCCGCGCAGCCGTGGCGGTTTCAAGGCCACGCGACGCGATGGCGGCGTCATCAACCACGTCGAAAACGTCAGTTGCAGCGGAGTGCTCTGCCGCACGCAGCAGCCGGTCGTCGAAATGACGAAGCTGAGCATCGTGCTCGATCTCCCCGCGCCGTCGGGCCGCTCGATTGAGACCGAAGGCATCGTGATTCGCTGCGAAGCGCAATTCCCGAAACAGGACGAATTCAAAGTCGCTATCATCTTTACGAAGTTGAGCGACGACGACCACCGCGCCGTCCGCGAATACGTCGAGCTCGACCTCGCGCAAGACGGTCCGGACGGGGCCTGAGGCCGCCGGCCCCCGCCTTCGCTCCGTGCGCGCACATCCTTCACAGCGCCGGTCCCTCTCCGATCGCCTGGCGCTCGCGATCTGTCTCGTCGCGCTCGGGGCCACGATCGCCTACCCCACGCTTCGCCTCGCCGTCTCGGCGGCCATGCAATGGCGCTGGGACGTGGTCACCGGGGGCGCGGGCCGCGAAGCAATCCTCAACACCATTGCGATGGGCCTCGCCTCGGTCGCGGCGGCCGGCCTGCTGGGCACCGCGCTCGCCCTCGCCGTCTCCTACTACCGATTCCCCGGGCGCGCCGCCTTGATTGTGTTCGCCTATCTCCCCTTCGCGCTGCCGCCGCTCGTCGGCACGCTCAGCTTCTACTACCTCATAGGCCCGGACATCGGCCTCCTCCCCCGTCTCTTGCAGCGCACCACCGGCAGCGACCGGTTCAGCTTTAGCGGCCCCGCCGCCATACTGACCATCCACGCCTACTCGTACTCCGTGTATTTCTTCACGATGGTCTCCGCCGCGCTCGAGGGCATGGACGCCTCGCGCATGGAGGCCGCGCGCACCCTGGGCGCGTCGCGCGCGCTCGCGTTTCGCCGGGTCATGGTGCCCGCGCTGATGCCCGCGCTCGCGGGGGCCTCCTTGCTAACGTTCATGAACTCGGGCGCGTCCTTCAGTGCGCCGCTCTTCTTCGGAAACGATTTTCCCTATCTCAGTGTGCAGATATTCAATGAACGCGGACAGTTTCACGAGGCCGAAGCGTTGACGCTGTCCGTCGTGCTCGGCATTGTCTCATTGCTCGGCGTCGTCGTCTTTCGCTCGCGCGTTCGCGCGGGCGGCGGCGGCTCGAAAGGCGCCCCGCGTCCCATTCGCTCGCGGGGAGGGCGCTGGCTCGCGGGTGGACTCGCCTGGGCCTGCATGGCGCTCTTGCTCGCGCCCCACGCGAACATCGTGCTGCTGAGTTTCGCGGACCATCGCGCGTGGGGCGCAGAACTCCTCCCGACTTCGTTCACCCTGGACAACTACGCGACCATCTTCAACGACGCGTCCGCCTTCCGGCCCGTGCGCAACAGCGCGTGGATGAGCCTCGCCGCGGCCGCCGCGTGTTTCGCCGTCGGCCTGCCGGCGGCATACCTGATCGGCCGCGCGCGCCCGGGCAGCCGGTGGATCAATCTGCTCGTGATGGCGCCATGGGCCCTACCCGGCACGGTCGTGGCCATGAATCTCATCACCGCCTTCAACGACCCCTGGCTCCCGCTCTACAACACCGTCTGGCTCTTGCCGATCGCCTACTTCGTCCGATTCATCCCGATGTGGACGCGCGCGGTCGCCGCCGCGGTGACCACCTTCGACGTCTCCCTCATCGAAGCCGCGCGCACGCTCGGCGCGACGCCCGCGATGTGCTTTCGCCGGATCATCGCGCCGCTCATGGCGCCGTCCCTCGCGGCGGCGACGGCGCTGGTCTTCGCGTCGTCCCTCGGCGAGTTCGTCGCGACTATCCTGCTCTACACGCCGTCCAATCTGCCGATCGCCATCCGCATCAACATGGAGTGGCGCGGCGCGGGCGTCGGCTCGGCCTTCGCCTATGCCGTTTTCCTCATGATCATCGTGACTGCGACCTTCGCGCTCGCGCGCCGGGTTGCAACGCGGACGACCTGAGTGCGATTCTCTGGCCCGTCCGGCAAGTGGGGCCTCTGCGCCAAATGAACATCGTCCTATACGGCCACGAATCCGAAAAACTCCGCCCTCTACTCGACAAGCACGCGGGCCTGCGCCTCGTCGCCGAAGACCCGGACACGGTCGTGTGCTTCGGCGGCGACGGCACTCTACTGGCCGCGGAGCGGCTGTGGCCGGGCGTGCCGAAGGTGCCGCTGCGCAACAGCCGCCGCGGCGTGCGCTGCATCCCGAATCCGCCGGAAGAGGTGATCGCGCGGCTCGCGCAGGGCCGGCTCGTGCCGCATGGGCACCTCAAGCTCGCCTGCGACATGGAATTCGCAGCGCCCCGCGGGCCGCACCAGATTGTCGCGCTCAACGAGGTCAGCGGGCACATGGGCCGCGTGACGTCGTCGCTGCGGTACCGCGTGTGGTTCGACGGCCAGGCCTACGGCTCCGCGCCGGACCACGAGATCATCGGCGACGGATTCGTCGTTTGTTCGCCCTTCGGCAGCACCGCCTATTTCAACCAGATCACGCGCGGAGTCTTCTGGCAGGGGATCGGCGTGGCATTCAAGTACACGAACGAACACACCACCCACGTCATCGTGCCGGAGGACACCACCGTGCGCGTCCAAATTACGCGCGGGCCCGCGTTCATCGCGCACGACAGCGCCCCGGAAATTCTCGACGCCGACGCCGGAGACACCCTAACGATCCGGCGGGCCGGCGAGAAAGCCATCCTGCTGATGCCGGAGTAAGCGGCTCAGTCGGTGCCGGCGTCGCGCACTTCGGAATCGAGATGGATGCGCGAGCCGGTCGTCACGCGCTGGCCCTGATACTTTCCCCGGTATGGCCGCTCGACGGCCTTGTCGGCCTGGGCGATCACGAGCTGACAGATACGCCGGCCCGCTACGATCCGCATCGGCGCGCTGTTGGCGTTGTAGAGCTCGAGCGTGATCGTGCCCTCAAAGCCGGGATCGACCCACCCGGCGTTCTGAATGAACAACCCCAGCCGGCCGACGGAACTGCGGCCTTCGACGAATGCCGTAAGGTAATTCGGCAGCCGGATGTATTCCATCGTCGTCGCCAGCACGAAACCGCGCGTCGGAATAATAAACTCGTCGGCCTTGGTCTCGTCGTAGTCCGGCGCCTCGGACATCGAGCATATCCCGCGCGTGATTTTGGGCACCAGAAAGGTGTCCCCCAGACGCAAATCGACCGAGGCCGGCTCGATCTGGCTCCAATCAAAGGGTTCGATCCCCAGATCGCCCTTCGTGAGCAATTCCTTGATGGTCCCGTCCGAAAGTATCACTATCCGCCCCCTCTCGCGCCTATTTCTTCTGCAATTCGGTGACGTGCACGTCGTCAAAATGCCCCACATCGTCAAAGGAGCCGACGCCGATCCGGCCCGACGCAAAGGTCTTGTCCGTCGCGGTCATCACCGGTTTCGTCATATCGTCGAAGAACACTTCGATCGTGCCCGATTCGGCATCGCGCCGGATCTTCACCGTGTGGGACTGATCGTCCCAGACGGTTCCGGTCGTCCGCGTCTCCGCGATGGACAGCCGCGCAGCGTTGTTCACGATGAAGATCGAGTTCGCGTGGTCGTCCGCCTTAGTCGCGAGGTGTAGGTAGTAAAAATGCGAAGGATCGCGGTAGCCGAAGAATAGGCACAAGTCCCGGTGGCCATATTCGCGCCCCGTCTGCTTCATGCGGACCGTCATCTCGAAGCTCCCGAATTCGGCCCCTTTCGCAAGGGCGATATTCAGCGGGGAACGGAACGGCGGCGCATACTCGCTCGCCCTCTGCAGCGCGAGCACATGGTTCCCCGCCGGGTCTTCCGCAACCGCCCACGCCTTCGCGTCGGTCATTTCCCAGCGACCAAGCCCGTGCTCGAAGTCCTCGACAAGAGCGGGCTTGTCTTCTCCGGAAGCAAAGGTCACGGCCAGAAGGCCCGCAAGGGTAATCGCTCTCAAAAACCTAATCGGGATCATCCTGTTCCACTCCGTGGGCGCACCGGGCCAAGTGTAGCGGGGCGGGAGAAGTCAGACAACTCCATAGGCTCGGGTGCAGCGGCCTTCTTGACGCACCATATGGTATCTGTTAGATTTCCGCCCCTAGCTGTTGCGCCACGAGCAATCTCTGCTTGTGGTCAATCGGAATCGGATACACAATGCGTTGTCCCTACTGCAATCATACCGATGCCAAGGTCGTCGATTCGCGGGCCTCGAAAGACGGCGACGCGATTCGCCGGCGGCGCGAGTGTCTCAAGTGCGAGAAACGCTATACCACGTATGAGCGCATCGAGGAAGTCGCGCAAATGGTGGTCAAGAAGGACGGCCGCCGCGAACAGTTCGACCGGTGGAAGGTCCGCGCGGGAATCCTCAAAGCCTGCGAGAAGCGCCCGGTGACGCTCGACCAGATCGAACATCTCATCGACGATGTCGAGCGGACGCTGTTCAGCACGACGGATCGCGAAGTATCGACGAACCAAATTGGCGAGGCCGTGATGGGCAAGCTCAAGGGGCTTGACGAAGTCGCCTACGTGCGCTTCGCTTCCGTCTATCGTCAATTCAAAGACCTCAACGAGTTCATGGAAGAACTCAAGACGATGCTCACCTGAGCGCCGAATTTTCCCTCGTGCTTTTCGTTTTCTTCTGGTAGACTCTCGCTTCGTCCGTTTCGAATTCATCTCGCGGCGGGGCGCCGCGCCGGAGTCTGCATGTCCTTGCACGAAGGCCGCGCGCTGGCCGCGGCCAACCAACTCGAGCTGTGGGATGCGCCCACCGCGGAGCCGATCGAAGGTCTGCGCGTCATCCGCCGGGACGGCCGCGAGTCCGCCTTCGACGTGTCCGTACTGTCGAATTCCATTCTGCGCGCGGGCTGGCCGGGCGAGGCGCTCGACCCGGACACGGTATCGAGCCTGTCGCAGGCCGTCTTGCTCTATCTCCAACACTCGAACGCGCAGCCGGTTTCCGTCGCCACGCTGCGCGAGACCGTCGAGCGCCTCCTGATCGAAATGGGCTACACCCTCACCGCGCGGATGTACGCCGGCGCCTTCGCGCCCTCGACCGCGGCCGGCGCGCATACGGGGATCTTCGACGAGCCGCTGCCCGCGGACCGCGCCGAGCGCCTGCTCGCGGCCGCCGCGGCTGAAGCGGGACTCGATCGCGGCGCCGCGGAGGATGTGGTAAGCGAGATTCTTCGGCAGATCGCCGCCGCCGGCGTGCAGCAATTGTCGCCGGGATTGTTGCGCGAGTGGATGCGCGCGGAATTCCGTGCGCGCGGCCTTTCGGAAGCCGCATCGAAATTGGCCCGCGTGTCGATGCCCGTCTCCGCGCTTCACGACGCGTTTGCGGAGTCCGAGGATGCGCCGATCATCTCTCCCGCCGACCCCGAAGCGGCCGCGCTCGCGCTCGCCAGCCGCGTCTCCGCGGCCTATGTCTTGGGTCAATTGATGCCGGCGGCCGTCGGCCAGGCGCATGTCCGCGGCGACATCCAGGTGCGGGGCACCGGCAATTTCCTGCGGCTCGACAGCGTCGTGATGGACCTCGAAGGACTCAAGGAACGCGGCCCGCTCGCTTCCGGCGCGGCCTACGCATCCGCCAGGGATGCGCAGTCGCTCGCCGCGCACATCTGCGTGCAGAGCGAAACGCTCGCCCGCTTTTTCGGCGGCAATATCTCCTGGTCGGCGATCAATTTCGGTTTCGCGCCCTACCTCGCGGGCCGAAGCGACGATGAAGTTTCGGAGATCGCGCGCGGCGTTCTGATCGAAGCGTCGGCGCGCACGCAATCCTCCGGCGCCCGCGGCGGAACTCCGGAACTCCGCATGGCGTGGGACGCCCCGGACGATTATCCCGCCGAGCTGATCGGGCCCGGCGGGGCGCGCGTGCCTCTGGCCGATGGCTATGCCGACGCCCGCCGGTTTTTTGGCGCGACGCTCGCCGCGGCCGCGAGGATCTCGGAAGAAATCCACTCGCGGCGAGCGCTGCGCCTTTCGCTGGATCTCTCGCCTTACTTTTTTGGCGCGCCGGAGGCCGGCCGCCACCTCGAATGTATCGGGCGCATCGCCGCGGGCGCCCTCAGCCTCTCGCTGCGCCACGCGCCCTCCGCGCCGCTCATGTTCGACGACGCCGGCGAGCGCAGGCCGGCGGAGATGGTCGCGCAGACCGTCTCCGTCTCCGCCGTGCGCGCAGCGAAACTCTCTCCGAGTCTTGACGCGTTTCTCGCGCGGCTCGATGCCACCGTCGATACCGCCGTCGCCGCGCACCGGGTGAAGCGGGAGTTCATCGACCGCGTGCTGAACCAGCGCGGCGGACCGCTCACGCTGTTGCAGCGAAACCTCGCCGGCTCGACGGACGCCATGCGCTTCCACATCGCGGTCTCCGGTTTGGATCGCGCGGCGCTGGCGCGCGCCGGTGTCCCGTGGATGGCGCCGGGCGACGAACTCGCCACCGCCGAGGCCGCACTCGATCGCCTGAGGCAGGCCTGCGCGCGCTGGACCACGGGGACCGGCCAACTCTTCGTGCTCACCGGCGCAGACGGCGCGCGCCCCGGCGATCGCCTCAGCGATCTCGCGGGAATGCGCCCGCCGGACGCCGTCGCCTTGGAGGGCCAGCTCCACCCGCATTACGACGTCGCTCCCCACTTCGCCGTGAGCGGCGATGCCTTCGCGAACCCCGCGGACATCGCGGAGTTTGTGCGCCACGCGTTTCTGCACACGCCGTGCCGGGCGCTGCGATTCGGTTAGCACCGCCCCCTCCTGCCGTGTGGCATAATGCGCGCCGCTCTGTCTCACTCCGGAGATCGGTTTACGTGATTCTTCCTAAATTTCTCGTGGGTTTTGTTGCATTCGCCGGAATCTCGGCAACGGCATTCGCGCAACACGGCGCACCGGGCGGCGAGTGGCCGTACTTCTCGGCCGATCCCGGCAGCACGCGGTATTCCCCGCTCGACCAGATTAACAAGAGCAACGTGAAGCAGCTCGCGCTTGCGTGGCGCTGGGACTGCGTGGACGAGTCCATCCTCAAGCAGGCGCAGGGCATGCGCGTCGGGTATTTCAAAAACACGCCGCTGATGATAGGCGGTGTGCTCTATGTGACTACGCCGATGAACCAGGTCTGTGCGGTCGATCCCGGCACGGGCGAGACGCTGTGGGCCTTCGACACAAAGGCCTACGAAGGCGCGGGGCGCAAGGGCCCCTCGCAGCACCGCGGGCTCGCCTATTGGTCCAGCGGGCCGGACAAGCGGCTCTTCATCGCGACGGCGAATCGCCGCCTCTACTCGATTGACGCGGACACCGGCAAGCCGGACGATCGCTTCGCGGACCAAGGCTGGGTGGATCTCGGCAAGGGGTTCGACAGGCCGATCAACGAGGGCCAACTGCGCTTTAGCGCGCCGCCGACGATCGTGGGCGACACCGTAGTGCTCGGGTGCTTGCTGCCGGACGAAGCGAGCAACCCCGACATCGCGCCGGGACACATCCGCGGGTTCGATGCGCGCACCGGCGCGCAGAAGTGGATTTTCTACACGATCCCGCGCGAGGGCCAGCCTGGCAACGAGACCTGGGAAGAGGACTCGTGGAAGACCGCGGGCGCGGCGAACACCTGGAGCTCGATCAGCGCCGACCTCGAGCTCGGCTATGTCTATTGCCCGACTGGCACGCCGGCGAATGACTTCTTCGGTGGTCATCGCCACGGCGACAACCTGTTTGCGGAGTCCATCCTCTGCCTGGACGCGGCGACCGGCGAGCGCGTGTGGAGTTTTCAGGGCGTGCATCATGGTCTGTGGGACTACGACTTTCCCGCCGCGCCGATCCTGATCGACATCACGGTCGATGGAAAGAAGATCAAGGCGCTCGCGCAGGTGAGCAAACAAGGCTTCACCTACGTGCTCGATCGCGTGACGGGCCAACCCGTGTGGCCGATCGAGGAGCGGCCCGTGCCGCAGACGGACGTGCCCGGCGAGAAGACCTCGAAGACGCAGCCTTTCCCGACGAAGCCGCCGGCGTTTGAGCAGCAGGGCATCACCGAGGACGACCTGATCGACTTCACGCCGGAACTGCGCAAGGCGGCGCTCGACTTCGTGAAGCTGTACCGCATGGGGCCGCTGTTCACGCCGCCGGCGCTCGCGCAGGAGTCCGACGCCGCGGGCGCGACGATCCAGATTCCGGGCGCGGCGGGCGGCGCGAACTGGGGCAGCGCAGGGGTCGACCCGGAGACGGGCCGGCTCTTCGTGCAGTCGGCGACGCAGCCGAGTTTCGCCGGCCTCGTGAAACCGGACCCGAACCTCTCGAAATTCGCGTACAAACGCGGCGGGCCTTGGCTGCTCTTGGGGCCAAACGGCCTGCCGCTGACCAAGCCGCCCTACGGGCGCATTACCGCGATCGATCTGAACAAGGGCGAAATCCTCTGGCAGGTCGCGCATGGCGACGGACCGCGGAACCATCCGCTGCTCAAAGACCTGCGCCTGCCCCCGCTCGGCTGGGGCAGCAACACCTTCCTTTCCGGCAGCGGACCCGCGGTGACCAAGTCGCTCGTGTTCTTCTCGCACGCGGCGGTGGACAACGCGACGGGCGGCTACCTGAAGGACGAGGCGCGGCTGCGCGCCTTCGACAAGGACACGGGCGAGGTCGTGTGGGAAGAGAAACTCCCCCTGCAACCCTACGCCGTACCCATGACGTACATGCACCAGGGCCGGCAATACCTCGTCGTCGCGGCGGGCGGGCAAGACGCACCAGCGGCGCTGCTGGCCTTCGCGCTACCGAAATGACGGCTGATTCTCCCGTGTAGGGCGGGTCTCGACCCGCCGAGCATATACCGGGTCTCGACCCGCCGAGCATCTGCGGAGACCGGACCGTGACAAACTCGTGAAAGACCCCGCCGTTTCCAAGACGCTCGACCGCATGCACGAGGCGGCGAAGGGCGGTCGCTGGAAGCTGCGGATGCAGCTTCCGCTCGCAACGATCAAGATGGCCTTTGGCAAAAGCTTTTCGGAGGTGAGCTTCCCCCGGAAGATCGTCTTCCAAAGTCAACGTCCATTCTACGTTACCCTCGGAAGACGATTTACAGAGGGAACCTCACGCATGCAATAGGGGACCTGAGGCGAGCAAGTCTCCGCGACTCGACTCATTGTCTCCGCGTGAGACAGGGGTTCAGGCCGCTTGCTGTTCGAGGGTGAGGGTTTCGAGGGCGGCCCGCGCCACGGCGACCGGGTCGTCGCCGGGGGTCAGCGCGATCGTGAGGGCGGCGGTCTTGTCGAGGCTCAGGCCGAGGCGTTTGCCGTGGATGGCGCGCAGGCGTTGCATTGCGGAGGCCTCCAGCGTGCCGTCGCGCGCGGCGTCGATGGGGAAGCTGATCGTGAGCAGGTCCTTCGTCGCGGCAATGCGTACTGCGCCGGCCTGCGCGCCGAGCGCGCGCACGCGCATCACCTCAAGCAAACGGCGCACGGGCCGCGGGGGATCGCCGAAGCGGTCCTTGAATTCCGCAGCCATCTCGTCCACTTCGGCGGTGGTGTGGATGCCGGTGATGCGCTTGTAGAGCGTGATCTTCTGCGATTCGAGCTCGATGTACGAATCGGGAATGCCCGCGTCGGTGGTGATCTCGAAGGGCGGCAGCAGGCGCGTCTCCAGCGGCTGGCCCTTGAGTTCGCCGACCGCTTCCGCGATGAGTTGCTGGTAGGTCTCGTAGCCGACCGTCTCGATGTGGCCGCTCTGTTGCGCGCCGAGGAGGTTGCCCGCGCCGCGGATTTCGAGGTCGCGCAGCGCGATGCTAAATCCGGAGCCGAGCGTGCTGAATTCCTCGAGCGCCTTGAGCCGCTTCTGCGCCTCGGGCGTGATCGGGCGGTCGCCGGGGATGAGCAGATAGGCAAACGCGCGGTGTTTGTAACGCCCCACGCGCCCGCGAATTTGATAAAGCTCGCCGAGGCCGAACATGTCGGCGCGATCGACGATGATCGTGTTCGCATTCGTGATATCGAGGCCGGAGCCGATAATGGTCGTGCACACGAGCACGTCGTACTCGCGGCGGACGAAGGCCGTCATCACGTCTTCGAGCGCGCCCTCCTCCATCTGCCCGTGCGCCACCGCCATGCGCGCGGCCGGCACGAGCTTCTTCAGCATCGCCGCGGTCTTATCGATGGTTTGCACGCGGTTGTGCAGGTAGAACACCTGGCCCTGCCGCTCGAGTTCGCGGCGGATCGCCTCCCGCGTCAGGTCCTCGCTGTACACCTCGATACACGTGTGGATCGGCAGGCGATCGTTCGGCGCCGTGTTGATCACGCTCATGTCGCGCACGCCGGACAACGAGAGGTGCAGCGTGCGCGGAATCGGCGTCGCGGTGAGCGCGAGCACGTCGACGTTGTTTTTCAGCCGCTTGAGCTTCTCCTTCTGCTTCACGCCAAAGCGCTGCTCCTCGTCGAGCACGACGAGGCCGAGGTCCCGGAACTGGATGTCGCCCGAGATCAGCCGGTGCGTCCCGATGATGATGTCGATCGCGCCGTCGCGCAGGCCGTGGACGATCGCGCGCTGCTCCTGCGGAGATCGGAACCGGCTGAGCATCTCGACCTTGATCGGATAGTCCGCGAAGCGGTCCTGGAAGGTGAGGTAGTGCTGCTCGGCGAGCACGGTCGTCGGCACGAGCACGGCCACCTGCTTCTTGTCCATCACCGCCTTGAACGCCGCACGCATGGCGACCTCCGTCTTGCCGAAGCCGACGTCGCCGCAGAGCAGCCGGTCCATCGGCTTGGAGGACTCCATGTCGCGCTTGATCTCGTCCGTCGCGCGGAGCTGATCGGGCGTCTCGTCGTATTCGAAGCTGTCCTCGAACTCCTGCTGGAAGTGGCCATCGAGGCTAAACGCAAAGCCGGGATGCGCCTCGCGCGCGGCGTACAGTTTAATCAGATCCTCGGCCATCTGCCGCACCGCCTCTTTGACCTTGGCCTTCTTGCGCGCCCAACTCGAGCCGCCCAGCCGGTCCATCTTCGGCACCGCGCCGCCCGACGCGATGTACTTCTGGATATGGTCGACGTGCGTGACGGGCACATACACAACGTCGTTGTTCGCGTATTGCACCGCCATGAATTCGTTCGTCTTGCCCTCGAATCGCCGCAGGCCGAGGTAGCGCCCGATGCCGTGCTCGACGTGGACGATGTAGTCGCCGGGCTGCACGTCGCTGAACTGCGTGATCGCCGCGCCCGCCTCGAAACGGCGGCGCTTGCGCCGTACGTATTTGCGGCCGAACATCTCGCGCTCACTGAGCACGGCGAGCGTGTCGCGCCCGGAGGCGAAGCCCTCGCGCAGCCGGCCGAGCGAAACGTGCAGATCGAAGTCCGTCTGCGCGCCGGGCTGGTATCCATGCTCCTGCAAGAGCTCGATGAGGCGGCCACGCTCGCCCTCGTTGACGCAGAGCAGGTGCACGTGATAACCCGCGAGGCCCCAGGCCTCGAGCTGGCTCCAGAAGCCCTCCGGCTGGCCCGTCCACGAGGCCATCGAGTTCATCGGCACCGTGAAGCGCGTCGCGTCCGCCGCTTTCGCGTGCGCGACCTGCGCCAAAGACAACCGCGCCGCGTCGCGCCCGAGCTTGCCGCTCACCTCGGCCCAAGTGCCCAGGTACGGCGAATCCGGGAACGTCCGTTCAAGATGCTCGGCCTCCTGCGCCACCAGCGCGGGCTCATCCAGCGCAATGACGATGTCTTCCGGCAAATAGTCGAGAATGGTATCGAGCGCGCCGCTCTCCTTCGCTTGGGCCGCGAGCAGGTTCTTCTCGGATCGCGGCAGTATCTGCACGGAATCGGACGAGTCCACGCTGCGCTGGGTCTCCGGCTCGAAGCGGCGGATCGACTCAATCTCGTCGCCAAAAAATTCGATGCGGGAGGGCAGCTCGCCCGAAATCGGAAAGATGTCGAAAATGCCGCCGCGCACGCTGAACTGTCCGCGCTGCTCGACCATCAGCTCGCGGTCGTAGCCCATCTTCACCAGCTTCGCCGCGATGTCCTCGAGGTCGTGCTCCTGTCCGAGGCGCAGATCGATCGTGTCCTTCGCCAGCCGCGCGCGGTTCGGCACGCGCTGGAGCAGCGAGCGCACCGAGACCACCGCGCACGCGAGCTCGCCGCGCTCCTGCGCCTGCACCAGCGCATTCAGCGCGAACATCCGCTCCGCCACGATGTCGTCCGCCGGCGCCATCGCGTCCGTCGGCAGGACTTCCCACGCCGGCAACAGCGCCACGCGCGATTCGCCAAGGAAGGTTGCAAGGTCTTCCGCCGCCGCCTCGGCCTCGAGCCGGCCCGACGCGACATACAACAGCGGCCGCCCCAGCGCCTCGGCCACCTGCGCCGCAACAAGCCGCTTCGCCGATCCCCACGGGCCGACGATCTCGACGCCATTCGCCCGCGCGCGCGGCGTGAGCGCGATGATTTCCGAGACGACCCCGAGCGCCGGGAGGGTCTCGGAAGTTGCTATAATGTTCGAAGTCACGCGAAAATTGCCCGCCGAAAAAGCAGAACCGTCCGGCACGGGAACGATGCGCCCCGTTACCAGACTCTGCTGACCGATATCGCTTGGGTCACAATGGTACTGCAACCACGAGTGCAACAAAAGTGCATATAGATAGGGCCGTGTTGGACGGCGAGCGAATCAGCCGCACTTCGTAGCATCGGCCTCCGGCCGATGAAGAATGAGCCGAGCGCGACAACTCGTGAGAGCGACCGTCGTCAAGAGTGCGCAAAGTGCCCGCCGCCATCCCGCAGGGGCTGAAAGCCCATGCCACCGAATCGCTGACAAAAAATAGGGCGGGCCGCCGTACAGCGGCCCGCCTTGAAAAGTGTTTGTTTAGCGCGAGTAAAAGCCGATGATGGCCTGCGTGTCCGCCTGGAAAGGAATCGTCTCCAAGTTGGGCAGCGAGGTCATCTTGCCCTCGAAGGCGCCCTGCGGGCGATCGAGGTATTCGGGGATGCGATTGCCCGGCAGCTCGACGCCGTTGGCGACCATCGGGATCTTGCGGCTCTTCTCCGCGATCGCCACGGTCTGCCCCGGCCGCACGCGGAACGAAGGCCGATCGACCGGTTCGCCGTCCACCGTGAGGTGTCCGTGCGAGACGAGCTGCCGCGCGGCGGGCATCGAGTTCGCAAAGCCGAAGCGGTAAGTCACCGCATCCAGCCGCGACTCGAGCAGCATCAGCAGGTTCGCGCCCGTGACGCCGCCCATGCGCTTGGCCTCGGCGAAGGTCTTCTCCATCTGCCGCTCGAGAAGGCCGTAATGCGTGCGCACGCGCTGCTTCTGGAGCAACTGCATGCCGTACACGGACTTCTTCTTGCGCTGGTTCTGTCCGTGCTGGCCGGTGGGGAAGGGGCGCTTGGCGCTGGGACAGTTCGGTTTGCCCCAGATGCATTCCCCGAGGCGGCGGCAAAGCTTGTGCTTCGCCCCTGTTTGACGTGCCATGACGGTATTTCCTTTGCGTATCGGGCGCTGCCAATGCGGGTATCCGCCCTACAGACTCAACACAACACGCGCCCCGCGGCGAGATACCCGTTCAGCGACCGCCGGGCGCAGACGAACCGTCAGACTATCAATTAATCAACACTCCAGTCAATTCGATGGCAATTTCATCCTCTGGATGGCGGACTAAATAGGCGACCGGAACTGGGGATGGGGCAAGGAATCAGTTTCCAGTGTGGCACGACGAAAGCACGGATGAGGGCCCTTTTAGCTCAGGTACAGCTTTGGGGGCGAAATTCAAAACTGGGGAGCATCGAGTCGCGCCACGAAAGCCGATTGGGTGCCGAGCGGATTTCAGTGTGCTCCTCCTGGGTCGAACCAGCATCGTGGAAATGGGGACCTCTGAAGGCCGGTGTTCGAGAGAGAAAAAGTAAATCGGGCGCGACCGCTGGTTTGGCGGCCGCGCCCGATGTGTTGGCGTCTGGATTCTGGATTAGAGGCTGGGCTGCTGGGTCTGCTCGCGGCGGGCCTTGTCGGCGGCTTCGGCTTCCGTTTTGTCGATGGCGCCGTCTTTGTTCTGGTCGATCATGTCGAAGAAGCGGGCCATTTGCCCCGGAGCTTCGTCTTTTTGCAGCAGACCATCGGCGTTTTTGTCGAACATGCCGATGACGTTTGCGAGCGCCGGGCCACCACCGCCGCCGCGTCCGCCGCGACCACGGCCGCCGCCGAACATCTGCTCGCGGTCGTCGGATTCGTTGATGAAGGACATGTAGCCGAAGCTCATCTCGTCCGTCGTCGGCTCACCCCAATGCACCGTCTGTGCCGGGTCGGGATTGTAGACGTTGTTCGTGGAGTTGTCCCAGCTCGACGTGTAGACGACCTTGGTCCCGGCCGGGACTTTCTTGAAGTCTTTGTACTGGTAGGTAGTCTGCCAGTTGAAGTCGTAGGCGGGAACGTCAAGCAGCACTTCCGACTTCCCGTCCGGATAGAAAGCTTCGTATTTCGCAGCCTTGCCGCGCAGGTGCATGTGGGGCATGAACTGGACGATTTGCGAATCGTGGTTAAACGTGTATTCCTGTTGGATGGTGTAATTCGGGTCGCCGGCGGGGATTTGGAAGTCGAAGCGGCCGAGCGAGTTGCCCTGCATTTCGTATTTGATTTCCGCGCCCTCGGGGTAGAACTTCAACGCCATCTGCGACTGGTCCCACACGCCCGTGCCGGGGCCGGACTCCTTGTGGTAGTGCATCTGCCAGCGGATGTCGTCGCCGGGCGAGATTTTGCGGCTGATGCCGTCGGGATAGACGGTGGGGTCGTTGCCGGGAGCGATGCCGCCGAGCGGGAAAGCGATAATGTGGTGGACGGCCGAGCTGCCGGGACGGAACTCGATCGCCTTGATCCAGCGATCGGTGGGCAATTGTTCCTGTGTGATCGTTTGGTTGAAGTTGACGTAGATGTCTTCGACATCGTCGGCGACGAAGTACTTCTCGGGCATCGTGAGGACGAGACTGGGTTCGCCGATCAGCCAGCCGTTAGACGCAGGGAATTCGCGCATGGCCGGGGCGTCGGTGGGATTGCCGCGCGCCGCGCCGGACTCCGCCCAGCGCACGATCGTGTCGATCTGTTCCTGGGCCAGCGTGCGTTCGTTGTTGAATTGGCCGTGCTGCGCGGCAGAGGCGTCCCACGGCGGCATGTTGTGCTCGGAGACTTGCTTGGCCATCGCCTTCGCCCACGGGCGCGTTTCCTCGTAGGTGGTGAAGGCCATCGGCGCGACCATGCCGCCGAGGTTTGCGCCGCCGGGGCGGTGGCACACTTGGCAGCTCTCTTGGAGGATGGGAAGCACGTCCTTGGTGAAGGTCGGCTTGTCTTCCGCCATCGCGACACCGGCCACGCTGAGGGCCGCCGCGCATGCGCTCACAACCAGTTTCTTCATCGTTATCTCTCCCGTAGACCCTGTTGGCTCCGCGAAGCCGCCGAAATCAGATGGTACTCCACCAAGATGGTACTCCACCACATTCAACCCCAAAATCCGGCGTGAAGGCTATGCGCCGGTTTCTGAGAAGTGTGCGTAGTCGCATACATGTCATAAGTAATTGAAAATAAACAAGTTATGCGAAACCAAGCCTCTCAGGGCAGGTGCGACGTGGATGCCAGTTGCACCGTGTGATGGTCAGGGTCGCTGAAATAAATGCGCTCGCCTTCGATACGCGGCTCGATACTCTCGGCGCGGAGTTTCGCCGCCGCGTCCTGCACGTCGTACTGCTCGACGCTGTAGCAATAGTGATCGAGGCGAGGTTCATTTCCACGGAACAGGGTGAGGAAGTGGTGTTCGCCCACCATGAGAAAGGAATTGTTCGGAAGAGATTCATTCGCCACGGTCAGGCCGAGGTGGCGCTGGTAAAAGTCGCGGGACTTGGGCACGTCGGTCACGCGAAGTGCGATGTGATTGAGCCCGACGGCTTTGAAGGTGGGCGAGAGGTCCTCTCCGCGCGCGGGCAGGCTCCGGCCCGCCGCGGCAGCCGCGACGAGCCCGCTGATCGCGGCGATGAGTTCTCGGCGCGTCATGCGCCCCAGCGTAAACGCATCGATCATTTGCAAGACGACGGGATTCATGGCGGGTCTCCTCCGTTTCGTTGTTGGGAACGAGCTCAAGTCAGCCCCGGCCGCTGGACAGGCCGCTGGGGTGCGTCGCCGAATTCGTACTTGGGCAGCGAGAGGTCGAGCGGGGAATCGAGCATCTCGTCCCAGGTCACGGTTTTGCCGGTGTAGGCCGAGAGGCGCGCCATGATCGCCATGAGCGTCGAGTCGCACATGATCTCGCCGTCGTTAATCGGCTCGCCGTTGCGGATCGCGGCAAAGAGCGCGTTGTGCTCGTTCTGATACATGTCGTCCGCGGGGTCCTTCTGCTGTTTCCACAGGACCTTGCCGTCGCGATCTTCGATCTGGTGCGACTGGAGCCGCGCGACGCCCTTCGTGCCGAAGACGTGATCGGACACGTCGGTGTCGGAGTTGCCCCATTGGCGGCAGGCACTGAACCCGCGCACGCCGCCTTCCCACTCGTAGGCGGTGTTGAAATGGTCGTAGATGTTGCCGTATTCGGGTTCGACGCGGACCGTGCGCCCGCCGCTCGCGGTCGCCTTCACGGGGTATTTGCCCACCGCCCACGCGATCTTGTCGAGGCTGTGGATGTGCTGCTCGGTGATGTGGTCGCCGGAGAGCCAGTCGAAGTACAGCCAGTTGCGGATTTGGTATTCCATCTCGCTCCACTCGGGCTTGCGGCCTTTGTGCCACAGCGTGCCGGTGTTGTACGAAGTCTGCACGGCGACGATGTCGCCGATTTCGCCGCCGTGGATGCGCTTGATGGTCTCGCGCTTGGCGTTTTCATAGCGGTAGCACAGGCCGGTGACGAAATTGAGGCCCTTGGTTTTTGCAACTTCGGACGCGGCGCGCAGCCGGCGCACGCCGGCCGGATCCACCGAGATCGGTTTCTCGATGAAGTTGTGCTTCCCGGCGTTCACCGCGGCCTCGACGTGCAGCGGGCGGAAATGCGGCGTGCAGGCGTGCACGACGACGTCGGAGGCCTCGATCACTTTTTGGTAGGCGTCGAAGCCGGCGAACTGGCGGGCCTTCGTCACGTTGACGCGCTCCCTGGCCGGGCCGGCCGACAGGCTTCGGAGGCAGGACTCCACCTGGTCGGTGAAGGTATCGCCCAGCGCGACGAGTTCGGTATCCGGATCCGCCAAGAGCGCCTGGGTCGCCGCGCCTGTGCCGCGTCCGCCGCAACCGATGAGGCCGATCTTCAATTTCTTGTTCGCGGCGTGGGCGCGCCCCGCGCCGAGCACGGTCGCGGCGGCGACGACCGCGCCGGAGGTGTGAAGGAATTCGCGCCGGGTGGGACTGGAGGCGATGGAGTGGGGTTGGTCGCTCATGGTGGGGCCCTCGTGTTGGATGAGTTCGCCCGGTCAATATGCCCTAAGCCTAAGGACTTCGTCCACAAGACGATTCACCGCGCAGGACGCTACAAAGGCGGCCGGCCTTCTCATCCTAACTCCGGGACGCGTTGTACGCGCATCAGACGTATCGGGACCGGGGAAGACTGAGCGTAATCAGCGGCCTTGGCTAAGACAATTCGCGGCCGTGAATCAGCCAACATCGACCCCGCGTTCGGCCACGTTCCGAAATATTTCCCGCTTCCTGCTCCGCGCTTCCCACTCCAAACTACTTGCTACCTGCTTCGGCCCCGGCCCGAATGGGCGCCGGATATGTCGAAACCTCGCCGCTCGCTGAAAAAATATTGATATGCCGCCATTCGCCGCGGTGGAAGCGCCAGGCGAAGGCGCCGCTGAGCAGGATGACGTAGATCGTCGTGCCGTACCACGCTCCGAGCGCGCCCAGATGCAGCACGCGCGAAAACAGCAGCGCGAGCGGCAGGTTTACCAGCCACGCCCCGATGAACAGCGTCACCATGACCCAGCGCGTGTCGCCCGCGCCGCGCAGCGCGCCCATCAGCACGATGTTGATCGCGTCGAAGCCGGCGAAGATCGCGGCCAGGATCAGCAGATACCCGCCCAGCCGGATCACTTCGGGATCGTCCGAGAACGCCGTCATCAGCGTCGGGCCATAGACCGCCAGCACGATCCCCACGCTCGTCATGATCACGATCCCGATCTTCACCGCGGTCAGCGCGCGTTTGCGCGCCATCTCGTAGTTCCCGCGGCCGAGCCACTGCCCCACGATCGGCGTGGCCGCCATGCCCAGGCCCATCGCCGGCAGGAAACACACGTGCATAAAATTGATCGCGCCCGTGTGCGCGGCCAGTTGCACCGCGCCGAAGCCGCCGATGATGAAGCTCGTGAAAACGCCCCAGGCCGCCACGTCCATGAAGCTCGACAGGCCGGAGGGCCAGCCGATGCGGAACAACTCGGCGGCCTTGCGCGAATCGAAACGCCAACCCGCGCGCGATCCGAAGTCGCGGTTCACGCGGTCGCTCAGGAAGAACGCGAGCAGCATCAGTGTCTGGAACAGCAGCGCGAGCAGCGTGGCGACCGCCGCGCCCGCGATGCCCATGCGCGGCGCACCGAAATGCCCCAGCACCAGCGCGTACGTGAGAACTACATTCACGATGTTCGCCGCGATCGTCGAGGTCATCGGCAACACCGCGCGCCCGATCGCCTGGAAGAAGGACGCCAGCGCGACTTCCGTCGCCACCAGGACAAAGCCAAAAATACGGATGCGGAAGTAGGTCAGTTCGAGTTCCGTGACCTCCGGGCCGTGCCCCATGCGCTCGAAGAAAGGCCGCGCCAGCGGCAGACACGCCACGATGGCCAGGCCCGAGAGCAGCGAGATGTACATACCCTGCCACGCGTAGCGCGAGCAATTCTCGCGCTCGCCCCGGCCCAGGCTCTGCGACACGAAGGTGCTCACGCAGCCCGCCACGCCCACGAAGAATATCCCCAGCACATAGGTCCAAATCCCCGCAGACCCGATCGCCGCCAGGTGGACTGGGGCGTCCAGCCCGCGATCGAGCGAGGCGACGAAGTACTTGTCCACAAAATCCATGAACACGAAGGACAAATTGCCCAACATAATGGGCCAGGCCATGCGCGAGACTTCGCGCAGGCCCTCCCATCGGCCCTCCTGGGCGGGCGCAGTTTGGCCGTCGATTGGATGCATGAGTGGGCTCATTCCCGGGCGTGGAGGCGCGTTACTTTACCATACAGGCGCTGCCTATGCGCATCGGGGCGACGGTCAGGACTGCGCGTCGCCGTGATGCAATTGGAACTAGACACGCCCCCAAGTGTTGGATATACTCGCCAACTGGGCTGTTTACGAATCGAAACTGTTTGGGTCATGCCCAAGCGAAACTAGGAGAACACACGTGTTGTACAGAAAGATGGGATTGGTAGTTGCAGCAATGGCAATGGGACTCTCGGTATTCGCCGGCGCGGCGAAGGCCGAAGACGCCGCGACGCCGCAAGCGATCGTAGCCAAGTACGTAAAGGCCACCGGCGGCGACGCCGCGTGGAAGGCCGTGAAGAGCCGCTCGTCCAAGGGCACCGTGGTGGTGGTCGCTATGGGCATGAACGGCACGATGACCCAATACTCGCAAGGCAACAACGCCAAGAGCATCATGGCGCTCGACGGCTTCGGCGAGTTCCTCAACGGCATGAAGGACGGCAAAATGTGGTCGTCCAGCATGATGCAGGGCGACACGCTTCTCGAAGGCGCCGAGGCCGATGCGGCCGCGCAGCAATTCGACGTGCAGCAGTGGCTGCACTGGGAGAAGTACTACGCGAAGGCCGAGACCGCCGGTGAAGAAGCGGTCGGCGACAAGACCTGCTGGAAAGTCGTTTTCACTCCGGCCGCGGGCGAAGCCGTCACCAACTGGTATGACAAGGAAAGCGGCCTGCTCATCCAGTCCCTCGGCCCCGGCATGGGCGGCGGACCGGCCACGACCACCTTCAAGGACTACAAAGCGGTCGACGGCCTGACGGTCGCGCACGCGATGTCCCTTGAAACCGCGAACGGCCCTGTCGAAATCACCTTTGCGTCGATCGAATTCAACAAGGACATTGATGCGGCGAACTTCGAAGTGCCGGCCGGCATCGCGGCCCTGCTCGACCCGAGCGCGGCCCCCGCGGCTGCCCCGGCTGCTGCCCCGGCTGCTGCCCCGGCTGCGGCTCCGGCCACCCCTCCGGCGAAGTAATCCGGACGATATCCGCGTGACCCTTCGCGGGCCCGCTGCCGGCCTCGGCGGCGGGCCCGCTCTACATTAATTCGGAACGAAACCGCCGCGCGCCCGTGAAACGGAGCGCATCCAAAATCCCCAACGGTCGCCAAGGGAGGGTCGCGCTCCCGCGCGACCGATGCGACCCGGCGCCTACGCGGTGCTGGATTCTAACTGCAAGTGCAACACTTGGAAAACCCTAAGTATTTCGAAGATCAGAGTAGGAGCTTTTCCTTCTGACCCATCCGCCGCAGGCAGGTGTGAGCGGCGGATGGGTCAGAAGGAAAAGTGATTGGTGGGAAAATGGTTAGTTTCTGAGGGTAGAGTGTTGCACTTGCTGTTTGAACCCACAGTCGCGCGGGAGCGCGATCCTCCCACGATAGCGCCTGGGCGATTGGTGTATACTCCTGCGCAAATGAATGGGGGGCCCGTCCGGCGGGGGCTGGACGCGGCAAAGGGGCGGGCCGGCACGATTCAGGTCCGTGGGGGAATTCCGCACATCATGCGCCGATTGCGCGACATGTCTTTCCGCGGCAAGCTCTTCGTTATGCTCACCTTCGTCAGCGGCGTGTCGCTGCTCGTCAGCTCTGTCGCCTTCATCGTGTACGACACCGTCTCCTTCCGCGTCAAAAAACGCGAGCAGTTGTTGACTCTTGCCGGCGTCACCGCGATCAATGTCCAAGCTCCGATGATTTTTAAAATTGATGCGGAGGCTGCGGAAGTATTGTCCGCGCTTATCGCTGAGACTACCTTCGTTCGGGCCCGGGTCGACGACATCCACGGCGAGCGATTCGCGGAGTTCGTCAATCCGAGAGCGTATGATTTTGAGGGCGCGGACGACCTGGATGCGTTTCTGGGCGCCAATCGCAGGAACGTGATCGTGGTCGAGAGTGAAGTGCTCGATCAGGCCAAGAAACCGATCGGCACCGTCCGCATCGAGGCCTTCGTGGGCCCGCAGGCCGCCGCGCAAATTCGATATCTCTCTGTGGCCGCGGCGGGATTCTTCCTGTTGTCGCTGACCTTCCTGCTCATTCCGTCCGCCGTGCTGCAACGCGTCTTGTCCCGCCCGATCACGCAACTGGCAGAAACCGTCCGCCGGGTGTCCGAAGACAAGGACTACTCCGTGCGCGCCCAAAAACTGGCCAACGACGAACTCGGGCAACTGACCGATCAATTCAACAGTATGCTCGATCGGGTGCAGGACCGCGATCGCGCCCTTCAATCGGCGCACGACGAGCTCGATCGGCGCGTGAAAGAGCGCACGGCCGACCTCGAAGAGGAAGTCCACACGCGCAAGCAGGCCGAGCAAAAGGTCGAAGCGTACAACCGCGATCTTCAAGAGGCCAACCGCGTGCTCGAGAAGGCCATCGAACGCGCCAACGAAATGGCCCTCGAAGCCCAAGCGGCCAACGTGGCCAAGAGCGAATTCCTGGCCAACATGAGCCACGAAATCCGCACGCCGATGAACGCCATCATCGGGTTCAGCGGCTTCCTGCTCGAATCCGCGCTCTCAGACGATCAGCGCGAATTCACCAACGCCGTGCGCACCTCCGCGAACCACCTCATGGTCGTCATCAACGACATCCTCGATTTCACCAAAATCGAAGTCGGCAAGCTCGATCTGGAGATCATCGATTTCAATATGCGCGATTGCGTCGAGGACGCGGCCGATACGCTCAGCATGAAGGCGGCCGAAAAAGGCCTCAACCTGGCCGTGATGATTCACAACGAGGTGCCCTCGCTGCTCCGCGGCGATCCCGGCCGCCTGCGCCAAATCCTCATCAACCTGCTCGGCAACGCCATCAAGTTCACCAGCGAAGGCGAGGTCGTCGCACACGTCGCGCTCGACGAAGACGAGAACGGCAACGTAAAGCTCCACTTCGCCGTGACCGACACCGGCATCGGCATTCCGCACGACAAGATCGAGGACCTCTTCGAACCCTTCACGCAGGCGGACGCCTCGGTCACGCGCAAGTTCGGCGGCACGGGGCTTGGGCTGGCGATCTCGAAAAAACTGGCGAGGTTGATGAACGGAGAGGTCGGGGTCTCCAGTGTCGTCGGCAAGGGATCGACCTTCTGGTTCACGGCCTGGTTTGAGAAGCAGGCCGTCGACGCGCCGCCGCGCCGCCGCTTTCCGCGCACGATGGAACTCCAACGCATTCTGGTCGTGGACGACAACGCCACGAACCGGAAAATCCTGCATCTCCACCTCGAATCCTGGCAATTCCCGCACGCAGAGGCCTCATCCGGCGACGAGGCCCTCGCCCGGCTGCGCGAAGCCAAGACCGCCGGCGACCCCTTCCATGTGGCCATCCTCGATATGCAGATGCCCGGGATGGACGGCGAGACCCTGGGCCGCGCCATCAAACGCGATCCCGCGCTCAACGGCACGCGGCTCATCATGCTCACCTCCGTGGGCGGCCGCGGCAACGCGGCGCGCTTCGCTGAGGCCGGCTTCGACGCCTACCTGACCAAACCGATCAAGCAGTCGAGCCTGTACGATTGCCTCGCCGTCGTACTCGGCGCCGCCGACGCGCCCCCGTCCAGCTTGGCGCCCCCGATCCTCACGCAGCACACCGTGGCGGACACCGTCCGTGGCGACGTGGCGATCCTGTTGGCTGAAGACAATCCCATGAACCAGGAAGTCGCGCGGCGCATCCTGTTGAAATTCGGATACCGGCCCATCATCGTCGACAACGGCCGCGCGGCCGTGGACCGCTATACCTCCGGCGAGTTCGATCTCATCCTCATGGACCTCCAAATGCCGGAACTCGGCGGCTTCGAGGCCACCGCGCTCATCCGCGAATTCGACGCGAAATCCGGCCGCCACGTGCCCATCGTCGCCATGACCGCCCACGCCATGAAGGGCGAACGCGAACGCTGCATCGAGGCGGGCATGGACGACTACGTCTCCAAACCGATCGACGGCGAAGTGCTCCGCGCGACGATCGAGAAGTGGACCAAAAACATCCTGCGCGCGCGCCGCCCGGCCGAGTCTGCCCGCCAATCCCCCGCTGCGGCAGCGCCCGCACCCGGCAGGAATGCCGTGCCCGCCGATCTTTCCCGATTGCAACAGTTGGCCGAAGGCGACAAGGCCATCGTCGAGCGCCTCATCAATCTCTTCCTCGACGATGCCGGCCAACACGGCAAACTCCTGCGCGACGCCGTCGAAAAACGCGACGCCAAGCGCGTCGAGTCCGAGGCGCACCGCATCAAGGGCGGCGCCAGCCAGGTCGGCGCCGAGGCGCTCCGCGGCCTCGCGGCCGAACTCGAGGGCCTGGGCCGCACCGCAACGCTGGACGCGGCGGACAAAATCCTCACGGCCTTCGAAGCCGAGTACCACCGGGTCAGCGGGTTCCTGCGCAGCGAGATGGCCTCGTGAAAATTCTCATCGCCGACGACCAGCCCCTGGATCGCACCGTGCTCCGGATGACCCTGGAGAAATGGGGCTACGAAGTCATCGAGGCCGAAGACGGCACCGAGGCGATGAAGATTCTGAACAGCGGCGAGTCGCCGGACCTCGCGATCCTCGACTGGAT
This sequence comes from Candidatus Hydrogenedentales bacterium, assembly GCA_038916785.1. Taxonomy (GTDB): domain Bacteria; phylum Hydrogenedentota; class Hydrogenedentia; order Hydrogenedentales; genus VFKU01. The sequence continues at coordinate 30,838 of JBCLBO010000009.1, read as the reverse complement.
GATGCCGGGCCTGAGCGGTCCCGAAATCTGCCTGGAGCTGCGCTACCAGGAGCGCACGCGTTACGTGTACGTCATGCTCCTCAGTGCGAAAGACGACGTCGAAGATCTCGTCCGCGGCATGGCCGCCGGCGCCGACGACTACATCTCGAAACCCGTCGATGTGCACGAACTGCAAGTCCGGCTTCGCGCGGGCCGCCGCATCCTCGAGTTGCAGGAGGAATTGATCGCCACGCGCGAGGAGCTGCGCGTGCAGGCCACGCGCGACTTTCTCACCGGAATCTCGAACCGCGGCAGCATCATGGAGCAGCTCAATGCCGAGGTCAACCGCTCCGTCCGGCAGAGCACCTCGCTCGCCGTGCTCATGTGCGATATCGATTATTTCAAACGCATCAACGACTCCCACGGCCATCCCGCCGGAGACGCCGTGCTCAAGGAAGTCGCGCGCCGCATGCAGGCCACCATCCGGCCCTACGACGCCGCCGGGCGCTTCGGCGGCGAGGAATTCCTCGTGCTGTGCCCCGGCACCGACGCTGCGGGCGGTGCCGCACTCGGGCGCCGACTGCGTGAAATCATCGCCGCCACCCCCGTCGCCACCGGCCGCGCGGCGATCGACGTCACCCTTAGCATCGGCGTGTCCGCCAGAGTGTTTGAATCCGCCGCCGAGGTGGACCAAATCATCTCCGACGCTGACGCCGCGCTCTACGCCGCAAAGCATAACGGCCGCAATCGCGTCGAAATCGCCGCGGAGACCGCACCCGCCGCCTGAGGCCGCCCTCCGCGGTTTGCCTTCGTTTGCACACCATGACATTCTCTTGCCGTGTCCTCCGACTTCCTCAGTCCCCGCCGCGCCGCGCTGATTCTCGCGGCGGCCTTCGTGGCCGGAGTCTTGTTGGAGGCGGCCCTGTTCGCGGGGCGGCTAAACGATCCCGGCTTCGTCTTCCTGATCGACAGCGCCGGCGCGCAATGGATCCGGCACGACCGGCCGATGGAAATGGCCCTGCTCCCGCTGGGCACCGACACGACCGGATTCCGCCGGCACATTCACGTGGACGCGGCGCCGGCGGACGCGGTGCTGCGTTTCCGTGCGCTATCGAGGGCCGATGTATTTCTGGATCAGACCGCGCTATTTTCTGAGCCGGCGGCGCCCGAGTCGTGGAAACGCTGGCGCCAAATCGATCTGACTCCCCACCTCGTTCCCGGCGATCACGTGCTTACGATCGTCGTGCAAAATGACGATGGCCCCGCGTTGCTTCAGGCGAGCTGCGGCCCGCTCGATCTCCACACCGGTCCCACGTGGCAGGCCAGCCGGGATTCGACGACATGGACCGCGGCGGCGATCGCCAATCGCATTGCGCCGGCCCCCGGAAGCCGCGCATTTTCACGCTCCGATCGCGCCTTATGGAGCGTTGCGCCCTGGCTCGCGCCAATCTTCGTGCTGGCCGCAGGCCTGCGCTGGGCGCAGCTCCGCGGACGCCTCCCGAGGCCCACCGCCGCGCGCGCGGCCTGGATGCGCGCCGCCGCACACGCCGCGATGCTGCTGGCGCTCGCCGCTCTAGGGTTGAACGCGGTCCTGCGTGTGCCTGTCTGGTTCGGCTTCGACGTGCGCGAGCACATGGAGTACATCGACTACATCGTGACCACCGGCCGGTTGCCGCTCGCCACGGACGGCTGGAAGATGAACGAAGCGCCCCTGTTCCATCTCGTCGCGTCGATTCCTTACCGCTTCCTCCACGCGCACCTGACTCCCGAAGGCAATATCCTGGCCATGCGCTTCATTCCGCTACTGTGCGGCATCGCCCAAGCCGAGATAGCCCTGCGCACGCTCCGCCTCGTGTTCCCCGGCCAAACCCATGCGCAATTCATCGGCGCGGCGATCTGCGGTCTGCTTCCGATGAACATCTACCTCTCGCTATTTCCCAGCAACCAACCCTTCGCCGGCCTGTGGAGCGCGCTCGCGGTCTACCTGACCCTGCGGCACGCGTTGGCCCCGAATCCCCGGTGGTCCGGGCCGATTCTCATCGGCCTGTGCCTGGGCCTGGCCATACTCTCCAAAGTCACCGGACTGCTCGCGGCGCCCGGCGTCGTGCTCGGCGTCGGTCTCGCGGCCTGGCGGCGTCCCGGCGGCAGGACGCGCGCACTTAGCGAGACCCTCGCGGTCCTCGCGATCGCGATTCTCGTGTCCGGATGGTTCTTCGTCCGCAATCAGATCGCGCTCGGCACGCCCTTCAGCGTCGGTTTCGACGAATCGCTCGGCACCGTCTGGCGACAGGACCCCGGCTTTCGCGCGCCGGGCCAGCTACTCAGCTTCGGCGAAGGGCTCTGGTATCCGATCAGCGCCGGCTTCGTGGGCTTTTGGGACTCCCTCTATTCCACCTTCTGGTCGGACGGATTCATCAGCTCGGGCCAAGTCCCGCCGGGCTACCTCTACGACGCCGCGGCCGCGACGCGCCCGCCCTCGGTGCCGCCATGGGATTTCCGCTTCCTCGGCGCCGCCACGCTGCTCTCGCTGGGGCCGGCCGCGCTGATGGCGATGGGCGCCGCCCGTGCGGTGGCGCGCCCAAGTGACGCCGTCGATCGCGGCACGCTGCTGTGCCTGTTCTGGATCGGCACGCACCTCGCCGGCATGGTGTTGCTCTACCTGTCCCTGCCCACCGTCAGCGCCGGCAAGGCCGCCTACGCGCTCAACGTGCTGCCGTGTTTCGGCGTGCTCGCCGCGCAGGGTTTTGTCATGCTCGGCCGACGCCCCATCCTCGATGCGATCGCGACCGGGGCCGTGGCCGCATGGGCCGCGGCGGTCTACGCTGCCTTCCTCGTGAAGTAGTCCGCCGCGCGCGAGGTCGCCCAATACGCAAGCGCGCCCGCGAACGCGATGACCGCCGCCACCGAAATCTGCACGCCCAACACAAACGCGCGCGGCCGGTATTCCATCCGGAAATGATGCGCGCCCGCCTCGAGCGGCACCGCACGCAGGGCGTAATTCGCAGGCAACGTCTGATACTCCTGCTGCACGCTGTCCTCCAGCGCCACCGCGCCCCAGCCGCCGCTGTAGGGGTCCGTCACGAGGAGAATCGCCGGCGCGTCCAGCGTCACGCGCACCGTAACGTGATCGCTCGATTCGTCCTCGACGATGACCTCCGCCGCCGCGGGGCCCTTCGACGGGTCCGGCGCGGGGACCGGCGCCTGCTCTAGCATCACCGTGCGGCGCGAATCGAAGCCCGGCTCGCTCATCCCGTCCAGAATGACCCAGGGATTTTCGAGGACCATGTAGTCGCGCACCAGCAGAAATCGCGGCAGGACATCCGGATTCTCATAGATGCCGGCCGGTGAATTCGGAAGCCCCTCCGGCACGATCGCGTACCGGCACCGGAGCATGTCGAACTCGCGCGGCGGGTCGAAAGTCTTGGACACCGGATCAAAATGCACGTCGAGGAAGCCTGAATTTAACGCCAGCTCGACGATATCCGTGCCCCAGCGCACATGCTCGAGCAGGCCGGGGATGCGCGGCATCCCTCCTCCGACGCCGTGCGCAAGAAAGGTCGCATGCCGGTGCAGCATCACCGGCTCATAGCCCCACACCGCCGAGCGCCGCGCATCCATCGGGAAATTGCGCGCATAGGGCGTGTCCGGCCCGCGGAACTGCGCCACACGATAATCTCCGGGGTGTTCGGCGTAGAAGGTCCCGGCCTCGCGCGGATGCATATCGGCGACGGCGAAGGTGTCGCAATAGGCATATGCGAAGGCCGTCAGTTCGACCAGGCCAACCGCGAGGAGTGCGTGCGCAGCGAAGCGCCGGCCGGACGCCAGCCAGAGCAGGGCGGCGATGAGCGAAATCGCGGCGCCGGCGATGACGAGTGACGCAATCGCCTGACGCGCGGCTGAGTCGAAGAACTCCGCCGGAGGGTTGAACCACAGGGCAATGAACAGGCTATCGGCCATGTGCCGAAACATAAACTGTCGCCATGCCTCGCCGCCGTCCGTGAACGCGGAGACGGCGATGACGGCCGCGCCCACGGCCAGCGCGGGCAGCACGGAGACCAACATGAGCGCCACGCGGCGTGGCCGGCCCGCCGGTGGCCGATGCGCAAGCAGATCGTGGCCGATCCCGGCGAGCAGCGCAACGAAGAGCGTGCCGGCAAACAGGAACTTCGACACCCCGCGCAGGACGTCGAAGACGGGAATTACCGCGAACACGCTATACAACGGGGTGGAGATGCCCATGGCGAGAAAGAGGATCAGCACTACGAGAAACGGCGCGTATCGGCGCTGTTCCGTAGAGGCGTGGCGCGCGCCGTAGATCGCGAGGACCAACGCCGATATCCCGAAGAACAGCACGGCGTCCCACGAAGCCCATTGTCCCCAATACGGGTGATAGACCCGATCGCCGAAGAAGGCCGGGGCGACCAGGGTGACCAGATTCGCCGGCGGGAACGAGAATGTTGCGGCGAAAGCCGCGCCCGCGCCCCCCGTGCGCACGCTCTCCGTCATCGTCTGGAATCCCGGCAGCAACTGCACCGCGGCGATCAGCGTCCCCCACGCCGCGACAAGCGTCAATGCCGCGATCACACGCACGCGACGGGTCGCGCCCGGTAGGCGCAGCACACAGTACAAGCCGGCGCTAAATCCCGTGATGAATACCGTCTGCGGATGCCCGGCGAGCATCTGCATCCCCACCGCCGCAGTCCCCAGCAACACCGGGCCCAGCAGCGAACGCCGGTCGCGCGCCGCATCAAAGACCATTTCGATAGCCAAAAACAGCAGCGGGGCCCACGCCATCGCGTCCACCATCGTGAGCTGCCCGCCCAGCACGCGCAAGAAGAAGGGCGAGCCGAACATCGCTATCGTCCCAGCCAGCACAGCGCCTGCGCGCGACACGCCGCGCCGGCGCGCCCACAGGAACGTGAAGAGCGCCGAGAGAAATGCGTGCAGCGTGTAGTCCGCGTCCGCCGCGTCGGCCACGGGCAAGACTAGGTACACTGCGTTCGGCGGATAGAACAGCGCCGATTGAAAGTTGCCGACGAAAGGCGTGCCCGACATCAGGTAAGGGTTCCACAGCGGCAATCGCCCGGCGCGGATTTCGCTCGCGCCGAAGTCGCGCATGGCGAAGAAAAATTGCGAGGTGTCCCCCGAGATATGCGAGAGCGAGCGCTCGCGATCGAGCAGCGCCGGCCCGAAGACGCCCGCGCACAACAGGCCGAGCGAGAGAATCGCCAGCGCCGTGCGCGCTCGCGGATGCGAAACCATTTTAGACACGTTTACGGCGCCTCGTGAATCTTGCGGGCAGCTCCACTGAATCTGTCTTTCTGAGTTCACCACCGGCCATAGCCGGAATTTGGAGTGCGTAGACGCCGGCCTTTCGTAGCATCGGCCTCCGGCCGATGGAGAATGAGCCGGAATCGGCGTTCCCCACCGTATGCCGATCCTCGTACCCCGAAAGTCAGGCGCGCCCTGCATGGGCTGGAAGCCCATGCCACCCAAGCCCTCCGCGCCTTGGCGTGAGTCGATCCTGTTTTCTCAGCGACGTTCGCGACCAATCTCCTCGCCGGTAAATTGGTAAACTACACCCAGCACCATCGCACGAATCCATCGGCACCGTCCAAGGCGCGTCGCGCCCGCGAGACGATAACAAACCCGCCCAGGCCGTGCCAGCGATCCCGTCCTCTCGGCGGGACTCTCCACCCAATGGCCCTGGTCTTCTGGCCCCGCCCGCCGCCCGCGTGCTATAAACTGGGATATGCATCGTCACCCTGCGTTTGGCGTTCTGTTCCTCTGCGCGTGCCTTTGCGGTTGCGGCCCGCCGCCCGCGAAGGAAGCCGCATCCGCACCCCCGGCCGCCGTGCCCGAGCGGCCGATCAATGTCGTGTGGATCCTGCTGGACGCCTGCCGTGCCGACCACCTCTCGTGCTACGGCTACGCCCGGCCGACGTCGCCCAACATCGACGCGCTCGCCGCGCGCGGGGTCCTCTTCGAGCGCAATTACGCCCAGGCGCCCAACACACTATTGTCCGTCCCCAGCTACATGACCGGCCGCTACAACCCGGTCTTCTATCAAGACGCACGCCACCTCGGCATCTGGTTTCTGCGCGAGCCGCCGGCCGGCGAAAAACTCATCTCGACGATACTCAAGGAAAACGGATACGCGACCGCGATGTTTTCCGCTTCCCCATGGTACTCGGCAGAGTCGCGGCTGGGAAAGAGTTTTGACGAGTTCCATTTGCTCAATTACGGAGGAGAACTTCCCGAGGGCCCCTTCGCGGAGCGCAACGCCCACCTCTTCGAGTGGATGGAGGCGTACGCGCAGGAGAAATTTTTCGTCTACGTCCATTCGCTCGACACGCACGAGCCGCGCTACCACAACAACACCAAGACGACCTGGCTCGACCCCGCCTTCCCGCGCGATCGGGACGGCGAACTCCGGCGCTGGAAGAACGGCGCCTTCTCTGCCGCGGACCAGCAGCACATCGTCGATCTCTACGACGGCGGAGTCGCCTACGCCGACAGCGGCGTGGGCGACATCCTCGCCGCCCTGGCCCGGCTCGGCATCGCCGAAAAAACTCTCGTGATCGTCAGCGCCGACCACGGCGAAATTCTCGGCCAAGACGGCGAAACCGTCGGCCATCCCCAGACCAGTTCCGCCGACGACGTGTTGCTCACGCCATTGATCATCGCCGGGCCCGGGCTGCCCGCCGGCCGGCGCGTCGCCGCGCAAACCGAAAATGCAGACATCGTCCCAACTCTGATAGATCTTCTCGCGATCAAGACAGACGCCACCTTCGATGGCGTCTCGCTGCGCCCCGCGATGGCCGCGACCAGTCCCCTGGTTATCCACGAATTCGCGTACGCCCGCGCCGCTCGATTCCTCATCGACGCCGACTTGGACCGCATCCAGATTTTTGACGGCGTGAAGTTCGACGTATACGCCTACGATCAAGCCGGCATCGATTTTCTGCGCCTGCCGCAGCGCCCGCCGGTGATTGCCTACGCGATGCCCGACGCGGTCGGCCATCGCCGCGAGATCACGCCCGATCCCGCCCTCGCCGCGCGAGCCAGCCGGATCGATGCCGAAGACCTGAAACCCGCATGGGACGCCTACGTGGCGCTCCCGAGGATCACGCCGCCGTATTTCGAAACCTCCACCGGTGGCTCGCTCGATCCCTCAGCAGTGGTCAACACACTGGACCCCAAAGACAACCGCTGGACCCGCCACCGCTCGCCATATCTCTTCCGAATTTCCGAGAGCGATCTGCTCGTAGCCGATCCCTCCCAGGAGGATCCACCGGAGCTAATCCTCGGTGTGAACATTCCGAACGGCGAATACCGCGTGTTCGCGTTCACGGTCTCGCTCCCGTCGGACGGCGAGCCGCGCGGCGTGTCCTTCAAGTTCAAGAAGTACCCGGCGGAGTCCGAGTATCGTGAGTTTGGCCTGCCCGCGCCCGAGCCGGGTGAAAGCGTGGATGGTTGGTTCGAGCTCGGCGTCTATTCCGTGACCGCGGGAAACTTTGTATACTGCCTCGATACCGGCAAGCCCGAGGATATTACTGTGCTCGGCGCGCTTCGATTCACCCAGGTAGGCGCGGACGCCGCGCCACTCGATGAAGAAGCATTGAGAGAAGAACAGGAGCGGCTCGAGGCACTCGGCTACGGCAAGAGCAAAAAATAGCCCCGACAACTACCGCGAAGCATCCCATGCCCCACGACCAACCCCTCACCTACGACTACGACGCCATCGGCCCCGGCTACTACGACGAGGTCTTCCGCCGCAACGCGGGCATCCAGAGCAAGTGGCACCACCTCAAATTCGCGCACGTCCGCCGCCAATTGCCCGCCGGCTGCCGCCGCCTACTCGACATCGGCTGCGGTCCCGGCACCTTCATCGGCACGCTGCCAGCCGCGATGGACTGCACCGGCACCGACCTCGCCAATCCGCAGATCGATTATGCCAACTCCGAGTACGGCACGCCGGCTCACCGCTTCGTCTGCGTGAAGGAGGGCGCGCTGCCCTTCGGCGATGCGAGCTTCGACGCCGTGACGCTCATCGAGCTCATCGAGCACCTGCCGCGCGCCGTGATCGAGCCGCTGCTGCGAGACGCGATGCGCGTGCTGAAGCCGGGCGGAAAACTCGTGCTCACCACCCCGAACTATGCCAGCCTCTGGCCGCTGCTCGAGAAGATCGTCAATGCGAAGGCCCCCGTGACCTACGAAGACCAGCACATCTCGTCCTTTACGCCGGGCCGTCTGCGCGCGCTGCTACGCGGGCTCGGATTTGACCAGGTCCGCGCGGCGACGTTTCAGGGCGTCGCGCCCTTTTCGGCCGCGCTGGGTTGGAAACTTGCGGATCGCCTCCAGATTATCGAGAATCCCCTGCTTAGGCCGGGCCTTGGCTTCCTGCTACTGGGCACGGCCTTCAAGGCCTAAAGGCGCGGCACCCCGATGTCCTCTCCCGAACTCACCATCGTCGTCCCCACGTTCAAGGAACACGCCAACGTCGAAGAACTCGTCCGCCGCGTCGGCGTCGCGCTACCCAGTGTCGAATGGGAAATGGTCTTCGTCGACGACGACAGCCCCGACGGCACCGCCGACCTCGTCTTCGAAATCAGCCACCGCGATCCCCGCGTCCGCGGGATTCGCCGCATCGGCCGCCGCGGCCTGGCTTCCGCCTGCATCGAGGGTATCTGTTCGTCGAATGCGCCCTACGTCGCCGTGATGGACGCCGACCTTCAGCACGACGAGGGCATCCTGCCGCGGATGCTCGCCACGCTCAAGTCCGGCGGCCACGATCTCGTCATCGGCAGCCGCTACGTGCAAGGCGGCTCCACCGGAACCATGCCCGGCCTGCGCGCCAAGATGAGCCGCTTTGCCACCTGGATCGGCACGCGCTGGCTCGGCGTCGGCACGACCGACCCCATGAGCGGCTTTTTCATGCTCAAGCGCGAATTCTTCTATGAGGTCGTCCACGATCTTTCCGGCAAAGGCTTCAAAATCCTGCTCGATCTGATCGCCTCCGCCAAGCGCGACGTGAACTTCGCCGACGAACCCTACGACATGCGCGCGCGGATTCACGGCGACAGCAAGCTCGACACCGTTGTACTCTGGGAGTACCTGCTGCTCCTCTGCGAAAAATCATTCGGAAAAATCGTCCCCGTGCGCTTCATCTTCTTCGTCATGATCGGCCTGCTCGGCTCGCTCCTCCACGTCGCCGTGCTCACGTCGCTCTACTATTATTTCGGCGCGACGTTCGCCCTCGCGCAGACTGCCGCCGTATTCGTCGCGATGACCGCCAATTTCTTCTTCAATAACCTGTTCACCTACGCGGACCGGCGGCTCAGAGGCCGCAAAATGTTCCGCGGCCTGCTGATTTTCTACCTCACCTGCGCCGCCGGCGCGGTCATCACCGTCATGGTCGGCACCTACCTATTCGATCGCGGCATTTACGTGCCGCTCGCCGGTCTGCTCGGCGCCGCCGTCGGCGCCATCTGGAATTACACGCTGAGCACGCAATACGCTTGGCGGCAGACCGGGTCGCGCCCGGCCGCGTGACAATGCCCGCGGCATCCGAGGGCCGCCGCCGCGCGTGGGCCGCGCCGCTGTTTGCCTTTGCGCTGCCGATCCTGCTGCTCGCGCCCTTCGCCGGCAAGGCCTACCACCTCGACGATCCGCTCAGCCTGTGGACCGCGCAGCACATCGTCGAGGACCCGATCGGATTCTTCGACTACCCCCTGAACTGGACCGGCGTCGAGGGCCCCGCCTACCTCGTCATCAAGAACCCGCCCCTCTCGATGTACTACATGGCGGCCGTCGGCGCGATCTTCGGCTGGGGCGAAGTCCCCATGCATCTCGCGTTTCTCCTTCCCTCTGCGTTTGCCTCGCTCGGCACCTACTTCGTCGCCCGGAGATTTTGCCGCCAGCCCTTGCTGGCCAGCGTCGCGGCCACGCTCACGCCCGCCGTGCTCGTCTCATCGTCAAACGTCATGACGACCGTCACCATGCTCGCCTTCTACCTCTGGGCGATCGAGACCTGGCTGCGCGGCCTAGACTCCCGCCGCGTGCGCTGGTTTTTCTTCTCCGCCGCGCTCATGTCCGCCTCCGCGCTCTCTCAATACTTCGGCGCGAGCGCGGTGCCCCTGATGCTGGCCTACACCTTGCTCAAGCGGCACAAGCCGGGCGCGTGGCTCCTCGCGCTCGCGATACCCGTCGTCGCGCTCCTCGACTACGAAGCGATCACGCGCCGGCTCTTCGGCGTGGGACTCTTCCTCGATGCAGGTAGCTACGCAGGCCTCTACCGCGCCAGCGAACAGACGCCCGAATGGTTCCGCCTGCTCGCGGGGCTCGTGTACACCGGCGGTTGCGTCTGGACCGCACTCTGGTTCACGCCATTCTACGGCCGCCGCACCGCGCTGGGCGTCGCCGTTTTCGCGGCCGCGGCCGCCGCGCTGGGTTGGATGATCTTCGAGTCTCTGCTCTCCGGCTCCGCGCGCGAGGGCGATGAAATCGCGCGCGGGGCCGCCGCCGCTCACTTCGGAATCTTCGCAGCCGCCGGCGCGCTCGGCCTCGGCCTGGCGGTCTACGATCTCTGGCGAGAGCGTTCGCCCGAGTCCGCCCTGCTCGCACTCTGGGTCTTCGGCGCGTTCGCCTTCGCCGCGATTTTCAATTGGACCATCAACGCCCGCTCCCTGCTGGGCATGGCCGCGCCCGCCGCGATTCTCGCCGTGCGCCATCTCGACCGCGTCCGGCCTGTCGTCCGCATACCGTGGCTGCAATGGCTGCCGATCGCGCCGATGGCCGCCGCCGCGCTGGTCCTCGTCTACGCCGACTTCACCATCGCCAACGCCGGCCGCGCCGCCGCTCGCCACCTCTACGAAAAAATGCCCGCCGGCGCCGGGCGCAATGTCTACATGGGCCACTGGGGATTCCAGTACTACATGCAGCAGGGCAACGCGCGGCAGTTCGACCTGCGCGGCACACCGCTCGCCGCCGGCGACATGCTCATCCTGCCCGACAACAACATGCGTCCCTTCCCCGTCGGCGAAATTTACAGCCACACCTACACCGTCGGCTTCGAAGTCTTCCCCTGGGCGAGCACGTGGAACTACCACGACGGCGCAGCGTACTATTCGAACACCTGGGGCCCGTTCCCCTACGTGTTCGGCCGCAGCACCCCCGAGCGCTACGCCGCACTCCTGATCGATCGCGACATCGTCCTCAAGGACCCCAAGCTCGATTCGCTGACCGAAGACGATCTGGTGAAAAAACCGTAGCGGCTCCGCCGCGCGTTCGCGGCGCATTTGTTAGACTAAGTCGAACTTCTCCTCACCGATCGGATGCGTGCGATGGACGTCCTCGTTGTCGAAGGCCTGCTCAAGCGCTTTCCCTCGCCCGAAGGCGGGCCCGCGCTCGTCGTGGATGTCCCGCAGTTCTCCGTGTCCGAAGGGCGCCAGATCGCGCTGCGCGGCGCGAGCGGCTCCGGCAAGACCACCTTCCTCAATCTCATCGCCGGCATTCTGCGGCCCGACTCCGGCCGGATCGCCATCTCCGGCACCGATATCTCCGCGCTCTCCGAGTCCGCGCGCGACGCCGTCCGCGCGCGCACCATGGGCTACGTTTTCCAAACCTTCAACCTCCTGCAAGGCTATACGGCCCTCGAAAATGTGCTCCTCGGCATGATGTTCGGCCCGGGGCTGGACGCCGCCTTCGCCCGGCAACTCCTCGATCGCGTCGGGCTGAGGGACCGCCTGCGCTATCGGCCCAGCCAGCTCAGCGTCGGCCAGCAACAGCGCGTCGCGCTTGCGCGCGCATTGGCGAACCGTCCGCGGCTGGTCCTGGCCGACGAGCCCACCGGCAGCCTCGACCCGCACCACGCGCGTGAAGCGTTGGGCCTGCTGCGCGAATTGTGCACCGAGAGCGGCGCCGCGCTTCTACTCGTGAGCCACGACCCCGGCGTGCTCGCGCAGTTCGACGAGGTGCAGGACTTCGGCGCGCTGAACCGCGCGACACCGGCCCTCACCAGCGGAGGCGCGCCATGAGCGGCCTTTTCCTCCTCGTGCGGCGCAGCCTGCGCCGGCATGCGCTCTCGACGGCAGTGACCGTGCTCGCGGTCGCGCTGGCGTCGGGCCTGGTGATCTCGGTATTCAGCATTCAGCAGCAGACGCAAGAGGCCTTCACCGGCGGCGACATCGGCTTCGACGCCGTGCTCGGCGCGCGCGGCAGCGCGTTACAACTGGTCTTGAACACGGTTTTTCACCTGGAGACTTCACCCGGAAATCTCCCGCTTTCGATATACGAACAAATCAAGAACGATCCGCGCGTCAAACTCGCTATCCCCTACGCGACCGGCGACAACTACCTCGGCTATCGCGTCGTCGGCACGACCCCGGAGATATTCACGGACTTCGAGTATCAGAAGGGCCGTCACCTGGAATTGGCCGGCGGCCGCGCCTTCGACGCCTCGCGCATGGAGGCCTGCGTCGGCAGCGTCGCCGCGCGCGAGACGGGCCTCAAGGTGGGGGACACCTTCCAGCCTTTTCACGGCCTCCTCTACGACCCGGCGACCGCCGAGCACCACGAGGAAGAGTACGTCGTCGTCGGCGTGTTGAAGCCCACGAACACACCCTCGGACCGCGTCATCTGGATTCCGATGGAGGGCGTGTACTGGATGGGCGGCCACGTGCTGCGTGGCACGGGCGAGGTCTTCACCCCGATCCCCGGCGAGGCGATCCCCGAGGAAGCCAAGGAGGTCAGCGCGATCATGATCAAGTTCCGCGCGCCCACCGCCGGCTTCCAGCTCGATCAGGAGATCAACCGGCAGGGCAACGTCGCCACGCTGGCCTTCCCGATCGCGCGCGTGATGTCCGACCTGTTCCGCCGCATCGGCTGGATGAGCCGTGTGCTCGAGCTGGTGGCCTACCTCGTCGTCGTGGTCTCCGGCGCGTCTATCCTCGCCGCGATGTACAACACGATCAACGAGCGCCGCCGCGAATTCGCCATCCTGCGCGCGCTCGGCGCGCGCCGGCGAACGGTCTTCACCGCGATCGTCCTCGAGTCCGCCGCGATCGCCGGGATGGGCGCCGTGCTCGGCCTGGCGGTCTACGCCGGCATCCTCAGCGTGGCCTACTACATCGTGCGCGAACAGACCGGCGTCGTGCTCGACGTCTTCGGCTACCACCCCGTGCTCGTCCTCGCGCCGCTCGGCATGATCGCCCTAGGCGCCCTCGCCGGCGTCATCCCCGCCCTGCGCGCCTACGCCACCGATGTGGCGTCCAATCTCGCCCCGCACTCTTAAGGGCATATAGACAGGATTACGGGATTTTTCAGGATTTACTTCCTGTCAATCCTGAAAAATCCCGTAATCCTGTCTATAATTCTCTTCACGCGTCTGGTCTGCCGATGCTCGCGTATTTGAATCCATGCTCCGCCACGATCGCGGGCGTGTAGAGATTGCGGCCGTCGAAAATTTTCTTCTGCTTCATCAGCTTGCCCATGCGCGCGAAATCCGGATTGCGGAATTCGCGCCACTCGGTGCAGATGATCAGGCCGTCCGCGTCCGCGAGCGGGTCGTACATCTTCTTGGCGATCTCGATCTTGTCTCCATAGCGCGCCTTCACGCCCGGCCCGGCGACGGGGTCGAAAGCCGCGAGGGTCGCGCCTGCCGCGAGCAACTCATCGATCACGCGCAAGGCCGGCGCGCAGCGCAGGTCGTCCGTGCCGGGCTTAAAGCTCAGGCCCCACACCGCCAGTTTCTTGCCCTCGAGCTTGCCGCCGTAGGCGCCGATGACGCGCTTGATGAAGCGTTCCTGCTGGTAGTTGTTTGTCTTCGAGATGCCCTCGAGGACGGGCGATTCGAGGCCTTTCGCGCGCGACATGTGAGTGGCGGCGAGCACGTCCTTCGGGAAGCACGACCCGCCGAAGCCCAGGCCGGGGAAGAGGAAATGCGGCCCGATGCGCTCGTCGGAGCCGATGGCGATGCGGACCTCGTTGATGTCCGCGCCGTAGGCCTCGGCCAGGTTGGCGAGCTCATTGATGAGCGAGATGCGGCACGCCAGCATGGTGTTCGCGGCGTACTTCGAGAGTTCCGCGCTCTCGATGCTCATGTTCAGCAGCGGATTACCCGTGCGCAGAAAGGGACCGTACAACTCCTTCATGATCTCGCGCACGCGCACGTCGTCGCAGCCGATCACCACGCGGTCCGGCTTCATCATGTCGTCCACCGCGCTGCCTTCTTTGAGGAACTCGGGGTTCGACACAACGTCGAAGGGGTGCTTGGTCAGCTTGGCGATAATCTCCTTGATGCGGCGCGTGGTGCCGACGGGACACGTGCTCTTCTGCACGATGATCCGGTAGCCCGGCAGCGCCTTGCCCACCGCCTCCGCCACCGCCCACACCTGCGAGAGGTCCGCCTGGCCGTCGGGCCCGTCGGGTGTGCCGACCGCGAGAAAAATCACGAGGCAGTCCTTGATGCCCTCGTTCAGGTCGGTCGTGAAGCGCAGGCGCTCCTCGGCGAGGTTGCGCTGCACCAACTCCTCGAGGCCCGGCTCGTAGATCGGCGCCTTGCCCTTCTTGAGCGGCTCGATTCGCTTGGGGTCCTTGTCGATACAGGTCACCTCGTGGCCATGCTCGGCGAACACGGTGCCCACGACCAACCCGACATAACCCGTACCTACGACTGCAATCTTCACCAGGGACTCTCCCGAACAACGGTAGGAATCAACCCTCGAATTCTAACCCACACCGGGGAGATCCGGCAAAAGGGACGGCCGCGCCGACTTACCGTTTCCCCACTCCGAGAGTGCAGTTCGGCCCCGTTGGAGACACGCGGGAGGTAGCAAATTCAGGCCGTCTCTACTGTCAGCGGCATTCCGCTTTCGGCGCGCACGAATAGACATCCCTCGGCCGCTTCGCGCACATTTTCTAACGCTTCGCCGCGCGTGCGTGCTTGACTGACACTGCCGGGAATCGCGGGGCATTCGGCGATGCAGACGCCCTCCTCGTCACGATACAGGGCGATCGGTAGATTCCGCTGCGCGCCTCCGCGAGTCTGCGTGAGTCGATTGTAGCACCGGTATCGCCCATCAATATGGGCCGGCGGGGCCGGCGTTTCCACCAGCCCCGCCGCAATAGTCTCGCGCGAACGACTTACAGGTTGCCCTCGATATAGCTGCCCGACTTCGAGCCGTCTTCAAACGCGTACTGCATCCAGCCGAAGGCCATTTCGTCTACGGTCGTGTCCAGCCCGAAGTGGACGGGCTTGTTCGGATCCGGATTGTCCGGGTTGCTCGCCGAGTTGTTGTACACCATCTCGACTTCGATGCGCGTGCCCGCCGGGAAGAGCTTCGGCTCGGGGTACTCGTAGTAGAGCTGCCAATTGTAGTCGTAGTTCGGCACATCGAGCAGCTTCTCGCTCGTGCCGTCCGGCAAGAACGCCGTGTAGACCGCGGACTTCCCGCGCACGTGCGTATGCGGCAGGTAGTTCAGAATGCGGAAGGGTTTATTGAAGGTCCGCGCCATGCTCACGACATAATTGTCCGTGTTCGGCGGGATTTCGAAGCTCGTGCTGCCGACCGGCTCGATGTTGACGGGCTTCACCTTCTCGCCCTTGGGATAGAAGAACAGGCCCAGCCGCGAGGTGTCATACACGCCCGTGCCCGGACCGGATTCCTTGTGGTAGTGCATGTTGATGCGCAGCGTCGAGCCCTTCTTCAGCTCGATGCCGTAGCCCGCCTGCACGAAGCCCGGCTCCGCGCCCGGCGCCAGGCCGCCGATGTTCGTCCCGCCGAAGCGGTTCATCTGCTCATTGCCCGGCGCCAGCTTGAACACGACAATGTGGTGCACCGGCTCGCTGCCCGCCTGCGCTTCGATGGTCTTGATCCACCGGTCGTCCGGCAGCATCGCGTCCGTCAGCGGCACGTCGATGTTCGGCTGCCAATCCGTGACCTCATCGCCGACCCACACCGGCTCGGGAAGGTCCACAACAAGGTCCGGCTCGCCGAGCCACCAACTCGAGTCCTTGAACTCGCGCGGGTCCGGCGCGTCCTGCGGATTGCCGCGCGCCGCGCCCTGCTGCACCCACTTTTGAATCGTCGCTATCTCGTCGTCGGTGAGCCCGCGCTCATTGCGGAACACGCCGTGGAATTCCGGCGTAGCGAACCACGGCGGCATCGTCTTGGCCGTCACCGCCTTCGCGATCGCCTTCGACCAAGGCCGCGCCTCTTCGTAGCTCGTCAGCGCGAACGGCGCCGTCATGCCCGACATATTGATCGGCTTGGGCCGGTGACACGTCTGGCAATTTTCCTGCAGAATCGGCATCACGTCTTTCGTGAATGTCGGCTTCTCCGGAACGTCCGCGCCCGCGATCGGCGCGATCGCCGCCACGGCCAAGGCCGCCACGCCGCCCGCCCACACCTTCGTCAACCCGCGCATCAAATTTCCTCCCAGTAACGGCCCGCGCGTATGCTCGCAAACCGAGGAATACCCTATACTTAAACAAAACACTACACGATTGATTCCGGCCACGCAACCGATACCTCGCCTATAAAAGTATTGTCTCACGCAATCCGACTCCGCCCCGCGCAGTTTCATCAGCGCAGCCAAAACTAACCACGCGCCCGCCCCTCCTAAGCCCGTCGTCCGAAACGGGTTACAACTCACCCCCATAGCCGAATCGTCCACGCGGGATCCGCAACCCGCCATCCCCAAAACAAACGGCCCGACTTTGGACTGCGGGAGCGATAGCTCCCGCTTTCCCCGCCGGAGCGCAGCTCCGGCACCCACCAGCAGACGACCCTCATGCCCCGAACCAAGTTTCCAACTCGTAGCACGGGCGGCTCGCCCGTGCGGGTTCATGGAAGCGGGAAGCGGGTATTGTTAAAAGCTCTAAATGGGTGGCCGTGAAGCTATTGAGAACCAGTAGTGTCCGGTTGAGGACTCACAGGGCTTTTGCAAATTACTGGGGTGTAATGACTTAGGCTGCATGGTTGGCGTTTTCGATTTCAACTTTCTCCGCCGTTGTGGTCATGCTCGTTGCGTTTGGATACGTAGCGAGGTGGCCGATGCATACGGGGCGTTTCGTCTTTTCGCAACTGATGGATTTTCCCCCGGCGCACGAGTTCAGCTGCTGCGTGCGGCGTTATGGAGGCGACTGTCGCCATCGGAGTTTCTCGTGTCACACGCTTTTTGTGCATGGCCTTCGGGCAACTGACGTACCGCGAAAGTTTGCGCGGAAGGGCCACAGGCTGGAAGCCTGCGCCACTGGGAAGGAGTGAATCGAGATCGGCGGATGTGCCGACGAGAAGGACGGCGATCTCTCCGGGTGCGGCGAGTGAGCCGGGAGCTTCTACGCGGATGTGCTGGGTCGTCGTGTCGGGCCCGATGACATCGAGATCAATCGTTTGAATTTCTTCGTCGCCCGCCGACCACCGCAGCGCCGATACCGTGCGCGCCGGGGACGTCGGGGACGACCAGGCCGATTTCGCTCTCCCAGAGGATGTGTTTCTCGCTGAAGGGTTCGGTGGTGCCGTTGGCGAGGCCGTGGTGCACGATGAATTCGAGGATGTTGCCTTCGGGGTCGTTGTAGTAGAAGGACTGCGCGTTCCAGCTTTTGAAGTCGATGATCTTTTCTTTGGTGTCGCGGATGTTCAGGATGGGGCAGCGCGGCTCGAGCCAGGCCATCGCGTCGCCGAGCTTGTTCTCCGGAATCGTGAACGCAAAATGGTAGAAGGGCCGGCCCTCGCCCTGCGCGGGGACGAACTCAATTACGGAAGTCCCCGCAGTCACGCGCACCGAGCCCTCACTCGTCTCGATGGGCAGCTTCAGCACGTCGCGGTAGAATGCCGCCTGCGCGGCGAGGTCGCGCGCGTGTAGCCGCACGTGTCGAATCTGCACCTGCGCGGAGACCGGCGCGCGTGGCGCAGTCTGCGCAGACAATAGCGGCGCGTGCATCGCCGCCACGGCAGCGACCGACCACTGCAGAAATTCGCGTCGATTCAGCGCGCGCGCCAACATGGAATCCCCCCCCGGCGGCGTGGGGCCGCGGCCGCAATAATCTATAGTCCCGCCGGAATCCCCGCGCATCCGCCAGATTTGCGCCGCCGTTTGACAGTCTTTCCGCCCAAGCCGTACACTTCATGCACGCGGAGTCATGCGCGAACGGCTGCTATTCACGGGCCGACACACCTTTCGGGGGCGAGGGGGACACGGTGGGACAGGTACGCGCGGCGGCGCCCGCGACGAAGAAGCGCATCGGCGATCTCATGGTCGAGGCGGGCCTCATCACGCCGCAGATGCTGCGCGACGCGCTCGACGCGCAACGCGAGCGCGGCACGAAAATTGTCGAGACGCTGATCCACCTCGGCCACCTCAAAGTGGACGACTTCGTGAATTTTCTCTCGCGCCAGCCCGGCATCGCCAGCCTGGATCTGCGGCGCTACCACGTGCAGCAGGACGTCGTGGAGCTTGTTCCGAAGGAACTCGCCGTCAAGCACGAGATTTTCCCCGTCGACCGCATGGGCCGCCTGCTTACGCTGGCGATGGCCTGTCCGCTCGACTCGGCCACGATCCGCGCGATCGAAGAAAAGACAGGCCTGCGCGTGAAGCCTATCCTGTGCGCGGCGGACGACATCCGCGTGGCGATCGCCACTTACTACGACGGCGCGGCCCCGATCTTCGAGGGTGTATTCGGCCAGCAGAATGGAATCAAGCCGGTCGTGGATCCCCGATCCGCCGCGTCGCCGAAGGCGCCGGCCAAGGGCGCGCCAACGGCCCCGCCCGAAGCGGCACAAGCGACGGAACCGCAGGAAGTCACCACCGCGAAGGCGCGCGCCGGCATCCAGCTGACACAAGTCTCCGATCAACTTCGCCGGCTCAACAAGCTCCCGGCGCTGCCCGCGACGGTCGCGCGGGTGCAAGAAGCGCTCGGCGACGTGACGATTTCGCCCAAGGAAGTCGCGCGGACGATCTCGCAGGACCCCGCGATCGCGATCAAAGTGCTGAGCGTGGCGAACTCGCCCGCCTACGGCTTCGCCAGCCAGGTGCAGACGATCGAACTCGCGGTCGCGCTGCTCGGTCTGCGCGAGACGTACTCGATCGTTCTGTCGGCCGCGGTGCTCAACCTCTTCGACACGCAGAAGCGCTTCGACTACCGCCGCTTCTGGGAAGAAGCGATGAACGCCGCGGGCGCGGCGCGCGTCCTGGCGAAGTGTTGCGCCAAGAACAAGGAAGGCGGCGCCTTCACCGCCGGCCTGCTGCACGACATCGGACGCATCGCGCTGCTCGAGGTCGCGCCGGACCTCTACGCGAAGGTCCCAGCAAAGCTCAGCGGCGAGGAACTCGTCGCCGCAGAACACCAAATTGTCGGGCTCGCGCATCCGGAGGCCGGCTACGAACTGGCCGTGCACTGGGGCCTGCCCAACGCCCTCGCGCTCGCCATTCGCCATCACCACCACCCCGCGCAGGCGCCCGAGTTCCAGGCCGAGGCGGCGCTCGTCGCGCTGGCCGAAGCGTGGACCCGCGACGATCAATTGACCGGCCGCTCGAAGCAGGACGCGCTGACTTCGGCCGCGCCGCTGCTCGAACTGGCCGGTATGGACGCGCGCGCCGCCGAAACGGCCTACGACCTCGTGGCCCGCCTGCCCCGCGTGGAATTCCCCTGGGACCCCGCGCGCCCGCCAGGGCGGCCGAAAAAAACCGATCGTAGCCCTCACGCTCCCCGCGATGGCGCCTCACGCGGAGCGTAAGGACTACGATCCCGGAAGACCGCTCTCAAGCGACTTTGCCAAGTTATTCACAGGACATTACACCAGGAATTTCGGATCAAACCTTTCGCGCCAGACCGCAGTCCAATCCGGCAAGTGGCGCGCGGAATCGCATTTCCGCGGCAAATCGAACCCATTTCGAGGAGGAATCGTCCATAGTTTTTACACTACGCGCGCACGATCGCCGGCCTGGCGGCCGTCATCGCGGCCAACGCCGCGGCCGAGCCGACCAAGCCGAGCTACGCCAAAGACGTCGCGCCGATCCTTCATGCCAATTGCGCGCAGTGCCACCGGGCGGGCCAAATGGCCCCGATGTCTCTGCTGACTTACGACGAGGTGCGCCCGTGGGTGAAGGCAATCCGCGAGAATGTGGCCGCACGCAAGATGCCCCCCTGGCACGCCACCGCGTCGGCCGCCCCCTTCATGAACGACCGCAGCCTCTCGCAGGCCGAACTGGACACGCTCGTCGCCTGGATCGATCAGGGCGCACCGCGCGGCAATCCGGCGGACATGCCCGCGCTACCCAGCTTCCCCGAGGGCGAGTGGAAGCTGGGCGAGCCGGATTTTGTGATCACATTGCCCGAAGAGGAAATCCCCGCGGGCGACCCCAACTACGAGATTCGCGCGCGTTACACCTTCCCGCAGGACGCCTTCATCATGGGCTTCGCGCCGCACATGCACTACCGCGGCAAGGATTTTACCTACACCGCGCACTATCCCGACGGCCGGGACGAACTGCTGCTCAAGGTCGAAAACTACGACTTCAATTGGCAGACGAATTACCTGCTCGCGGACAAGCTGCCCATGCCCAAGGGCACGACGATCGAATGCGTCGCGCATTTCGACAATTCGGCGGACAACCCCGTCAATCCCGATCCCACGCGCAACGTCACCTTCGGCGAGGAAACGAAGGACGAAATGATGATCGGCTTCCTCGACTACGTTGTCGCCGACGGCGTGCGCCCGAAAACCTCGGCGGAGATTCGTCTCGAATTTCTCGCCGCGTGGGCGGAAGAACTGCCGGGGGATCTCTACGCGCTGCGGCGGGAGAAAACGCAAATCGTGACGCCGCTGTACCTTCCCGCACAGGGCGAAGACCGGCTCCTGCTTCGTGTCAACGGGCAGTTCAAAGGATTTCCCGTCTTGGAAATCGTCTGGACCGGAGACGCCTTCACGGCGCGCGTGGCAACCGCTCAGATCGGCGACATCCGAATCGCCGGCACGCGCGACGCCGCCACCGGCATGCTGTCGGTCACCCTGTCCAACGAACAATTGGGCGGAGATATCCATCTCGAAGGCGGCCTTCACTCGGAGCCGAAACCGGCGGCGGATTGACGCGATTCAACCACCGTCGATGCTGACGGACTCAGGTAGTTCCGGGCCCGGTGGCCGTAGGGAGTCGCCGCGCGTTAGAGTGGATCGCGGTCGAGATCCGGATTTCGGAACGCGACGCCCGCGAAGAATGTGGACCCGGCGGCGAAAGGCAGGAAAACGAGCCACGTCGTGATCCAGGCCAGCGCCGGATTCTCTGTTGACACGCGCACGGCATAGTACGCCCCTGCCGCGATGCCGCCCACGACCGGCAACACCAAGTCCTTGGCCGCCATGCTGATCATTTCGTGGCCAACCGGGGCGGGATCGGCGGACATCCCCTCGCGCACGGGCGTGGGGGTGTTCAGAAAGATCGCGTCGTCGATCGCAAAGTAGATCAGGTTTTTCCGGCAGCAACAACGCCATGTAGTGGAACGGGGCGTCCCCATTCCGCTGGCGAGACGCGATTGCTGAGCTGATCGGCTGCGAGAAAACGGCCATAGGATTTGGAGAAGCCGTTGACCTCGATCATGGCGTCCTCCCGCGCGACAATCGCACGGACGCCGAGTCCCTATTCGTTGAATCGTTGCGCCGCTTGGCGCGGGAGTGTACGCTACTCGTTGAAGCGCACGGCCGCCGCGGGCGGCGCGGTTTTTTGTTGGAGAGCCCCATGACGCCGCAAGACACGAAGGATGAAATCTGGGACGATATCCGCGCGCGGGCGGAGAAGGACGCGCAGAAGGAGCCGGTGCTGGCGAGCTTTCTGTATGCGACCGTGATCAACCACAAAAAGTTCGAGTCGTCGTTGAGCTTTCTGCTGGCGCACAAGCTGGAGAGTCCGATGCTGACGGCGGCGACGCTGCGCGATCTGATCGACGAGGCCTACGCGAAGGACCCGAACATCGCGCGGGCGATCCGCGAAGACATCGCGGCGGTGTGCGACCGCGACCCGGCCTGCGACGGCTTTGCGAATATTTTGCTGTATTACAAGGGCTACCACGCGCTGCAGGCGTATCGCGCGGCGCATTATTATTGGATGCAGGGCCGGCGGTCGCTGGCGAAATACCTGCAAAGCCGCATCTCGGAAGTCTTCGCCGTGGACATCCATCCCGCGGCGAAGATCGGACACGGCATCCTCATCGACCACGCGACCGGCGTCGTCATCGGCGAGACCGCCGTGGTCGAAGACAACGTGTCGATGCTGCACGAGGTGACGCTCGGCGGCTCAGGCAAGAAGACCGGCGATCGCCATCCCAAAGTCCGGCGCGGCGTGCTCATCGCGGCTGGCGCGAAGATTCTCGGCAACGTCGAAATCGGCGAAGGCGCGAAGGTCGCCGCCGGCGCGGTCGTACTCGAAGACGTGCCGCCGCACACCACCGTGGCCGGCGTGCCCGCGAAGATCGTCGGCACCCCGTCGACCGCGAGCCCTGCGCTCGATATGGATCAGCGCATCGAGCAGAGCATGATGAGCGCGGGGTTGTAAGGGCGGGAGCGCGAAGCACAGGTCTACGTGCAGCGCCATTGCGACACTCCCAGGAATCGAGCCGCGCCCGTCGCCGTGGATCGAACGTAGGACTAGAGCGTTTTAAGTTAAGTCGTGGCCGCTTGGGCCGCCATTTCCGCCCCCGGAGCTGCGCGGTACTTCCCGGCCCATCCAAGCCGAAGGCTTGGCAGAAAGTAGCCGGTGGTCGCCGCAGCGCGGCGACCACCGGGTAGCGAAAAAAACCGAAGCACCCTGGAAGGGGTGCCAGAAGCCTTATGCTTTTTCTGCGACCCCTCCAGGGTCGGTAGTACTGGATCCAGAGGTCCGGGGGTGTCGCTGCGCTCGACCCCCGGCTACTCTCTGGCAACTCTTCGAGTTGCGCCAGCGTGGCTACAGTCTTTCGACAAATGCTCTAGCGCGTTTTCGGAAATGACTGCTACGATGGAGGGTCAATGCTCCCTCATTCCTTTCCGTGGTCAGTATTCTTCAGTATCCATCTGTGGTTGATTTGCACTAGCACTTGGCCGGGAGCAGCGCACGAAATAGCGCGTCCAGTTGCACGCGGACGGCCGCGAAGGAGTGGCGGCGCTCGGCGGTGTGGCGCGCGGCGGCGCCGAGGCGCGCGCGGAGTCCGGCGTCGCGCAGGAGACGCAGGACTGCTTGCGCGAAGGCCTCCGCGTCGTTGTCGGCGACCAGCAGCGCGTCGTGCTCGCCGGTGAAGGGATGGCCGGCGCTCTCCGAGCACACGATCGGCAGGCCCGCGGCCATCGCATTGAGCAGCTTCATGGGATAGCCCGACCACGAGATCCGCGGACAGACGAAAATCGCGCCGCACTGGAGATCGCGCAGCGCGGCGTTAAGCGAGTCCTCGCGCACGACGCGGCCGAACTCCGCCGCGCGCAGCAGCGCGGCCGAGCGGGTCGCACCCGTGGCGATGACGAGCTCGGCCTCGGGGACCGCCGCGCGCACGCGGTGCATCACCGGGCCAAGCAGATCGAGGTTCTGGTAAGGGTCGAGATTTCCAGCGTAGAGCAGCGCGGGAATGCCCGGTTTCTGCGGCGAGACCACGAATGAATCGAGATCGATCGGCGGGGGCACGGTGCGGATGCGGTCCGCCGCACAGCCGGCACCCAGGAGATACGCGCCGAGTTCTTCGTGCGGCGCGATCACCAGATCGGCGCGGCGCGGGAGAGTCCTGTCGAAGGCGCGGCCGAGCGCGGCGGCGTTTGCGCGATTGGGGAAATAGTGCGGAAGTTCGTCCGCGAGCGCGTTGTGCGCGTGATAGACGATGGGCCGCGTGCCGGCGACGAGCGCGACGGCGAGGGCCTCGTAATTGTGCGCGTCGACGATGTCCACGCGATGATCGCGGACCACTTGCCGGAGCGTGCGCACGAGCAGCGCGTCCTGCAGCGGCTTGGCGAGTGTGGGCCCAGAGCCGGTCCGGCGCGCGCCGGGGACGTTCGCCGCGCGGTGCAGCGGCAGGCCCGAGAGGTCCTCGCCCACGCCGTAGCCGTAGGTGACCAGGCGGACCGAGTGTCCGGCGTCGCGCAGGGCCAGCGCGGTGTTGCGCAGGTACACCTGCGAGCCCTGCGGCACGGGGTAGGCGCACGCGCCGACGACGGCGATGTTCAGCGGCCTACTCAAAGTAACCCAGGTGGCGCAGCCGCTCTTCGATCGCGGCGGATTCGGCAGCGGAGTAGACATGCTCGGAGGCGGCGAAAGCGACGGCAGGTTGATGGGCCCGCTCGCCGCCGCCGATCAGCGCGCGGCCTTCCATCGGAGGGCCGCTCACGCCCAAGGCCGCGAGCACGGTGGGCGCGACATCGAGCAGCGAGCACTCGCGCGCGGCGGTGGGCTCGGAGAGCCCGAAGAGGCCGATCGGGCGGTGGTTTCCCGTCATGCCGCGCTCCTTGCCGCCGAGATACTCGTCCGGGCGTAGGCGGCGAAATGCCGGTCCGCCGCGCGCGCGCAGGCAGCAGGGACTGTATCCGTCCTCGAGCGCGAGTTCGAGCACGATGTCCGGCGAGCGGCCGGCGCAGGGGCCGTCGAACAAGGCCTCACGCGGCCACGCATGCGCGATGACGTCCCACGATTCGAGTTCCGCGCACAGGTCGCGGCGGAACGAAGCGTAATCGTCCGGAGCGACCTGGCCTTGCGGTTCGCGGCCGCGCAGGTTGATGCGGACCGACGGAAAATAGTTCAACTCCTCGGACCACGCGCGGGTATTCGGCCAATCGATCCCCGCGAATCGAGACGCGCCTTCGGCGCGGGCCGCCAGCGCATTGAATCGACGGAATAGCGCGCCGCGCCACGCGTCCGGCGCGAACGCCATCGCCGCGCGCTTGAGCAGGCCGCCGCGCTCGGGCGCGAAGGCGAGGTGGCCGCGCTCGGCGAGCCAGTTATTCAGATGTACAACGCCCGTGCCCGCGCCGCCGAAGCCGTGATCGGAGACGATGCCGATCGTCGTATCGGGCCCGGCGGCCTCGATGATCGCGCCGGCGGCGGCGTCCAGCCGCGAGTACACATCGCGGATGGCGGACTCGAAACCGGGCCGGTGTCGCGGCGACTTGGGATCGTGAAAGAGCCAGAAGTGGTGCGCGACGGTGTCGCTCTCGCCGAACACGCACATAAAAAAATCCCACGGCTCGCGGCGAAGTAACTCGATCGCGATGCGTTCCTTCGCCGCGATGCCGCGCAGTAGGCGATCCAGCGCCATCGCGTGCCAGCCGGGGCCGATGCCGGTCTCCTGGAAATCCGCGAAGCGCCAGTCCTTGACCGTCTCGAACTCGGAGGCGGGACGAACGAAGGAGCGATCGACGGCGGTGCACACGGGGGAGTCGAAGCCGGACACCATGACGCCGTTGACCGGCTCGGGCGGATACGTCGCGGGGACGCCGAGCACGCAGACGCGTTTGCCGGCGGCGGAGAGTATGTTCCACAGGGCGGGCGCGCGCCGCCAGGTGGCGTTGACGAATTGCAACGCGTAGGCGCCCGGCGTCATGCAGGTGAAATCGAGGATGCCGTGTTTGCCGGGGTTCACGCCGGTCACGCAGGTCGTCCATGCGGGAAAAGTCGCGCAGGGCGTCGTGCTGCGGCAGGGCAGCAGCGCGCCACGCGCCGCCATCCGCGCGAGATGCGGCAGGCGGCCCGCGGCGATGCCCTCCTCGACCAGCGCAGGGTCCGCGCCGTCGAGGCCGATGAGAACAAAGCGGCTCATTTGAGAGTCCGTGCGATCGGCCTTGGTCCAGTCGCGTGAAGCAGCTGCTCCGCTAAATAGCCTTTCACATTCCTGAGACACTTTTCATTCTTGTTTCATTCTTGCGGAAGATTTTGTTCAACTCGTCATTCTGAGTTCCCACCGGCCTTTGGCCGGAGTCTGCAGAAAGAATAACGCCGACCTTGTGTAGCATCGGTCTCCGGCCGATGAAGAATGAGCCGAAATCCTCGTTTCCTGCCGAGTACAGGTCGTCATATCCCCCGAGTCGCGCGCGCCCCGCACGGGCTGGAAGCCCGTGCCACCAAACCCCTCCGCGCCTCATTTCCTCCGCGTGAGCCGAATTGTTTTCTTAGCAGACACGTGCGCAATTCCCCGCACCGGAATATCCCCTCTTTTGTCATTCTGAGCGGAGCGAAGAATCTCCCCGCCGGTAGGCCAGGAACCTTCGACGTGTATGATCGCGCACAAACCGATGCCGGTTTTTCCTTTGGATTTGCGAACCACCTGTTCCACGCCTGAAGTTTAACACACCGGCGCGGCCGGGCCGCGCCGACTACGCGCGGCAATCCGCGGGCTGTTAGGATGGGGCGATGCGGCGCGCGGCGTTCATTTCGATCGGACTCGTTGTCCTGGTCTGCGCGGTTTTCTGGCAGACCCGCACCTTCGACTTCGTCAACTACGACGACGCTGGGCATGTCTCCAACGCGCCGGGACTTCGCCAGGGCCTGACGCCGGACGGCGTCCGTTGGGCCTTTACGACGACCCTGGTGGGAAACTACATCCCGCTCACAGCCCTGAGTTTCTTGGTGGACTATGAGGTTCATGGACTCCGTCCCGGGGGCTATCACCGGACGAACGTTGCGTTTCACGCAGCGGCGGTGGTGCTGCTCTTCCTGTTCTTGTATCGCGCAACGGGCGACGTATGGCCCAGCGCGCTGGTCGCCGCGCTCTTCGCGATCCATCCGCTGCGGGCAGAGTCCGTCGCGTGGGTCTCCTCGCGCAAGGACGTCGTCTGCGGACTGTTCTGGATGTTCACCTTGCTCGCCTACGCCACGTACGCGCGGCGCCCCGGCGCGATGCGGTATGCGCTGGTGTTTCTCGGCGTGTGCGCGGCGCTGCTCGCCAAGCCGATGGCGGTGACAGTGCCGTTTGTGTTGTTGCTCATGGACGTGTGGCCGCTGCGGCGCGTGCGCGCGGCCGGCGGGTTCGCCGGGGAAAACTTGGGCGGCCACGGGGGGCCGCCCCTACGGGACCATGGCGCGCAGCGGTATGATGATCGGCGGGATGGGGCGCGGCGGGATGACGAGCGGCGGGGCGCGGGATTCTGGTGGCTGGTAGTAGAAAAGCTGCCGCTGCTGCTGCCGGCGATCGCGGTCAGCGTGGCTACGGTGTCGATCCAGCAGGGGTCGGGCGCGGTTTCGACCACCGAGGCGCTGCCGATGAGTTGGCGCGCGGCGAACGCGATCACGTCGTACGCGGCCTACCTCGGCAAGACGGTGTGGCCCGCGGATTTGATCCCGCTCTATCCCTTTCCGGAGAAGGGTGTCCCCGCGGCGCAGGTCGTGATCGCGGCGATCGTGTTGGCGGCGATCACGGCGGGCGTCTTGTATGTTGCCCGGCGCGCGCCGTGGGCGGCCGTGGGGTGGCTCTGGTATCTGGGCACGTTGGTCCCGGTGATCGGCCTGGTGCAGGTCGGCGCGCAGTCGATGGCGGATCGCTACACGTATCTGCCGCAGATCGGCGTGCTGATTATTTTTGCCTGGTCGCTCCGCGCCTTGTGCATGCGCTGGCCGGGGAGCACACGCGTGGTTGCGATTGCGGCGGCGCTGGCCGTCGCCGCGAGCGCGGCCGTCGCGCATCGGCAGACGCAGCACTGGCGGGACAGCGTCGCGCTATGGTCGCATGCCGTGGCGATCACGCCGGAGAGCGTGATCGCGCGCAGTTCGCTCGGCGAGGCGTATATACAGCGCGGCGATCTGGAGTCCGCACGGCGCGAACTCGAGACGGCCATCCGCCTGCGGCCCACAGATCGCACCACGCGCCTGAACCTGACGATCGTCGCCATTCGCCAGGGCCGGCTGGACGACGCCTTACTCTATTGCCGCGCGATGACCATCGAGTGGCCCGAGGACCCCGACGCGAACACGGCCTGGGGGTCGGCGCTGATCCGCTACGGGCTGTACGAAGCGGCGCTCGAGCGCCTGGACCTGGCGCTGCGCACAAAACCGGACCACGTCGAAGCGCTCTCGGATCGCGGCGCGGCGCTGATGATGCTCGGTCGAAACCAGGAGGCCCTGGAGACCTTGCAGCGCGCGGTCGCGCGATCGCCGGACGATCCGGTGATTCTGACCAATCTCGCCGCCGCGCACTTCGCACTGGGACAGGCTGACCGGGCGCGCTACTTCTGCACCGAGGCATTGCGTCGCGATCCGGCATATGAGCGCGCGCTCGCATTGCAGAAGACCCTCGCAGAGGCGGGCCGCTAGGCGCCGCGCCGGGACAGCCGAAGCGCTTGCAATCGCGCGGCCCTTTTGTCCATGCTGGCCGCTTTCGTGACCGGGACGAAGGAGGGCGACATGGCGGCGAGCCAAGAGCAAGTGGGATCGAAGGCGGGCGCGCACGCGGAGGAGGAACCGTTTCCAAAGGAGGGATACGCATGGTACGTCGTCATCATTCTGATGATCGTCTACATCTTCTCGTTCGTCGACCGGCAGGTGCTGGCGTATTTGGTCGGTCCAATCAAGGCAGACCTCGGGATATCCGACACGGCGATGGGATTCCTGGGAGGAACCACCTTCGCGGTCTTCTATACGCTGTTCGGAATTCCGTTAGGGCGACTGGCCGATTCGCGCAGTCGGCGGACCATCATTGCGATTGGTCTCTTTCTGTGGAGCCTAGCGACAGCGGCCTGCGGCCTTGCAAAAACGTACCAGCATTTGCTGATCTTTCGGGTCGGCGTGGGCATCGGCGAGGCGACTCTTTCCCCCAGTGCGTATTCTATGATTGCCGACTATTTCAAGCCGGGTCGCTTGGCGTTCGCTATCAGCGTATACGGTGCGGGGATTTACATCGGCTCAGGGATTGCGTCAA
This sequence comes from Candidatus Hydrogenedentales bacterium, assembly GCA_038916785.1. Taxonomy (GTDB): domain Bacteria; phylum Hydrogenedentota; class Hydrogenedentia; order Hydrogenedentales; genus VFKU01. The sequence continues at coordinate 2,001 of JBCLBO010000009.1, read as the reverse complement.
TCGTTAGCGGTCTGCTCGTGGAGTTTGCGACGACTCATGCGTCGTACGAATTTCCCATCGTAGGTCAAGTCCGTCCTTGGCAATTGGTGTTCTTCGCGATCGGTTTGCCGGGCATGGTGTTCACCCTAATGCTTTACACCATCCGCGAGCCGATACGTCGCGGTGTTGCGAAGGCGCAAGGTGCCGCTCACTCTTCCATACCCTTCAGCGAAGTGATGCAATATGTCGGCGCAAATTGGAAAACATTCCTATGCCATTGCGTCGGTTTCGCGTTTATGTCCTTCATCGGATACGCGGGGGCATTCTGGGTTCCTGCGACTTTTATGCGCGTGCACGATTGGACGGGGGCTGAAGTCGGGCTTCGATATGGAATTGCCGTGATTATTTTCGGCTCCGGCGGGATCATCTTCGGCGGACAGCTTGCCGATTGGCTGGCGCGGCGCGGGTACACGGATTCAAAGATGCGTGTTGGATTCGCAGCAACATTGCTACACTTGCCGGCCGGAATTCTGTTTCCGCTTATGAGCAACGAATGGGTGGCGTTTGCAATACTGATTCCGTCAATTTTCGCGATCGGAATGCCATTTGGCGTTGCGCCGGCGGCGATCCAGGAGATGATGCCGAACCAGATGCGGGGCCAAGCCTCCGCGGTGTATCTCTTTGTTGTGAACCTGATTGGTATCGGGCTTGGTCCGTTGACCGTGGGAGTGCTAACGGACTACGTGTTCGGCGAGAGCAGAATCAACTACTCCCTTGCCTTGGCGAACGTCTCCGCAAATGTGCTCGCTGCTGTGTTCCTCTTCTTCGGGATTGGTTTCTTTCGGCGCAGCCTCGAATATCGCGACAACTGGTACAAAGTCCGGGCCTGAATCATGAGTACGCTGTCGATTTTTCGGAACGACATCCTGCAAGGCAAGCGCGCGCTGATCACCGGCGGCGCGTCCGGCATCGGCCTGGCCATCGCCAATCACCTGGCGATGGCCGGGGCCGACGTGGCGATTGCGAGCCGGCGCAAGGACCTCTGCGAAGAACAGGCCGCGGAAATCACGAAGGCGCACGGCCACCGCGCGATCGGGCTGGCGCTCAATGTGCGCGATCCGGCCTCGGTGCGCGAGTGTTTCGCGGCCGCGGCCAAGGGCCTGGGCGGGGACCATTTCGATATTTTGGTGAACAACGCCGCGGGAAATTTCTATTTTCCCTCGCACATGCTCAGCGACAACCAGTGGAAGGCGGTGCTCGAGATCGATTTGTATGGCACCTTCCACTGCTGCCGCGAGGCCTACGCGTACCTCAAAAAACAGGGCGGCAGCATCCTGAGCATCAGCATGACCCTGCACCTCTCCGGCTGGGCCTGCATGCTGCCCGCCTGCGCGGCCAAGTCCGGCATCGACGCGATCACCCGCACGCTCGCCATCGAGTGGGCGCGGCACAATATCCGCGTGAACGCGATCGCGCCGGGCTATGTCGAGACCGAGGGCGTGAAGAAGGCCTTCGCGCTTGCCGGAGACCTCAGCGGACTGCGCGGCATCCCGCTGGGCCGCCCCGGCCGCCCGGACGAAGTGGCCGACCTCGCGGTATACCTGTGCTCCCCCGCGGCCACATGGATCACCGGCGAAATCGTCGTGATCGACGGCGGCGGCCAGCTCAGCGCCGGCGGGCGCGGCGCCGACCCCGAGGCGCTGGAGCAGATGATTCTCTCATCGCCGGAATTCGCACAGCGCAAGGGCTGAGCGTGTTAAATCTGCGGCGCGAATGAGTGCTAGAGTATTTTAACAAATCATCGATACGATCGGGACCAGACTCCTTTCAATTTTATTGCGGTTATCGGTGTCCATCTGCATCTATCGGTGGATAATTTGCTCTAATCGATTCGACTCGACCCGCCAGTAGACCCCTCCTGCAACCCGGAGGGTTGCCAGAAATTAGCCGGGGGTCGGAGCAGCGCGCAGACCCCCGGATCGGGTTCCGAAATTTTTCTTGCACCCTGGAGGGGTGCCAGAA
>JBCLBO010000008.1:0-69406 GCA_038916785.1 Candidatus Hydrogenedentales bacterium | reverse complement strand
CGGCGCCCATCAGCGACACGGACACCAGCCCAAGCGCGAGCACGGCGGCCTCGACCTGCGTATAGCGGTAGACGAGCAGCACCTCGACGATGAGCAGCGCGACCATAGACAGCACGAGAACGAGGCCCGCGCCGAATTTTCCGAACACGATGTCGCGGTCGTGCAGCGGGTGCGTGAACAGCAGCTCGATCGTGCCCAGGTTGCGCTCCTCGGCGAAGAGCCGCATCGTCAGCATCGGCACGATGAACATGAAGATGAGTCCGCAGTAGGTCAGGTACGGACTCAAAAAAGTCTCCTCGAAATTCGGCACGGCGGCGTACTCGTAGTTCATCGGCGATTCGGTCATCACCGCGTAGAAGAGAAACTGCGCCGTGAACCCCAGCCCCGCCACCAGCGCGTATAGGCCCAGCACGATGTAGCCGATCGGCGTGGTGAAGTACGCCCGCAGCTCGCGCTTGGTCACGGCCCAAGCCCGGCTCATGCCGCCGACGCTCCTTCGGCCGAAATCGCCGCGAGAAAGAGATCCTCGAGCGAACGCCCCGGCGCCATCTGCGCGAGGTCCTGCTCCGCGGCGATGCGCCCGCGATTGAGAATCACCACGCGGTGGCACAGCATCGCCACCTCGGGGAGGATGTGCGTGCTCAGCAGCACCGTGTGTTCGTCCGCAAGCGCGCGGATCGTCTCGCGGATGCTGATGATCTGCTTCGGGTCGAGCCCGACCGTCGGTTCGTCGAGGATGAGCACCGGCGGATTGCCGACCAGCGCCTGCGCCAGGCCCACGCGCTGCTTGTATCCCTTCGACAAATGGCCGATGATCCGTTCGCGCATCTCGCCGAGCCCGCAGCGCTCGACCACGCGGGCCACCTCGGCCGCGCGCGCCCGCCGAGCGACACCCTTCACCTCCGCGACGTATTGCAAGTACGACCGCACGCGCATCTCGGGATACAGGGGCACGTTCTCGGGAAGGTAGCCGACGCTGCGCTTCACCTGCAGCGGCTCGCGGTGCACGTCGTACCCAGCGACGATCGCCGTCCCGCTAGTCGCGGGCATGAAACCGGTGAGGATGCGCAGCGTCGTCGTCTTGCCGGCGCCGTTCGGCCCGAGGAACCCGACAATTTCGCCGCGCTGCACTGAAAACGACACCCCGGCGACCGCCTCGAAAGGCCCGTAGCGTTTCGTCAACCCCCGAACCTCAATCACCGCCACCCCCTTACTTTCTTTCTTGGAAAAGAAAGAAAGTAAGCAAAGAAAGAATCGATGTTGAAAATATTTAGAGCCTCTAACATTACCCGACTCAATTGCGATGCACCCGCATGGGCGAGCCGCCCATGCTACGAATGTTGGGATTCGTTACAGGCCTTTCGTACAGGAAAGCCTCAACCCCACCAAACCGAAATGATCGGTTCTTTGTTCTCTTCGTTGCCTTCTGTTAGATGCTCTTACTCTGCGCACCCGCCCGAGCGATACGATTCGCCGAGTGAATAACTATTTACAGGTGGGGCGGGCGTCCTCGCCCGCCGAAGTTTCGCTTCGCGAAACGCACTCGACAGGCCTCTACAGTCTAGGCAATTGCGCCAAGCCCGCGCAAGGAAACGGAACTACCAAATCGCGCGAGCACGCCGCAGCGACACCGCACCGATCGCGGCCAATGCAAGAGCGATCGCCGCGGCAGCGGGCGCGCCGCCCGAGGGCACCGGCAGCGGGGCTTCCTCAAAGGCCAGGCCTTCGGGAAGAGCAAGTCCGTTCCCGGCGCTGTAGACCACCGACGGCGATCCGCTGCCGTCCAAGTTGCCCACCTGGATCGTCGATGAGCCGGGGTCGGCGAAATAGAGCTTTCCGTCGATCTCGTCGAGCGCGATCCCGGCCGGTGAATCCAGGCCATCTGTGCCGTCGAACAGAATGATCGGCGAACCCGATCCGTCGGCATTGCCCGCCCAGATTTCCGGGAAGGAACCGAAGGAGATATTGGTCCAGTAGAGAGTGGTGGCCGTCGAATCGAGCGCGAGGTGCTGCACGAGCACGAGGCCGTCGGACGAGTTATACACCGTCGCCGGTACGCCGGAACCGTCCAGATTCCCCACCTGGATTACGGAGGCGTTCGCGTCCGACCAGTAAATCCTGTTCCCGGGCACGTCAATTGCCACGCCGACCGGCTGCACCAGCCCGTCGAGGAAATCGAACAGCACGATGACGCCCGATCCGTCGAGCACGCTCCGCGACACCTTCGATGCGCTCGAATCGGTCCAGTAGATGAACCCGTTCGGGATGTCGAGCGCAAGGTCGAGCGGATTCACAAGACCGTCGGAGGAGTCCAGGATCGCCACCGGCGTGCTCATCCAATCGAGGTTGGCGCGGTTGATCGTGTCGGTCCCCGCGTCACTCCAATACACCTGGCGATTGGTCAAATCGAGCGCGATGCCCCGCGGAAACACCAGGCCATCGGTGAAATCGTAATACGTGATCGGCCCGCCATACCCGCTGCCCCGCGTGTCGCCGAACTGGATCTTCCCGGTGTTATTGTCGGACCAATAGATATAGTCGCCGAACGACAGACCATGAATAAGAACGGCGGAGAGGATCAATCCGGCCCGGGCCAGACCGGGGGGAACTTGCCGGAGCGACGCGCACAGGGCGACACCACCGCATGAAAACCGCGCCACAGCCTCTCCTCCAAACTCAATGCGCCGCCAAAACAGGATAGTGGAGAACAGGGAGTGTGTCAACGCGCGACCGGGAGACCTCGGACTGAATAGCCGCGCGCTAACTATGGAACACAAGATTTTTCGCGCAAAAATGAGGACCCGCTCGGCGCGCCGGGGCGCGCAGGGCGGTTAAATCCAGAACTCGAATCGTTTAGATCCTGTCGTCCATGCCGCCGCGCTCACTTCAAGCGGCGATCAACCTTGATGTGGCACTCCAACCCCATGAGCTGATTGTAGATTCGCAATCGTTGAATAATCACCCGCGTCACCCGCGTCCCTTGCCGGACCAGACACACCCCGTCGTTGTCCTTCACGTCTTCGAGGACAACGTCGCCCTCGTGAAGGTCTTGAATCGTCAATTGAAGGATCGTCTTGTCCTCGGAGACCGTCTGCACGGCCCCAAACACTTCTATCGCCACCTTCAAAATATCCGGATCATAGACCCCGGAGATCTCCTGCATCTTTCGCAGGGCCGACGCGAGCGACGCGTTCCGCTCCCGGAAGGACCTCAAGTCGCGAATGATCCGGAGCATGCGGGCGCCCAGCGGGATGTCGTTGCCCGCCGCGCCGTTCTCCGGGTGTCTGCCTGCGTTGTAGTCCATGCGCACGCACGAAATGATCCGGGCCACATTCTCCATCCGTGGAATATGACCCACCAATTTCTGCGACAATTCGGGGATGGTTGCGAACAGGCGGTTTTCCTCACGCGTCAACACCATACCGGACTTGAATTTATCGAGTGCCCCCGCCGGCACGACCACCATCCCGATATCCACCAGCATCGCCGCCATCTCGAGCTCCCAGGTCTCCGAGATGTCCATGCCCCACGCGAGCGCCGTGATGGATTCGCGCATCCACTCCGAGCTCGCAAACACCTGCGGATGGATCGCCTCGATAATGTCCGTCAAGACCTTGACGCAGCCCTTCAGCGTCTGATCCAGTAGCTCACCCTCTACCCGCTCCAGCCGGTATTGCTTGATGCCCGAGGCAATCCCCTCCACCATTTGCGCCGGTGGACACGGCTTCGTCAAAAAACGGAAGACCTGCCCCGTGTTCACCGCCGCGATCGCCGCCGTCAAATCCGCGTTCCCCGTAAGGATGATCGCCACCGTCTGCGGATGGCGTTTCTTGACCTCCATCAGAAACTCGATGCCGTCCATCTCGGGCATGCGCAGGTCCGACACCACCACCGCATACGGCCCGTTCTTCTGTATTCTTTCGAGACCCTCCCGCGGGCCCAACGCCGTCTCCACCGGCAAATGGTCCATCAGTAGGCGCTCATACGTGTCCAGCGTCGCCTGGTCGTCGTCCACGAACATCACCCGTTCGCTGCTCATACACCGGCCCCCACGCCCACTTCGCGCGAAACGCGCTCCCAAGCCGGCACATGTTCCATCAGGCCCGTTCGCCTCAGAAAATCCCGGTCCAGCGCCTCATCCGCGCCGGCCTCTCCCTGCTGTCCGTGTAAATACGCATTCGCGAAGTGCACCGCCGTCAACGGTACAAAACGATGCGCCCGGCTCGCGCCCGGCGTGTGGTGATACAACACGGACTCGACCACCAGCGTCGGCAGCGCCCACAAATTCAGCAGGTATCCCCCCACCTCGGCATGGGTCGCTCCGAAAAACTCCTTCTCCGCCTCGACCAGACTCGTGTGCGATTCGCGCGCGGCTTCGTGAAGCATCTCGTATTCCGCCGCGAATTCCGCCCCAAGGACTACTTTGCCCACATCGTGAAGCAATCCGCCCGTAAACGCCCCCTGCGACACCAGCATGTCGTCCGATTCATGGCTCGCTATTGCCCGCGCGATCACGGCCGAGGACAATGCGTGTTGCGCGAAGGCCAAGGCCGAATAGTGCGGCGGCATCTTCCTCTTGTCCGCGTAGGAATGTATCTGCCCGAGCAGCGTCATCGAGCGCACCATGCTCGTGCCCAACACCACCACGGCGCGCGCGATGTCCGTCACCGGCTGTCGGAACCCGAATACCGCCGAGTTCGCATAACGCAGTATGTTCGTGGTCATCGCCACGTCCCGGCTAATGTGCCACGCGATCTGCTCCGCCGACGACTCCTTGCCCTCCAGCGCCTGCATCAATTCGGCGTAGTACTCGGGCTGGCTCGGCAGCGACTCCATCCCCGCCACCAGACTCCGCAAACGCTCATCCTTCAAGCTCTGTTGCACCCCCAGCGCGCGTTCAATCGCCTCGTAGAAATCCTGCGGCTTGCACGGCTTGCTCAGTAGCTGGTGCGCCACCCGCAACGCCCGGTCCGCTGAATAGATATCGACCCGGCCGGACAACACAAACCGGATGGTTTGCGGTGAATTCTGCCGTATCCGGGTCAGCAACTCCACGCCGTCCATTCCCGGCATCAGCAGATCAACCACCACCAAATCAAAGGGGTGCGCCTCGAAAAGCTGCAAGGCTTCGGCGCCGCTCGTGGCGAACTCCAGCTCCCAGTCGTCCGTCTTGTCGAACAGCCAGCGCTGAATCGCCTCTAATACCTTCTCGTCGTCGTCAACAAAAAGTATGCGGATTGACATGGATTCCCCCCTGCCCCCATGCGCTACGTGGCCAACGCTTCTCCGGAACTCAACGGCAGACAAATTAGGAACATCGTCCCATTCAACGGCCGGCTGTCAAACGAAATCTCGCCCCCATGCTTGTCCACAACGACTGATCTCGCAATCGCCAGGCCTTGGCCCGTACCCTCACCCACTCCCTTGGTTGTGAAGAACGGATCGAACACCAATTCGTGGAACTCTTCCGCAATTCCCGGCCCGGTGTCCGCGATCTCGATCACGGCCCATCTTCCGTCCGTCCGGGTGCGTACCGTGATCGTGTCCACGCGTCCCGGCTCTACGGCCGATTTGGCTCCCGTGATCGCCTGGGCGGCGTTCACAATGATGTTCACAAAAACCTGACTGATCTCGCCCGGAAGACAAGGCACCAACGGCAATGCTGGATCCAGTTCCGTCTTCACCTCCGCCACAAGCTTCCATTCGCTGCTCGACAATAAAATCGCGTTCTGAAGCGCCTGGTTGATGTCCGTCGCGACCTTTTCCTTGGCGCCGGAGTACGTCAGCTCGCGCATCGCCCCCACGATCTCCGAAATCCGGTTGATTCCCTCGGTCGCCTGCGAAATCGCTTTCGGAGTCTCACGTATCAAAAGGTCAATTTTCAGTTTCTCCAGACGTTCCGCCGCCGCCGCAATCGTTTCGACGTCCAACTCTCCGGCGCGGGCACGCGCCAGAAAATCCCGGTACTCCGACAACACGCCCACGATTTTCCCGAACGCGCTTTCAAGGAAATACAGGTTATGACCCGCGAACTGCGCCGGCGTATTGATTTCATGCGCAATCCCCGCGGCCAGTCTCCCTATGGCCTCCAACTTCTGCGCCTGCCGCACCTGCGCATCCAATTCCACCTGCTGCGTAATGTCCCGCGCAGTAATCAGCGTCCCGACCGGCCCACCGCCATTCACCCCGATGGGGGTCACCGATAACCGCAACGTCCGCGGCCGGCCGTTCCGCCCCCGCGATCGCACATCCGCAGTCCCGGCCCGCTGCATCAGCTCTCCGACCGCCGCCTCATCCCACCCCAGCCGCAGCTCCTCCAGCGTGCGCCCGAGGGCTCCGAGGCCTTCACCCCGAACGCGGCCTCCGATTCGGCGTTCCACATCGCCACACGGCCTTCCCCATTCAATGCAAAAAGTATGGCCGGCACGGCCCGCAATACATGAAAGATGTCCGCAAACGCGTCGTACGAAGCCATGAAGCCCCCCTGCGCCCCGCCTCAATCCAGTGTCGCCCATCCCAACGAATAGAGACACAAAGCACAAATATGAACGATACACCGTCCCACTACAATGCTTCACAGTATAAAGGATAGGCCCATAGTTTGACAATAGCGGTAGGCCCCGAAACTAAAAAAAATGCCGAACCGCCAGGGCCAGTCTAGGCCAATTAACCACCGGTAGATACTGATCACTCCCTCAAAATCGGGACCTCCGAGAGTCTGACCGTGTCCATAATTGGTTAAAACGCTGTAGGCAATCCCCCGTCCCGCGCGAGTCCCGCCGCAAACGAAATCCGCCCCGCGGGCCGAAACCCGCAGGGCGAAGTACAGAGCGTTTTATTTAATAGACGATTGATACGATCGAACTCTGGATCGATCCCTTTTTACGGAAGTTATCCGTGTCCATCAGTATCCATCGGTGGTTAATTTGCTCTAGTCGCGGCGAATTTCAGAGCAATCACGTCACTACGTCCAGACGGCGGCCCTCCCCGAATCTCTTACTCGCCGGACTATTTCGCCTTCGCCGTGGCGGCGAGCCATTCCAGCGCTCCGGGCGTTGCCTTCCAGGCGGCCTTGTCGCCGAAGGCGTATCCAATGGCCTCGTTCTCGTCACCAAAACCGAAAGACTCGGGAAGGTATCGGGGCATTTTCTTGCGTCCAAGCACGAATGCCGGCACGTGCGGGTTTTGCTTCAACGCCTGACGCAACGACTTCTTGGACACCGCGGAATCCCCGTGCTTGCGGAAGTCGAGCAGCGCCCTCGAGTATTTCCACCCGGCCGTTATGCCTTCGCGGTACTGTTTATACAGCCGCTCGGCGTCCTCGTCGCGCCCGAGTTCGATCAAGCGCGGCATAAGCAGATCGCGATTGCCCTGATTGTCGTTCGGATTGAGCCGAAGCAGTTCCCAGAAATGCTCGATGGCCTCCTCGCGTTGTCTATCCTCCCACAGCGTCATCGCCAGCCCCTGCAACGCGCGCATATACGGCCGGGTCTCCAGTATCCCCCAGAAGTGTCCTACGTTCTCCTTGAACGCCTTCTTGCCGATCGCCCGCTCGCCGGCCGCGACGCCTCTTCGGTAAATCGCGACCGCTTCCTGGAGCCAATGCGCCTTCTGTGCCAACATCACGTATGCGTCGGCGCAGTCTGCGGACACCTCCAGCGCCTTCTGGCACAGCTCGAGCGCCCGCTTGCGGGTCGGCGCCTCCCACGCGTCGTACATCAACGCCTGCGCCTCGTCCACCGCTTTCCGCCGCCCGCCCCCGCGAAACGATCCCGAGAGAAAACTGTCCATCGTATACACGGGCTGGGCCGTGCCCAGCCCCGCGACCTTTTTACCGCGCCCCTTGGACACCCCCTTGGCCCGCGGCACACCCCGCGTTTTCTTCGCAACCATCAAAGCACCCTCCGCGTGACGCCCGCGGCCCCGCCGCGGACTCGCCTCATTCCTCTCCAGCATAAACGGGACGCCGCCACGGAGTAAAAATAAAAACCGCCCCGCGGGCGTAAACCCGCGGGACGGAGAACGATCAGAATGCGAATCGCTTACATCATGTCTTCCATGCCGCCGCCGTGGCCGCCGCCCATCGGAGCGTCTTTCTTCTCCGGGATCTCGGCGATGAGCACTTTGGTGGTCAGCAGCAGGCTGGCGACGCTCGTCGCCTTCTACGGATAAGTAGCCACAGGGCAGTGATGCCCAGAGCACCAGCGAGCGCGTAGAGAGCCCACGGCCGCTGCGGTGCGATCACGACACTGAACCCGATTCCATAGGTCGAAAAGTGGTCAGTCTGGAAGGTCAGCGTATTGGCGTCCACGTCCACGACAACGCTGCCCAGGAATTGGGCGTCAAGCGGTTCGAATTTCTGAGTCCCGACGTTGTAGAGATAGGGGATCATGCCCGATTCGTCTTGTATGTTCGCCACTTCCGCGTCGGAGTACGTGATCGTGATGCTGATTGGTGGCGCAAACTGCGTCCCCGGAGGACCAAATGTCCGGATCACCGGGATCTGCGTGGCGAAATCCGGCAGCTGGTGATTCCCCACAGGATCGATCGGTGTAAAGATGGAAATTTCAGGCATTGTAGTGCCCGAGGGGAAATTGATGACTTGATCCGAAGGCAGTTCAATTGTTGTCCCGCTCGCGTCCCCAAGAGTCATTGGAGCAGTCACCTGCACCGCGCTGTCCGTCAACGTAAAGGATAACGTCACAATGTTGCCGCCGATCACGGCCGTCGTGCCGCCTTGGGGTAGTTGCGTAGTATCCGTTTCAATGTTTGAAGTGGCGACAAGAGTGGTCGCAAGAATGTGCATATTCGGCGAGCCCGCCGAGCCCTGCACGTAAGTCATTCTCGATCCTGTAGGGAAGGGAACCACTGTTCCCTGATTCTGGGCCAAATTGAATCGCACATCCCCCGTGCCGTCTCGATTCGCGACAAGGATGTCCCAATCGCCATCCGCGATACTCTGGTATAAGTTGGTCGTCTCAAGCGCGTCGTTATAGTCTTCGCTATAAAACACAAGAGTCCCGTCCTGGCTGAAGTTGGGTATGAGAGCGGGATGCGAACTCTCCGACGCGCGAAAATCGACAATTCGAAGATCTGACAGACTCGTCGGCGCCAGCGAAGAAAAGTCCGTACCCGGAATCTTCGGAGCACTTAGGATGGATTCAATGTCTTCGAGAACGTAAATGTCAAATGTGTCGGGCGTGGTCGCTGGTTCCCAAACATTAAACGCCACGGCCGTGCCGTCGTTGGATACACTCGGGAAAATTAGGGGTTGTCCAAGCAATGACTGCGTAAGCCCGAGGCGGGTAACGATGACAGGATCGCGAGAAACATCCTCGGTTCCATCCGAGTGGACCGGCAGAAACACGATCTCGTTGTTTTGCGGAGCAAGTAGCGTGTCAGCCACAAGCCAGTTGTCGGAAGCCTTTCGCGTGAAACTGTTTGTGAAGAATCCGTAACCGCGAATCGACGGCGAACCGAGGAACGTTCCAGTATCGACGTCGTATCGGTTTTCATTGAGAAGAACTGCACGATCGTTGGGCGCCCACCTGATTCCGTCGTAGTTGGTTATGTTGTAAGATTGGCTGGGGCCAAGACGCCGCCAGCTCGACGGAGAACCGATGTCCACGATGTAGAGCATTTGGTCGAAATTGTCAATACCCGGTGCGCAAGGACACACGTTGATACCCCAAAATATCGCCTGAGTCCCCGCATTGTTCACGCCGACATTGAGCACGAATCGCGAGGTCACGTCTGTCCCGTCGTTCGATTCACCGGCGTAGAACGCGGCGTCGAGCATGTCGCTCGAAGTCCCCAGTGAATACGTCACCGTCTGCGCACTTGCGCCGCCCGCCGCCGCCACAAGACACGCGCACACGACGCCGATCACCAAATGTTTCGAAATTACCCAATACTGTCCACGCATCTTCGATCTCCTCAGCCCTGACGCATTGAAGGCATAGACTACCCCCCCCCCTCCAGTACTGTCAATAAGATAAAAAGTTCGATTACCGCCAAAACCCTGAGACGCCACGCAAACGATTACCGTTTCAAGACGAAGGTAGCTGTCGGATCGGCAAGCCCCATCGCGTCACGGCCTCGTTTAATTTGCCGTCTGAGCCTCAAAAAAACTCCCCCCCTGCGGGCCGAAGCCCGCAGGGGGGCTATATCAAAAACTCGAATCGCTTACATCATGTCTTCCATGCCGCCGCCGTGGCCGCCGCCCATCGGAGAGTCTTTCTTCTCCGGGATTTCGGCGATGAGCACTTCGGTGGTGAGGAGCAGGCCCGCGACGCTCGCGGCGTTTTGCAGGGCCGTGCGCGTGACCTTAGTTGGGTCGATGACTCCCGCCTTCATGAGGTCTTCGTATTCGCCCGTGGCCGCGTTGTAGCCCATCGAGCCCTTGAGCGACTTGACCTTTTGCACGACCGTCGCGCCTTCGTCGCCGGAGTTCGCCGCGATTATCCGCAGCGGCTCCTCGAGCGCGCGGCGCACGATCAACGCGCCGATGAGCTCGTCGCCCGTCAGCTTGGCGTTGTCGATCGCGTCCTGGCAGCGAATCAGCGCCACGCCGCCGCCGGCCACGATGCCTTCTTCGACGGCCGCGCGCGTCGCGTGCAGCGCGTCTTCCACGCGGGCCTTCTTTTCTTTCATCTCGATCTCGGTCGCCGCGCCGACGTTGATCACCGCCACACCACCGGCGAGCTTGGCGAGGCGCTCTTGGAGCTTCTCGCGATCGTAGTCCGAGGTCGTTTCTTCAATCTGCCGCTTGAGCATGTTGATGCGGCCGACGATGTCCTTGCTCTTGCCGGCACCTTCGATGATCGTCGTGTTGTCCTTGTCGATCACGATGCGCTTGGCGCGGCCGAGATCGGCGAGCGTGACGCTTTCGAGCGTGCGGCCGAGGTCTTCGGTAATCGCCATGCCGCCGGTGAGAATGGCGATGTCCTCCAGCATGGCCTTGCGGCGATCGCCAAAGCCGGGCGCCTTCACCGCTGCCGCTTGGAAGGTGCCGCGGATCCGGTTCACCACGAGCGTCGCCAAGGCTTCACCCTCGACGTCTTCGGCGATGATGATGAGCGGCTTGCCGCTCTTCGCGATCAACTCGAGCAGCGGGAGCAGATCCTTCAGGTTGCTGATTTTCTTCTCGTGAATGAGGACATACGCGCCCTCGAGCACGGCTTCCATGCGCTCGTTGTCGGTCACGAAATACGGCGAGAGGTAGCCCTTGTCGAACTGCATGCCCTCGACCACGTCGAGCGTGGTCTCGATGCCCTTGGCCTCCTCGACGGTAATCGTGCCGTCGTTGCCGACCTTCTCCATCGCCTCGGCGATGATCGCGCCGATCGCCTCGTCGCTATTGGCCGAAATCGACGCCACATTCTTGATGATCGAGCGGTCGTCGCGCACTTGCGTGCTCAGTTTCTCCAGCTTCTTCACCACGATCTCGACCGCCTTGTCGATCCCGCGCTTGAGCGCCATCGGGTTCGCGCCGGCGGTCACATTGCGCAGGCCCTCGCGGAAAATCGCCTCCGCGAGCACGGTGGCGGTCGTCGTGCCGTCGCCGGCCACGTCGGAGGTCTTCGACGCGACTTCCTTCACCATCTGCGCGCCCATGTTTTCATACTTGTCTTCGAGTTCGATTTCCTTGGCGACCGTCACGCCGTCCTTGGTCACCGTCGGCGGGCCCCACTTCTTCTCGAGCACCACGTTGCGCCCCTTGGGGCCCAGCGTCGCCTTGACCGCCCTGCTAAGCTTGGTCACGCCGGCCAAAATCCCGCGCCGTGCGCCCTCGCCAAATTCCAGTTGCTTCGCGCTCATGTACGTTCAACCTCCAGAGTCAGAGTGGTTTCGCCGCTACTCGATGATCGCGAGTACGTCGTCCTCGCGCATGATGATGTGTTCCACGTCGTCGATCTTCACTTCGGTCCCGGCGTACTTGCCCATGAGGATGCGATCCCCTTTCTTCACTTCCATCGGGATCAGCTTGCCGTTGTCGTCGATCTTGCCCTTACCGACGGCGACGACTTTGGCTTCTTGCGGTTTTTCCTTGGCCGAATCCGGAATGATGATCCCGCCGCGGACGGTCTCCGAGGGTTCCTCGCGCTTGACCAGGATGCGGTCGCCCAGTGGACGAATCTTCATTGCATGTCTCCCTTCCAATTGCTTGTGTTTAGGCCTCAACCCAACTAACCCATGCCCGGCGTTTTGGCGTGTCCAACCACGCCAGCCAACCCCGGGCTTCACTCGATACGCAATAGAACCAAGGACTTAGGCGCTTTTCTTAGCAGCCACCTAGAGCGAGTGCTAAGAATAGCAAATCCCCAGCCCCGAGTCAATAGCCCGCCGTTCCCGCTCGCTTCCACCCCTAAACGACCCCGGGTCCGCCGGTCTGCGGAATGACTGTAAAAACCTAAGCTACCGGCCAGATTAGGTTGTCACGTTCAAAACAGTTCTTGATTCATCTACGCCAATCTGCGTCATCTACGGACCTTCCTTTTCTTTCCGCACTGGAAACCTGTCCGAAATTCTGACAAACTACCGCCGAACCGCAATGGGGCCAATCAATGCCGGATCCTTCCCAGGGGAAATCTGCACCTTCCGCTTCCCCGCAACGATTTCAAAGCGTGGATGCCGACGCCGTCTGTGAACAATGCGGCACGGTGAACAACGATGGCACCTTGCTGTGCCATGTTTGCGGACAGAACCTTCGGGACCAGCGGGCCAAGCGCTTGGCCGGCGCGCAGACGGCCGCGACCGCCGAAACCAAAGTCAGCCCGGTCCGCCTGTTCACCGGCGTACTGTCCATCGTGGGGATTCTGCTGGTGATTGCCGCCGCGATCAGCGTCAGGCGCATCGAGGCGGGGCTCACCGAAGCGCTCAGCGAGGAGCCGATCGGCGGGCCGACCGCAGAGGATCTGTGGAGCGGACCCACGACCGCGATCTACGACGAATTGCTTGCCGGGTTGCGCGACTATCCGAGTACGCGCGCGCAGATCCAGGACGCGCTCGAAAACCCCATTGCCGAATCCAACTACAACGGCCGCTACGCGCTGTTTCGATCCGGCGCGCTTACGCCGGACCGGATCGTCGGCGAGGCGGCGCTGCAACGCCGCGGCGAGCGTGTTTTCTTTGTCGCGCTGTTGAGCACGCCGGCGGTGGAAGTGCGCGGGTCCGCGCGGCTCGAAGACGTCCAGCGGGGCCAAGGCGAAACGCCGGTGTTTCGGCCCGTCGTCCGCAATTCGGCGGGATATATTGACGACACGGGCGCCGAGGTGCGCGGATTTGGCGTGGCCGATCCGCTCGACACCGGCGGCCACCGGATCGTGGCGATGGACGCGAGCAGCAGCACCGAGGACACGACCCGCCAGGCCGAACTCTTCGCCTTCCGGGTCCGCTAGGGATTTGCTCCGCACCGTGATCGAATCCCGCTCGAATCTTCCTCCCACCCGTAGCGGCCGGCCACAGCTAGGTTTCCCGCATGGCTGAGAAGCCGGGCTTCTTCGGCAGGCTGCGAGAGCGCCTGAGCAAAACGCGGACGGGCCTGGTGGACGGGGTGCGTTCGGCCCTCGGCACGCGGCCCAAGCTCGACGCCGAGACCATCGAAGACCTCGAGGCGATCCTCATCCAGGCCGACATCGGCGTGCAGACGACCCTCGATATTCTCGATCGCTTGCGCGAGACCGCGCGCGAAAAAAAGTTGGCGACCTCCGAGGACATCGTCGCCGCGCTCAAGGAAATCCTCGCCGGGACCATCGAGCCCGGGGACCATACCCTGTCTTGGAAATCAGAGTCGCCACCGCACGTCACGCTCGTCACGGGCGTCAACGGTT
Organism: Candidatus Hydrogenedentales bacterium; assembly: GCA_038916785.1. Lineage (GTDB taxonomy): Bacteria > Hydrogenedentota > Hydrogenedentia > Hydrogenedentales > VFKU01. The sequence goes on along the minus strand of JBCLBO010000008.1, from coordinate 55,574 downwards.
CGGGCAAGACGACCACGATTGGAAAACTCGCGGCCAAGCTCAAGGCCGAGGGCAAGCACGTCATCATCGGCGCCGCGGACACCTTCCGCGCGGCGGCCTCGGATCAACTCGAGGTCTGGTGCGTCCGCGCCGGCGTGCCCATCGTGAAGCTGCACGAAGGCGCCGACCCCGCCGCGGTCGCGCACGACGCGGTCCAAGCCGGACTCGCGCGCAAGGCGGACTGCGTCATCATCGACACGGCCGGGCGCCTGCACACCAAAGTGAATCTCATGGAGGAGCTGAAAAAAATCCAGCGCGTCGTCGGCCGGGTGCATCCCGGCGCGCCGCACGAAGTGCTCCTCGTGCTCGACGCGACCACGGGACAGAACGGCCTGCAACAGGCGCGCAAATTCACCGAGACCATGCCCGTCACCGGCATCGTCCTCACCAAACTCGACGGCACCGCCAAGGGCGGAATCGTCATTGCCATCCAAAAGGAACTCGGTATCCCCATCAAGTACATCGGCGTCGGCGAAGGCATCGACGACCTGCAACCCTTCCATCCCCGCGAATTCGTAGACGCGCTCTTCGACTAGAACATGTCCCGTCGTCTGGACATTATTGTTCGGTTTTCGAACACTACGGGTCTCAATCGATTGATTTGACACCTCAAATTACTTCCGTTTGGTGCGTAAATCGTAAATACTGAAAAAAATACTTTCCGTGTATAATCCTATAGATGTAAATCCAGCGGACATTGTTGCGATGCGAAAATCATCGCGGTGGCGGTCGGCGGAAGTGGAGAGTCCGTCACAGCGGTGGGGCGCGCCGGCTCGCTCTTGCGCGAGGGGGATTGCTCGTGATCGCTTATCCATACTGTACATCCGACACGAATGAGATTCCGGAAGAGCAGGGTGTCTTGCGTCTCTTCTCGTGCAGGTCCTGCGACGAAGCCTACCTGGTAACAGGCGATGGCTCGCGTTCCACCAGCAAGCCCGCGAAGATTGATCCGTTCCTGGTTGTCGCATGAACGCGGAGGCTGCTTCGCTCCCGCGCTGGTTTTCGCATCGCTCCGCCCGCCACGAGGCATCGGCATCCATTGGAAGAGGCGCATGACTTCGATCGCCGAGTGCCCCAAATGCGCGGCTCCTGCACCGGAAGAATCCGAGAGAGCGGAGGGGACGCGGATTTACTCCTGCGCTTCCTGTCACGAGGCCTTTCTCGTAACTGGAAGCGGGGACGGTATTGCCGTTGTGCGCGCTATCCCGCCAAAATCGCTAGCGTCGCGCATCGCTCCCGGCTCGGTGATGGAAGGCGTGTTCGCCTGTCTGGACAAATCGATCGAGCAATTGCCGACCATCCCGGCCGCGCCGCAACAGGTCATTAACGCCGCGAACGATCCCTTGGCCACGAGCGCGGACCTCGCCCAGATAATCAACGAGGACACCTCGCTGAGCCTGCGAATCCTCCGGCTCACCAACAGTGTGGCGTTCGCCGGGCGCGAAGCGACCGCGGACATGAGGCTCGCCTGTGCGCGGCTGGGGATGCGGGGGGTGGCCAACGTAGCGCATTGCGTTGCCCAGGCCAACATTTATCGCGCGACGAGCCCGATCTTCCGCGAGCTCATGCAGGAACTGTGGAAGCACGCCGTCGGCACTGCGCGTCTCGCCGAGTCCCTGGCCGCCGGTGCGGGCAATCTGCCCTCGCGATCGATTTTTCTGATGGGCCTCGTCCACGACGTCGGCAAGGTCGTGTTGCTCGATGCCATTACCGTTCGCTCCCGGGGCCGTGTCGGTCAGCTCGACAAGCATTGGGATCTGCTCATGAACGTGCTGGATGAATTCGCGCCCTACGCCGGCCTGCGAGTCCTCCAGCATTGGGGCCTCGCGCAGGAAATCCGGTTTACGACGTATTATCTGGCTTCGCCATCGAGCGCGCCGCCCGCCTACCGAAAACAAACGGCCTTAATCGCTCTGGCAAGCGCCGCGGCGGAACTGGCCGGATTCGGGATCACCGGCAAGGCGCAGCCCGATATCCGGAAACTGGCGGAAGCGCTCCACTCCGAATTCAAAACGGACGATTTGGACCAGATGATCGAGGAGGCCAAGGCCCAGATTGCCCCCTACGCCGAGTTGGCAGTACTTTGACGATTCGTCAATAGACACGTGGGTTGCTGATAGCCGGTGGCGGGATTGCGAATCTTGCTGCTAAGTATTTGTACGGGGGATACTTGGCCATGGTGTGTCCGCATTGCAACGCAGTCGTGCCGGAATCGAAGGATCGCGCTGATACGCCGCGCCTTTGCTCATGCACTGTCTGCACCGAAGCCTACCTCGTCCGCCGCGCAGAAAGCGGATTCGTGATCGAAGCCGCTGTCCCGCCGGCGCTCGAGCCATGTCTTTTTCTGCGCGTAGGACGCGTAGTCGCGGATGCACCCGATCACCAGCGAGCCCTGCACGCTGAGCACGCTGCGCAGCGCGCTCCATCTCGCGGCAGACGAGGCCGTAGGTAATCGGGTCAAGCTCTCCCGCCGCGAGCATCTCCAGAATCCCCAGCGCGCCAAATCTTCTCGTAGATCCCCGGCTGTAAGGCCTCGATCTGGTGATATTTGTTGATGTCCGGCATCACCTCGTCCTCGACGAAGCGCCGGCAAGTCTCGATGATCGCCTTCTGCTCCTCCGTCCACTCGTCGTCGAGCTCGAAGAGGTCGGTCTTGGAAATGCTTTCGTGGATGGTCGTTGTGGCCATGGAGTACCTCAATAGCGCGGGTGCGCGCGATTGGGCCGAGATTTAGGCCGCCATCCTATCATCCGCCGGAGGCCTCTGCACAGCATACCCTCGCACGCTCCACGGACGAATGGCCCCGCCGCGCGCGAAAAATACGGCTTTACAATATTTCTTCGTTCTGTTAACATGACCTACTTGTGATTCGTTAGGCTCCACACCCTCAAAGAGGAGACGCATCGCCATGCTTCGCTCACTCGGATTGACCCTCTGCCTGCTGTGCTTGACCGCCGCCGCGAGTGCGCAGGTGTATGTGTCTCCGGCCGGAGACAACTCGACCGGCGTGTCATGGGCGACGGCGTTCACAAGCGTGGCTTCGGGGGTCACCGCGGCAAACACGCAGAGCGAAGATCTGTGGATCGCCGAAGGCACGTATGCGATCGGTTCGACGATCTCTGTTCCCGCCAACCTGACGATCTACGGCGGATTTCCCGCAACGGGGAACCCGGTATTTGGAAGCCGCGACCCGGACACCTACGCGACCATTCTCGACGCGAACTTCACGGACCACATCTTCCTTCTCAGCAATGCGACGGGGGTGGTGATCGACGGCGTGCAATTCACGCGTGGGACCGGCGCCACGACGCCGGGCGGCGCGATTCGCATCGTGAACAGTAACGCCTCGATCAACGATTGCACGTTTTTCAACAATACCGCGATGAATTTCGGCGGCGGCGTCTACATCGAGAACGCCCACGCGGATATTTCATTCAGCGACTTCTACGGCAACATCGCCAGCGAAGCAGGCGCGCTCATGTTGTTTAACGGCACGGCAACCGTGTCGGACACTCGGTTCGCCAACAACGACGGGGGCGGGCAGGGCGGCGCGATCCTGACGTATCAAGTGGCGATCACCATTGATCGTTGCGTCTTCGACACGAACGACGCCAACCGTGGCGGCGCCGTCGCCATCCGCGAGGGCACCGGCAGCACGATTACGAATTCTCTTTTCGTCAACAATACGGCGAGCGACCACGGGGCGGGGATCAATTTCGAGTCCCAGGTCAACATCGCGATCGCAAACTGCACCTTCGTCGACAACACGGCGGGCACGCGCGGCGGCGGCGTGTTTTTCCACAGTTCCAGCGGCAGCCTGATCAACAGCATCTTCGTGAACAATAACCAGCGCGCGATCTACGAGAACGATGCGGCGGCGGATCCTGCTGTCCGGAACAACCTTTTTTTCTCGAACCCGGATGGCGTGTACTTCGACGAATCAGCGACGAGTTATGCGTCGGCCAGCGCATTGAATGCGGGCGTTGCCCAGGCGACAGACAACATCGGTGGCGACCCACTCTTCGAAAATGCCGGTGCGGGCGACTATCACGTTCAAGCAACGTCACCGGCACGAAATGCTGGCATCGCGAGCGGCGCGCCCATGACCGACATCGACGGCGAGTTCCGCGACGCGCTGCCGGACATCGGATTTGACGAAAGAGATCCGGGCCTGCCGCTGGGATTGGCAGCGCTTGCGGCGTGCGTGCTGGCACTGGCGGGCGTGGCAATTCTTCTTCGCCGCCGAGGCGCGTTACTTTAACGCCGGGAAAATTCGACTTCCTCTTTTCGAGGAACGACGCGACGCCTTCGCGAAATTAGTAGGGGCCGCGGGACTGCGCCATTTCGTCGACGGCGAGGCCGCAGGCCACCCTTCTGTCATTCGCTACTGTTGTTCGCGTTCGCCGTTGAAATTCGCTCCGCAGCCGCGCGTAGTTCGGGGTACAATTAGGGTAGCTCGGCTTGATTTCTGGGGGAAACGCGATGGAAGCCAACATGCCCGCTATCGGCTCTTGGCAATTCTTCGCCGGGTGGGTCGTTGCGGGCCTGGTGCCGTGGGCCTTCGCATGGTTCTTCCTATTTCGCGACGAGGAGTAGATGCGCGATGCATTCATCGAATTCTGGGGCGGCATTCATCCGAGGATAAAATTCGGCGGCGGTCTACTGCTGTTCTGGCTGTTGGTGGCTATTTTCTATGGGCGAAAACCGATCGATTGATCGGATCGCCGCTACGCGCCTAATTGATCGAACCGCCGCTACGCGCCTAATTGATCGAACCGCCGCTACGCGCCGAGGAGCTTTGCGGCGAGCTGGCGGTTGACGTTGGCCTGGGCGAGCACGGCCGTGCTGCCCTTGAGCAGCGCCTCGTTGCGCGTGCGTTCGATGAAGGCCTGGGCGACGTCGAGATCGCGCAGTCGGGAATCGGCTTCCTGCAGATTCTGCGAGGTCAGTTCGCGCTCATCGATCGCCGCGTCGAAGCGGTTCTGCTGCGCGCCGATCGAGGCGCGGTTCTGATTGATCGCGCTCGCCGCAGTATCGAGCTGGTTCAGCGCCGCCGCCGCGCCCGCCTGGGTCGATAGGTCGAGGCCGTTCAGCCCGAGCGAGCTGGACGTGGATTCCTCTAGTTGAACGTCGAGCGAACCGCTGGCATCCAGCGTGACCGCGGCCGCCGACCCGTCGAGCGGGCGGACGCCGTTGAATTCCGTGTTCTGCGCGGTCGTGTCGATTTCCTGCACGAGCTGTTGCGCTTCGGCGTCTAGGGCCTGGCGCTGCTCCGCGCTCAGCGTGCCGTTTGACCCCTGCAACGCGAGCTCGCGCAACCGGCCGACCGCGTCGCTCTGCGCCGAGAGCCCGCCCTCGGCGGTCTGCGTGAGGTTGACGCCGGACTGGACCGCGCCAATTTCCGCGTTGAGCTGGCGGAACCGGGAACGGAGGGTCTCGGAAGTGGCGAGGCCCGCCGCGTCGTCCGCTGCGCGATTGATGCGCTGGAACGCCGCGAGCTTTTCGTTGATCGCATTGAGGCCCTTGGCCGCGCGGCCAACTTGCCGCAGGCCGGTGCCGCTCACGCCCGGACCGTTCACGCTGAGGCCCATTCCTGATGCTCCAAAGCCCTGCCAGAATCGGCGGAGCACAGGTCATTTATACCATACTTCCGGCAAAATCGGAGCGGTTCGGCGGGTTGAAACCCGCCCTACAGCGTTGCTGGACTCACGTGCCAGAGGACGCGCCAGGCGCGCGGGGCGATTCGTTCGAGGCAGGCCATGGTAGCCGTGTCGAAGCGGACTGCGGCCCCGCCGGACCCGGCGGCCAGCGTGTAGACTAGGATCGAAATGTGCGGCATGTGCCCGACAATGCATACGTCCGCGTCGCTCGCCTCCAGCGCCACGGCGACGTCGGACACATCGTCGTCCGGCCGGAGTCCCGCGCGCGCCTCGAGCGGGCCGCCAAGCCGTCCCGTGTCCGCGAGTAGTTGAGCCGTCTCGCGCGCCCGCACTTTTGAACTGTGCCATACGGCTGAGACCCGGATGCCCTCGCGCGCCAGATAGTCGCCGAGTTTGGTGACCTCCGCGCGGCCCTCGGGCGAGAGCGGCCGTGCGGAGTCTGAAGCGGCGGCGGCGGCTTGGCCGTGCCGGACGATGTACACGCGCATGCGGAAGCGCCTCCAGACGCCACCCCGGATTCCCTATTCCTTCGGCCCCAGCCGGCGTGCGGCGGTGAGCGGCCACCACACGCGCGTGGCCGTGCCGACGACGCGGTCGCGCGCAATCCAACCGAGCGCGCGGCTGTCCGGTGCGTCTCCCGGACCGTTCGACAGCAGGTAGTAGTGCTGCGCAGGCACCGCGGAGAATTCCTTGTTCTTGCTCAGGCCAAATTTTCCGCCATGGCCGTTCGGCTTGAAGCGCGGCTCGCTGAGCATCCCCGCGCCCTCGACCGGTTTGCCGTCGATCTGGACTCGGCCGTCTTGCAGATACACTTTTTCCTCCGGCAATCCAGCAACAATTCCGAGCAGCAACTCCGGCGCATTCGAATCCTTCGGAGGGCGATAGAGCACGACGTCGCCCCGCTGCGGTTCGCGTCCGCGTCCCAGCCGAAGGGAGGTGAAAGGGACCGGCACGCCGAGCGTAAATCGGATGAAGAGATGCTCGCCGGGACCGACGGCGCCCTGCAGGCCCGCGGAGTAGACTTTGACCGCGCGCCCGAAGAACAGGCGGATGAGGAGATAAATCGCAAAGCACGTCCAGCCACCGCGCCACCACCACGACACCGCGAAGCCCGTGAAGTCGTGCCAGCGGGCGTAGGGCCACCAGATCGCCGACACGCGCCCCAACAAATTCTTGTGCGGCATGAACCCGAACCAGCGCCCATCGCGGCTCTGAAGGCTGTTGTCCCCCAGAAGAAGTACGCAGCCCTCCGGCACCAGGGCGTGCGTGTCGTCGGTCAACAGCGCGAATCCGTTGGAATCGCCGTGCGGCTCCGAATACTCCACCGTCGACATTTCGGGCGGCAGTTCGAGCGGCTCGCCGTTGACGTAAATCTTTTTCTTGGCGATGTGGATGCGCTCGCCCGGCAACCCGACGACGCGCTTGACCAATGTGTCGTGCTCGACCGCGTGCTCGACGGACTTGAATACGACGACGTCCCAACGCTTGGGCAGCGGGCCTTTCCACAACCACTGGTCCGTATACCAGATCGTCGTGCGCGTGAAGGGAATCCGGAACCCGTTAAACGGCCAGCGGACGCCGTAAGCGTGTTTGTTCACGAAGATGCGGTCGTTGATCTGGAGCGTGGGGATCATCGATCCGGACGGAATCTTGAACGGCTCCGCCACGGGCCAGCGAATCATCATCGCGATGCCGATCGCAATCGCGATGCTCTTCGTCCATTCCCACCCCGTGCGCAGCCACGTGCGCGACGGGACTTCCGCGGTGCTTCGCTCTTCGGTCCGGATCGCCATAAGCGCGCTAGTCTAGGCGATCGCCGTGGGGACTTTCGACCCGCGCGGCCGGGCGCACGCGCCCCGCCCGCCGCAGCGGCCGCCAGACCGCCCGCGCGCGGCCGACGATGTCGCGCGGCTCCAGCGCAATCGTCCGCCCCGCGTCGCCGCCGGGCCCGCGCACCGTCACGCGCCATTTCCCCCCGCGCTCAACGGCGAGTACCTCGCCAAAATAAAGATCGAAGGATCCCCTCGATCGCGACATGAGAAAACAGACGCTCTCGCCCGGCCTCGGCGCGCGCCACCACAGCAGCCGGCGGTGCGTGAACGGAATGCGCGGCCCGTAGAGCAGCCGATCCACGAACACATGATCGCCCCGCGCCAAGCCGAGCGACGGTATCGCACCGCGGACCTTCCACGAGAAGGCGACAAACCCCGGCAGCGTTTCCCACAGCGCGACGAGCGCAAGCGTGGCGTAGAACACCAGGCGGCCGCGGGGCGAATCGAGGAACCCGGAGAGATCGCGGGCGCGGCCCACAGGCGTGACGATCGCGAACGCGCGGCCCACCAGGTTTTCCCGCGGCACCCAACCGTAAATTCGGCTGTCCACGCTCTCCGGGCCGTTGTCGCCCAGCACGAAATAATTGCCCTGCGGCACCAACGTGGTCTGAATCGAATCGGACACGCCATACCGCGCGACGCCCTGGCGCTGGATTTGGCCCTCCCACCATTTCTTGACCAGCCCTAGACCCTCGGGCGCGATCATCGTCGCGTATTTCTCCGCCTGCCGAGGCCCCAGCGCGGTCACCGCGACGCCTTTGATCTCCGCGCCGAGCTTCTCGAGGTCCTTCTGCAGTTGCGTGCGCGCCGGCGACGTGTCGTTCAGAATATCGACCGGGATCAGCCCGGACTTCGCCCAATTCAGCGCGAGCCGGTTCACGGCGTCGTCGGTCGCTTCGAGGCCTTCGGTGTAGTTCAGACCGGCGGCGATGATCGCCGCCGGCTCGACTCGCTTGCCGTTGATGAGGATGCTGCCCAGGTGAATCCGCACGGTCTCGTTGGGCAATCCGACGACGCGCTTGATCAGCAACTCGCCGCGGTCCCACGGCTCGGTGGAGTTGAAAACCACGATGTCCCAGCGCTTGGGCGAGCCGGTCGGAAAGATGCGGCGCGAGGTGAATGGATATCGCGGGCCGAAGGCCAGTTTGTTCACCGCGACGCGGTCGCGTTTTAGAAGTGACTCGTCGCCGTGCAGCGCCGGTTCCATAGACGGCGTCGGGATGCTGTACACGGTCATCACGCCCCAGCGCACGATCAGAAAAAGAATCAGCAAGCGCAGCCAGGTCACGCCGTTTGCGCTGGACCACGGGCCGGTGAACCAGCGCATCGCGCGCCCCAGGCCGCCAGAAGGAACCAGGCGCGTCCAGAAGTGCCGACGGTCGCGCAGGCGCCGCCGGCGGTCCCGCGGGGCGCGGCGGCGATCGCGATCGGCCGGCTCTACGGGCGCTTCCACGTTATTCGCCCCCGTCCTCGACCTTCAGCAACGCCATGAAGGCCTCCTGCGGCACCTCGACCGAGCCGACCTGTTTCATGCGCTTCTTGCCGGCCTTCTGCTTTTCGAGCAGCTTGCGTTTGCGCGAAATGTCGCCACCGTAGCACTTCGCGGTGACGTTTTTCCCGAGCGCTTTGATCGTCTCGCGCACGATAATCTTGCCGCCGATGGCCGCCTGGATCGCGATCTCGAACTGGTGCCGCGGGATGAGCTTTTGCAGCTTGGCCGCGAGACTGCGGCCGACGGCGGCCGCGCGCTCGCGGTGCACGATGCACGAGAGCGCGTCGACGCGGTCGCCGTTGAGCAAGATGTCCAGCTTTACGAGCTCGCCCCGCCGATACCCGATGATCTTGTAATCGAGCGATCCGTAGCCGCGCGTGTAGGTCTTGAGCTTGTCGTAGAAGTCGAGCACGATTTCCGCGAGCGGCATCTGGTAGATCGCCATGCAGCGGTTCGCGTCGATGTAGTCCACCCGAATGTGAAGCCCGCGCTTCCTTTTGCACAACTCGATCACGGCGCTCAGGTACTGCGTGGGCACCATGATGTCGGCTTCAATATACGGCTCTTCGGTGACCTCGATCTGGTTCGACGCGGGCATGCGCGAGGCGTTCTCAATCTCGATCACTTCACCGCTCGTCAGCGTCACGCGGTACGAAACGTTGGGCATCGTGGTGACCAGCGTGAGTCCGAATTCGCGTTCGAGCCGCTCCTGCACGATCTCCATATGCAGCAGCCCGAGGAACCCCAGGCGATAACCGAGCCCGAGCGCGTCGGAGCTGTCCGCCTGAAAGGTGAAGGAACAATCGTTCAGCCGCAGGCGATCCAGCGCGTCGCGCAGTTGCATGTAGTCCGTGTCCGCGGCGGGATACATGCCGCAAAACACCACCGGCTTGGGCTCCGCGTAGCCCGGCAGGGCCTCGGTCGCCGGCTTGACCGTGTCGGTCACCGTGTCGCCGATCTTCGTTTTGTCGAGCGAGCGGATGTTGCAAATCATGTAGCCCACTTCGCCGGCCTCGAGCGCGTCGCTCGGGCGCATCGACGGCGAGAGCGTGCCGACCTCGATGACCTCGTAGCGCTCCTCGTTCGACATCATCTTCACTTTGAAACCGGCCGCGAGGCGCCCCTCGAACACGCGCAGGTACACGATGACGCCGCGGTAGTCGTTGTACACCGCATCGAAAATCAGCGCGCGCAGCGGGGCGCTGCGGTCCCCCTTGGGCGGAGGTATGCGATGCACGATGCCTTCGAGGATGTCGTCCACGCCGAAGCCCGACTTGCCGCTCGCCAGAATCGCCTGCGATCCGTCGAGTCCGACGATGTCGGTGAATTGCCGGCGCGCGGACTCGATGTCGGCGCTGGCGAGGTCGACCTTGTTGATGACGGGGATAATTTCGAGGTGCTGATCGATCGCCTTGTAGGCGTTGGCCAGCGTCTGCGCTTCGACGCCCTGCGTGGCGTCCACCAGCAGCAGCGCGCCCTCGCAGGCCGCCAAACTGCGAGACACTTCGTACGCGAAATCCACATGGCCGGGGGTGTCGATAAGATTGAGGACGTAGTCCTTCCCGTCCTTGCCGCGATAATTCATGCGTACGGCGACGGACTTGATTGTGATACCGCGCTCGCGCTCGATGTCCATCGAATCGAGGGTCTGCTCTTTCATCAGCCGCTTGTCGATGGTCTTCGTCACTTCGAGCAGCCGGTCCGCCAGCGTCGATTTGCCGTGATCAATGTGCGCAATGATGGAGAAATTGCGGATATTTTCGATGGGAGTGCTCACTACAGACCCGCTAACCCGGCCAAGCCGCCGTTCAATTCACCGGGACCGCCCCGGCCTTCTCTCTCAATTGATCGAGCACGCGCGCACTGCGCAGCGTGAAATCCATCTGCCGTTCCGTATACGCGCATAGCAACTGGAGCAGTTTCACGCCCGCGCCCGACTCCGGACACGCGCTGTCTCCGGCGAGCTGCTGCAACAGCGCCCGCTCCGGCGCCGTCAGATCGCAATCGCGCTTCGCCGTCACGCGCGTCACGCCGCCGTCCAGCGAAAATCCGCACGCGCCCTCGATCGCCGCGCCCGTAACGCAGCAGCGATCAAGCGTCGGAGCGAATCCCGCCGCGGCCAAGAGCCGCAGCAACACGCGGCACGTGAAAATCTCCGCCGGGCCGCTCCACGCCGCGAGGCCCTCGAGCCCCTGCACCAGCGCCGCGAACAACTCCTCGCTCGGCTCGTTTTCGTGCGCCGTGCGCGACGCGATCTCCAGCGCCACCGCGCCACAGGCGCCCTTGTCCAGGTCCGCCTTGAGCGCGGGATACGCGTCGATCGCGTAGCAGTCGGTCAGCGTCTGCACCGATCGCGAGTCCTTCCACACGAGGCCAATCTCGACCCGGTTGAAGGTGTCCAGCGCCGCCGCCGCCGCCGACCCCGGGCGTCGCGCGCCTTTCACGAGGCACGCCACGCGCCCGCGCCGCGGCGTCACAAAAGTCACGATGCGGCTCGTCTGGCTGTAGTCCACGCCACGGACCACCACTGCTTCCGTATGCTCGACCGCCACGGCCGCACCTCGCCCGTCGGCCCGTCCGCACACTTCTCCAACCGGCAACGCGCACGCGGGAGGCGACACACCCGGACGGGAGCCCCATTTTATCAGCGCGCGCGATCAGCGGCAAAAAACGCGGGAACCCGCCCACCCAGCCCGAGTCCCTTCGAAAATCCCCCCAACCCGCCATTGCGAGGACGCCTCGACTACCGACGCTCCTTAACCGGCCGAAAATCCATCGCGGCCGACGAAGCAATCTCTCTCGCCCGGCGATACGTGGTCATGGAAGGAGTCCAATGCGTGGTACGATCCGCCCGGGCGGGACTCCCGGGGGACAGTAGTGGACGCGTATCTGAAGGCCGTGCTGCTTGCGATCGTCGAGGGCGCGACCGAATTTCTCCCCGTCAGCAGCACGGGGCACCTCATCATCGTGGACGCCTTCGTCCGCCTGACGGACGACGCGGCCTTCAATAACGCCTTCATGGTCATCATCCAGCTCCCCGCCATCCTCGCGGTCGTGGCGTATTTCTGGAAGGACCTGTGGCCCTTCTCCCATGCGGGCGATCAGCGGCGCGGCGTGTTCAGTCTCTGGACCAAGATCATCGCCGCCGTCGTCCCGGCGCTGGTCCTGGGCGCATTGTTTGACGATTTCCTCGAAGCCCACCTCTTCGCGCCGGTGCCGGTTGCGATCGCGCTCATCGCCGGCGGCGCGGTCCTCATCGCGCTCGAGCGCCTGCCGCGCAGAGTTGTGTACGAAAACGCGACGGACATCCCTCTGCGCACGGCGGTGTTCATCGGTTTCATCCAGTGCCTCGCGATGATCCCCGGCACCTCGCGCTCCGCCGCCAGCATCATCGGCGCGATGACGCTCGGCGCGGGACGCCGCGCCGCCGCCGAATTCTCTTTCTTCCTCGCCATCCCCACCATGTTCGCCGCGACGGGATACAAGATGTTCAAGCAAGGTTTCGCATTCACCGGCGAGCAATGGGCGCTGCTCGCCGTCGGCTCGGCCGTGTCTTTCGCGGTCGCCTACGCCGTCATCGCCGCCTTCATGGGATTCCTGCGCCACCGCAGCTTCGAGGCCTTCGGCTATTACCGCATCGCCCTCGGCGCGCTCGTCCTCCTCGCGGCGTGGCTGGGGTGGATCGGGGAATGACAAACCGAGTGACGCCCACGCGTTCCAGGGAGGTCGCCCGGCGAATGGCAGCCATACCGCCGAGCCCGGAGAAAATCGAGGCCACTTGGCGGGCCGCCGAAGACGGGTGTGGAATTGAAACATGAACTTCAGGTTTAACATACAGAAAGCAACGGAAGCCGCCTGCCTCTTCTTGGACAAGTCGGGCGGCCTCATCAACATCATGAAGCTCGTGAAGCTCATGTACCTGCTGGATCGGCTTTCGCTCGATCGGCGGGGCATTCCCGTGACCGGGGGTGACTACCTCTCGATGCGGAATGGACCTGTCACCAGCGAGGTTCTCGACCTGGTCGATTCCGGCAGACTCAGCGGCGAAGAGGACACGCGCTGGGAACAGTGCGTCAGCGATCGGCGCGACCACGACATCCATCTGGAGAAGTTGCCCGAACGCGAGCATCTGTCGAACGCCGAGGTGGCGCTGCTGAACGAAGTGTGGGCCGAACATGGCGGGAAGGATCAGTGGCAACTTCGCGACTGGTGCCACCGGCACTGTGGCGAATGGGAACCGATCACGCGGGGATGTGCCCCGATCGCGGTCGAGCGGATCGGCATGGCGCTCGGAAAATCCGCCGGGCAAATCCAAAGGCTTACGCAGGAAGTCGCCGAATTGGGCGTGCTCGACGATATATTCGCCCCTAAATGATCCGGCTGGGGACGGCGCTCAAGAGCACGGAGCCGCCGTACCACCGTTGCCTGATCATTTCAGACCCCGAATCGTGCGGACAGGTCGTGCTGGTGCGCGTCACGACAGACGACGGAACCTGGCCGGATCGCGATTGTATTCTGGCCCGGCGGAATGGCGCGAACTGGATCGCCCCAGCACCGTCGCGTACTCGACGTGCAAATTCGGGGACGCGCGAGGCAAGCTCGAAGCGGCGGTCCGCGCGGGTCTGTTCGCCATCATCTCGTCCCCTCCCGAAGAGGTATTGCGACGTGTCATCGAGGCAGCCCGCGTTGCAGACGGAATGCCGCCCGCCGCGAAACGCCTGCTCCCGGACGCCTAAGCCACCGGGGCTTTGACCGGGTGCGCATTGCTCCATTATCATTTGCGCGGTTCCCCCGTTTCACAGCGGCCCATCCGCGCCGGTCGAGGCCCCGCCGCGGGGACTCGCCGGGCGATTCCTGTGTCACCAACCGACTGAGAGGACCCTCATCATGGCAATCAAGATTGGCATCAACGGCTTCGGCCGCATCGGCCGCAATGTGTTCAAAATCCTGGCGGCGAGCGAGGACTTCGAGGTCGTGCTGATCAACGACCTGACCGACGCGGCGACGCTGGCGCACTTGCTCAAGTACGACAGCACCTACGGCCCCTACAAGGGCACCGTCACGGCCAAGGACAACGCGATCGTGGTGGACGGCAAGACGATCGCTATTAGCGCCGAGAAAGACCCCGCGGCGATCAAGTGGGGCGCGGCCGGCGCGCAGATGGTCCTCGAGTCGACGGGCGTATTCACGGCCAAGGACCAGTGCCTCAAACACATCGCCGGCGGCGCGAAAAAGGTGCTGCTCAGCGTCCCGCCGAAGGACGAGGTGGACGCGATCATCGTCATGGGCGTGAACGACCACATGCTGAAGCCCTCGGACGTGGTCGTGTCGAACGCGAGCTGCACGACGAACTGCCTCGCGCCGCTCGCCAAGGTGCTCCACGAAGCCTTCGGTATCAAGCGCGGCCTCATGAACACGATCCACGCCTACACGAACGACCAGCGCGTGCTCGACATGCCGCACAAGGACCTGCGCCGGTCGCGCGCCGCCGCGGAGTCCATCATCCCCACCACCACCGGCGCCGCGCGCGCCGTCGGCCAGGTGCTACCCGAGCTCAAGGGCAAGCTGGACGGATTCTCGATGCGCGTGCCGGTCGCCATCGGCTCGGTCGTCGACCTCACCGCCGAGCTCGGCAAGTCCGTCACCGTCGAAGAGGTGAACGCCGCGGTGAAGGCCGCCGCCGAGGGCAAGCTGAAGGGCATCCTGCAGTACTGCACCGACCCGATCGTCTCGAGAGACGTCGTCGGCAATCCGCATTCGAGCGTCTTCGACGCCGGCCTGACGATCGTGATGGACGGCAATTTCATCAAGGTCGTCTCGTGGTACGACAACGAGTGGGGCTATTCGAACCGCTGCGTCGATCTGTTCCGTAAGATGGCGCAGTAGTCCGCCGGCCGTGGCAAAGCTGGGTCTCGCCGATCTCGATCTGCGGAATAAGCGCGTCCTCATGCGCGTGGACTTCAACGTGCCGCAGGATGACGACGGCCGCGTGCGCGACGACACACGCATCCGCGCGGCGCTGCCGAGCATCCGTTTCGTGCGCGCGCAGGGCGGCAAGCTCATTCTCATGTCGCACCTCGGCCGGCCGGAGAATCCAAAAAAAGCGAAAGACGAGGCAGACCGAAAGCGCATCGAGCAGGAAAACCTGAAGTACCGCATGGATCCCATCGCGGACCGCCTGCGCGAACTCGTCGGCGGCAGCGTCACGAAAGTGGACGAGGTCGTCGGCCCGAAGGCCGAGGCCGCCGTCGCCGCGATGCACCCGGGCGACGTCGTGCTGCTGGAGAACACCCGCTTCGAGCCGGGCGAGACGAAGAACGACCCGAAGCTCTCCGAAGCCATGGCCCGCCTGGGCGATGTTTACGTGAGCGACGCCTTCGGCGCGGTCCACCGGGCGCATTCCTCGACCGAAGGCGCGGCGCACCATTTCAAGCAGCGCGCCGCGGGATTTCTGGTCGCCGCGGAGCTGCAATATTTCGACAAAATCCTTCACGCGCCCGGCCGGCCCCTCGTCGCCATCCTCGGCGGGGCGAAGGTCTCCGACAAGATTCAGGTCATCGACAACCTGCTCGGCCTGGTGGACGCCCTGCTCATCGGCGGGGGCATGTGCTTCACGTTCCTCAAGGCCCAAGGCCATGAAATCGGCAATTCGCTGCTGGATGCGGAGGCCCTGGACACCGCCAAGGCCGCACTGGCAAAGGCCCGCGAGAAAAAGGTAGAATTGCTTCTTCCTGTGGACGCGGTCATCGCGGATCGCTTTGCTGCGGATGCCGCGTCCCGCGTAGTTGAGCTCGGTAACATCGAGCCCGGCTGGATGGGCTTGGATATCGGCCCGAAAACGATCGCGGCCTTTGGCGCAGTGATTGATCGCGCCAAGACGGTCGTGTGGAACGGGCCGCTCGGTGCCTTCGAAATGCCGAAGTTCGCCGCCGGCACGCGCGCAATCGCGGAGAAATTGGCCGCTGGGAAGATGACCAGCATCATCGGCGGCGGCGACACCGCGGCGGCCGTAGCTGAGTTCGGCCTGGCGGACAAGATGTCGCACGTCTCCACCGGCGGCGGCGCCAGCCTCGAGATGCTTGAGGGCAAGGCGTTGCCCGGAATTGCAGTGTTGACGGACGTCGCGTGACGTCCTGAACATAAGGTACCCCGTCTCGGATGGGCGCAGTCACCGGCGCGCGTCTGGGTCGAGGGTGGACAAAGAAGGATTGGTGACATGGCTGTCGCAAAAGATCGCAAGGCGCAAATCGTCAAGGACCACGGCAAGCACGAGGGCGATACCGGATCGCCGGAAGTCCAGATCGCGCTGCTGACCGAGAACATCAACGAGTTGACGTCGCATTTCGCATCGCACCCGAAAGATCACGCCGGCCGGCGCGGTCTGCTCAAGATGGTCGGCCAGCGCCGAAGCCTTCTGACCTACCTGCAAGAATCCGATCTTGAGCGGTACCGCGGCATCGTGCAGAAACTCGGACTGCGCAAATAATCCATTCGTCATTCCCCGCCGCGCCTCACCGCGCGCCGGCAGACTTTGCATAAAAAGAAGACTAGAGACCGCGCGAACCCTGCGGAACGAGGTGGAAGACGTTCCGGGCAGGTTTCGACGGTGTAACCGCGTCGAAACTTACAGGGAGCGTTTAGTGTATGCACAGCACCTCAGTTACCGTTGGATCCCAGGAAATCGTATTTGAAACGGGCCGCATCGCCCGGCAGGCGCAGGGCTCCTGCTGGGTCAAGTGTGGCGAGACCATCGTCCTCTCGGCGATCACCTTCAGCCACACGGCAAAGCCCGGGCAGGACTTCCTCCCGCTCACGGTGGACTACCGCGAGAAGGCCTACGCCGCGGGGCACATCCCCGGGAACTTCTTCCGGCGCGAGGCACGGCCGAGCGAGCGCGAAATCCTCGTCTGCCGCCTGACCGACCGGCCCATCCGCCCGCTCTTCCCCAAAGGCTTCCTCAACGAAATCCTCGTCTGCCAAAACGTCTACTCGGCCGACAACATCAACGACCCGGACGTGCTCTCGATCAATGCGGCCTCGGCCGCGTTGCACATCTCCGCGATTCCGTGGAACGGCCCGATCGGCGCCGTGCGCGTGGGCCTCATCGAGGGCCAGTTCGTCCTCAACCCGACCGTGGACCAGATGGACACGAGCGACCTCGATATCGTCGTCGCCGGCACGAGCGACTCGATCCTGATGGTGGAAGGCTCGGCGCACCAAGTGTCCGAGGACAAGATGATCGAAGCGCTCGACCTCGCGCATGCGCAGATCAAGAACATCGTCGCCGCGATTGAAGACCTGCGCAAGAAGGCGGGCAAGGACAAGATGACCTTCACAGCGCCGGCGCTGGACGAAGCCGTCGTGCGCGATGTCGAGGCGCTCGCCGCCGACCGCATGAAGCAGGCCCTCGCGGTGGTCGGCAAGCACGCGCGCCACGATCTAATCGACGCACTCAAGGCCGAAACGAACGAGACGCTGAAAGCGCGTTACGGCGCGGAGAAATTCGCCGCGGCCGGTCCCGCCATATCCGCTACCTTCGGCAAGCTCGAAAAGACCCTGATGCGCAAAATGGTCATCGATACGCGCAAGCGGATCGACGGCCGCAGCCTCGATCAGGTCCGCCCGATCAGCATCGAGCTGGGCATCCTGCCGCGCGCGCACGGCTCCGCCCTCTTCACCCGTGGCGAGACGCAGACCATCGTCTCCACGACGCTGGGCACCGGCCGCGACGAGCAGCGCAGCGACGAACTCGTCGGCAATGTCTTCACACGCTTCTTCCTGCACTACAACTTTCCGCCCTGGTCCGTCGGCGAGGTCCGCCGCATTGCAGGCCCCGGCCGGCGCGAAATCGGCCACGGCAAACTCGCGGAGCGCGCGCTGCAAGGCGTAATCCCGCCGGAGGAAAACGAGGCGGGCGAGCACTTCCCCTACACCCTGCGCCTCGTTTCTGAAGTCACCGAGAGCAACGGCTCGAGCTCGATGGCGAGCGTATGCGGCGGTTCGCTCAGCTTGATGGACGCGGGCGTGCCGATTGCCGCGGCGGTCGCTGGCATCGCCATGGGCCTTATCAAGGAAGGCGACGAGGCGCGCGTGCTCACCGATATCCTGGGCGACGAGGACCACCTCGGCGACATGGATTTCAAGGTCTGCGGCACGGCCAACGGCATCACCGCCTTCCAGATGGACTGCAAAATCGCCGGCGTCTCCAGCGCGCTCATGCGCGAAGCGCTCGAACAAGCCAAGCGCGGCCGGTTGCACGTGCTCGAAAAAATGAATGAAGCGATCTCCGCCCCGCGGCCGGAACTCTCGCCGCTTGCGCCGAGAATCACCACCATCAAGGTCCCGCAAGACAAGATCCGCGACATCATCGGGCCTGGCGGCCGCGTAATCCGCGAAATCCAGACGGCGACCGGCGCGCAGATCAACATCGAGGACGACGGCACCGTGCAGATCGCGTGCGCGGATTCCGCGGGCACGGCAGCGGCGGTCGAGATGATCCAAAACCTCACCGCGTCGGCCGAGCTGGGCGCGATTTACCACGGCACCGTCACGCGCCTGATGAATTTCGGCGCCTTCGTCAACATCGTCGGCAGCCAGGAAGGCCTCGTGCACATCTCCGAGCTTTCGCTGGAGCACGTCGGCGAAGTCGGCGATGTGGTCGATGTCGGCGACGAGATCGACGTGAAAGTCATCGAAATTGACGACCTCGGCCGCGTGAATCTCTCCAAGATCCAAGCGGACGTTGAAATGGGCCGAATTTCCAAGGAGGAATACGACTCCTCCAAGCGGTCGCGCCCGCCGCGCAGAGAAGGCGGCGGCGACCGTGGTGGACGCGGCGGCGGCGATCGCGGCGGACGTGGCGGCGGTGATCGCGGCGGCGGTGGCGGACGCGGTGGACCCCGGGGTGGCCGGCGATAAGCGCCGCCGCCCAGAGAGGCGCGTGCAGTGACGAGTGAGCGCAAGGGTGCGGAGCATTCGGGTGGGGCGGTCTACACGCCGCTCGACCCGATCATTCACACGCTCGACAACGGCCTGCGGGTCGTCTGTGAGCACCTGCCCTACGTCCATTCCGCGTCGATGGGCGTGTGGGCGCGCACCGGCTCGGGCCACGAAACCGCCGCCGAGGCGGGCATTTCGCATTTCATCGAGCACCTGCTCTTCAAAGGCACGGAGCGCCGCACGGCCCGCCAGATCATGGAAGCGATCGAGGGCCGTGGCGGCCAGCTCAACGCCTTCACGACGCGCGAGTACACGTGCTATTACGCGCGCGTGCTCGATCAGCACGCCGCCAGCGCCTTCGACGTGCTCGCGGACATGGTGAAGAATTCGACCTTCCACGACCTCGACAAGGAACGCAACGTGATCCTCGAGGAAATCTCGATGATCAAGGACGTCCCCGAGGACTACGTGCACGACTTGATGACCGAGCACGTCTGGCGCGATCACCCGCTCGGCCGCCCCATCTCCGGCTACGAGGAGACCGTCTCGGCGGCCACCGTGGAGACCGTCCGGGGCTATCGCGATCTCTGGTACACGCCGGAGAACATGCTCGTCTCCATCGTTGGCCGGTTCGACGAGAAGGCCTTCCTGCGCCAAGTGAATGAAGAATTCGGCAAGCTGCCCGCGCGCCGCGCGCCTTCAGTGGCCGGCGGGGCGCCCACCTATTTCTCCGGCGAGCGATTCGATCGCCGGACCGTCGCGCAGGACCACGTGGTATGCACCTTTCCGAGCGTGCCGCTCACCGATCCCCGGCGATTCGCGTATGACATGCTCAGCAGCGTGCTCGGCGGCGGCTCGACCTCGCGACTCTTCGAGCGCATCCGCGAACAGGAGGGCATGGCCTATTCCGTCTACTCCTTCAATTCCATGCTCGCCGCAGGCGGACTGATGGGCTTCTACGCGGGCGTCGCGCCGGAGAACCTGCAAAAGACGCTCGATCTCTCCAGCGAAGAATTGCTGCGCCTGCGCGAGGAACCGCTCAGCGACGAGGAGCTATCAATCCACTGCGAACAAATGAAGGGCGGTCTCGTGCTCGCGCTGGAGAATTCCTTCAGCCGCATGTCGCGCCTGGTCCGCTCGCTCATCTACCAGGGCCGCATCGTGCCCGTGAGCGAAGTGCTCGCGAATCTGGAGCGCGTGACCAAGAGCGACGTACAGAGCGCCGCCCGCGCCGTATTCACCGCGTCCACCAGCGCGCTCACCGTGGTCGGGCCCGTGCCGGTGGACACGCTGCCGGCCCTGACGATCTGAGCCCGCGATGGACGCTGCACCATTCATCTTGATCGACTTGGCCGTGGAACCGCACGGCGCCGGCCTTCCGCTGCCGCAATACGAGACCGACCTCGCCGCGGGAATGGACCTGCGCGCCGCGCTTCAAGAGCCGGTGACGCTCCTGCCCGGCGAGCGCACGCTGGTGCCCACCGGCTTGCGCATGGCCCTGCCGCCCGGCTACGAAGCCCAAGTGCGCCCGCGCAGCGGCCTGGCCCTACGCCACGGCGTCACCCTCGTCAACGCCCCAGGCACGATCGACGCCGACTATCGCGGCGAAATCAAAGTGCTCATGATCAACCACGGCGAGGAACCCTTCACGCTCCGGCGAGGCGAGCGCGTCGCGCAACTCGTAATCGCCCCCGTCATCCGCGCCCAATGGCGTGCCGTCGACCGCCTCGAAGACACCGCCCGCGGCGCCGGCGGCTTCGGCCACACCGGCCGCTAAAGATCCTTCCATCACCTTCTTTAGTACTTCTCGGACCACCCTCTTGTCGTTCCAAGTTCCGCACCGGCCGCGGCCGGAGTGTGTGGCAAGAAAGCGTACCCCACGATGGTAGGGGCGGGGCCCCGTCCCCGCCCGGTGCACGCCGGAATCCCAGGGCGGCCACAGGGGGCCGCCCCTACAACGACCCACTGTTTTCTTAGCAGCGAAGCGAAGAATCTCCCCGCCGGTGAACCCGAGAATCCAACACTGATCACGAGGCTCCCGGCGATGGAAGGCTGCGGGCGGATCTCCGATTCAGCGCGAGATCGGTCCCATTCAACCCGCGTCGACCGCAAGCTGAATCCGCGGCGCGCGCCGGCGCAGTCGAATCTCCTGCGTGCTTTCCGACTCCCACAGCGGCCCGTAGTACCGCTTCATCTGCTCGATGAGATCGGAAATATCGAGCCCGAGAAACGACGCCCCTGCGCCGTCGTATCCCTTCGCCCGAATCCGCGCCAGCCGCCACCGCGCCGCAAGGCTGTGCGTACGCGCGCCGACGGCATTGCCGGCGTGAATCTTTAGTTGCGCCGCGCTGTTCAGGATCAGCGCCTGCAACAAATTCGCCTCCAGGCTGTCCGGCTCGCTCTCGCGCCACGGACCCTCCCACGCCTCGTGCGACTCCCAGAAATATCCCTGGTGGTAAAGGTCCACCCCGTAAAGATACGCCCGGTGTTTCCGCCAATTCTCCGGCGAAAGCGCCACCGCGGCCGACGCTTTCCGCCCGTAGGAGTGTCCCTGCTCGTTGCGCTCCGGGTGCGGCGTCACGCCCGGCACATGGCGATACGCCGGAAAATTAACCTGCGGCACATGCCGAGGCGCATGCCGCCACACGGGCCGCGGCTCGCCCTCGATCAGGCCGGAGATCACGCGAATTTCTCCCGAATCGCGATGGACGGTCGTGCTCACAGCAAGTCGTGCTCCACCAGCGGCAATCGCCGCACGCCAGTTCCTTACTTCATAATTCTACGGCGCTACGCGCCAGCGAGTCAATAGGGCCGGCATTTCGCCGCGCGATCGCGCCACGCCTTGTTTCGCAACCGCAATGTGGAAGCGGCGTCCCGCCGCTTCGCCCTTGTTCCGCACCGGCATCATTGGCAGTGCAACAAACTGCGCCAGCATATAGGGACGGTTGACGGCGAACCGGGGTGAACGGAGGCTACCGAGGCCTGTGATGATGGGAAGGGTACGTTTACTTCGCCGCTGGCGAGGCGGCCTTGGCGGACGCAATCAACGGCGTTACTTTCTCCGCGAGGAGGTCGCGCGTGATCGTCCCGCCGACGGTCTGCCACACGAGTGCGCCTTCAGGGCCGAAGATGAAGGTGGCGGGCAGGGCGCCGTCCCACTCGACGGGGAGCTCCTTGGCGAGGTCGTCGGGATTGTCCACCGCCATGATGCGGACCGGGAACGGAATCTCGTAGGACTTCATGAACGGCAGGACGACTGAATCCTTGGTCGCGGCGAAATCGGCGGTGAAACTCAAGAACGTCACGCCGTTGCCGTCGAATTCGCGCCAGAACTTCGCAAACTCCGGCATTTCCTTCACGCACGGCGGACACCACGTCGCCCAAAAATTCATGACGACGACCTGGCCCTTGCCCGCGTCGATCAGCGCGCGGATTTCCTTCGGCGTGGCGAGCGACACTTCGCCGACCGCGGCGGGCAGCGGCGAGGGCGCGGCAGTATCTGCGGTCTTCACCGGAGCACCGCAGCCGGCTGCCACCAGCACAACAAGCATCGCGGTGAGCGCCGCGCCCCAACCGTCATTGCGAATTACGCACCGAACGGCGCTGTAGGGGCGGGGCCCTGTCCCCGCCTTGGTTTCCCGGCGTGCGCGGGGCGGGGACAGGGCCCCGCCCCTACGAACTCCCTTATGCTTCCCGCAATGACGGTTCCATTCAGACATCAATCAGTCCGTCTCGGCGTTCTCCGCGCGCTTGATCGAGCAGCCCCAGGCCTTCACCTCGGGTTTCTCGACGGCCTTGCCGGCGAGCACGGCGTCGATCGCGAGCTTGGTGTAGTTCGTGGCGCCCGTGGCCTCGGGTTCCTTGCGGTCGTCGTAGGCGCCGTGAAACGCGAGCGTGCCGTTCTTGTCCACCACGTAAATCTCGGGCGTACGCGTCGCGCCGACGGCGTCGGCATACACGTTACCCGGGTCAATCAAGATCGCATACGGGATGCCCGCGCTGGCGGCATAGTCCTTCATCTGCGCAGTGGTCGTCCCGGCGTTCGAGTTCACGCCGAGGAACACGACATCCTTGCCCTCGAACTCCTTCGCCAACGCGCTCACGGACGGCTCCGCGCCGCGCGACCACGGGCAATCCTTCGACAGGAAATTGAGGACGACGGTCTTGCCTTTGTACTCGCTGAGCTTGTGCGCTTTGCCGAGCGAGTCGGTGAGCGTGACGTCGGGCATCGCCGCGCCGATGGCTGCCTTGCCCGCCTGTACCGGCGCCGCGATCAGCGCACACGCGATCAGCGCAGCAACGACTCCCAGTGTACGTGCAGAAGTGGAATGTCTCATGGCCGAGATCCTCCCAGGGTTGTAGCGGCCCAAGGCCCGCGCGCCAGCGTCGGCGTGCAGCCCACCGCACAGTCTAGAACAGAGCGGCCCCCTTTTGCTAATCCATGGCCTCGGGCAGGTCTTCGTCGAGCGCCCAGGGCCCCCGGCGGGACTCGCGGGCGGACGCATCCTTGAGGATTTTCAGGAAGCGCTTTCGGGGTACATCCCGGGCGCCAAGCCGGGCCAGGTGCGGCGTATGCACTTGGCAATCAATGAGTTGAAAGTCCCAACGGCGGACCTGCTCCACCAGAAACCAGATCGCCAGCTTCGATGTGTTCGGCTCGATGGAGAACATACTCTCGCCGAAAAACGCCGCGCCGAGCGAAATCCCATACAACCCGCCGACGAGCCGCGAGCCGTCCCAACATTCGATCGAATGCGCGAAGCCCGCCTCGTGTACCGCGATATACGCCTCCTCCATCTCGCGCGTGATCCAGGTGCCGTCCTGCCCGGACCGGGGCTGGTCCGCGCAGGCGGCGATCACCTTCGGGAAGGCGGTATCGAGTGTGACGCGGTATTTCCTCTGCCGGTGCAATCGTCGCAATCGCTCCGAAACATGAAACTCCGCCGGAAACAACACCATGCGCGGATCCGGTGACCACCACAGGATCGGATCGCCCGCGCCGAACCAGGGGAAAATGCCGAGCGAATACGCGAGCAGCAGCCGCTCAACGCTGAGGTCGCCGCCAACGGCGAGCAAGCCCTCGGGCTCGGCCATTTCCGGCCGCGGAAAGGCAAGCTCCTTTGTAAGTTGGAAAAGTGGCATCGGCGGCCACTGTAGCATCGGCCTCCGGCCGATGGAGAATGAGCCGATCGCCGGGCCTTTCAAACGAAGCGCTTGGTTAATTCTGCATCGGCCGGAGGCCGATGCTACGGGTCACGCTGCAAAGCTGAAGGTGAGTTTTCCGTCGGCGACGTCTACTGTCACGCGGCCGCCCTTGGAGAGCTTGCCGAAGAGGACCTCGTCGGCAAGCGGCTCCTCGAGTTCGCGCTGGATAGTCCGCGCCAGCGGTCGCGCGCCGAGCTTGGGGTCGTAGCCCTTGTCGGCGAGGAAATCCGCGGCCGGCGCAGTGATCTCAATAGCGACCTTGCGATCGGCGAGCCGTTGGCCGAGCTGCGCAACAAACTTGTGCACGATGCGCAGCACCACTTCGCGGGGCAACGCGCCGAAATTCACGATCGTATCGAGCCGGTTCCGGAATTCCGGCGTAAAGAGCCGCTGGATGGCCTTCTTGCTCTTGCCCGGCGCGTCGTCCGGGTCTACGCGGAAACCGAGCGAGCGCTGCTCCATCTCTCGCGCGCCCGCGTTCGAGGTCATCACGAGAATGATGTTGCGAAAATCCGCTTTGCGCCCGGCGTTGTCGGTCAGCGTGCCGTAGTCCATGATCTGCAACAACACGTTGAAAATCTTCGGGTGCGCCTTCTCGATTTCATCGAGCAGCAGCACCGAATGCGGATGCTTGCGGACTTGCTCGGTCAGTTCGCCGCCGAGCTCGAAGCCGACGTAGCCCCGGCTCGATCCGATGAGCTTGGAAATCGTGTATTCCTCCATGTATTCGCTCATGTCGAAGCGGATGAAGTCGATGCCGAGCGTGCTCGCGAGCTGTTTGGCGAGTTCCGTCTTGCCCACACCCGTCGGACCGGTGAAGAGGAAGGAGCCGACCGGCTTGTCCGGCAGGCTAAGCCCCGCGCGCGAGCGCTTAATCGCCGTCGCGATCGAATGCACGGCGTCGTCCTGCCCATAGACCACCTGTTTGAGGTCGTCCTCGAGTTTCGCGAGGCGCTCCTTGTCGTTCGAGGACACGGACCGCGGGGGGATCCGCGCCATCTCGGCGACGATGCGCTCGATGTCCGCCGGGCGGATCGTCTTGCGCTGGCCGTGGGACTCGATGCGGACCTGCGCGCCCGCCTCGTCGATCACGTCGATGGCCTTGTCGGGCAGGAAGCGGTCGTTGACGTATTTCGCGGCGAGTTCCGCCGCCGTGTGCAGCGCGGAGTCCGTAAACGTGATGCCGTGGTGCGCTTCGTAGCGCGATTTCAGCCCGCGCAGAATCTGGTAGGTCTCGGCGACCGTCGGCTCGACCACGTCGATCTTCTGGAAGCGCCGCGCGAGCGCGCGGTCCTTCTCGAAGCCGTTTTTGTACTCCTCGTAAGTCGTCGCGCCGATGCACTTGAGTTCACCGGAGGACAACAGCGGCTTGAGCAGGCCGGACACGTCCACATCCGAGCCGCGCGTCGATCCCGCGCCGACGACCATGTGGATTTCGTCGATGAACAGGATCACGTTGTCCCGCTTGAGCAGCGCCTTGATGACGGCCTTGATGCGCGACTCCAGATCGCCGCGGAACTGCGTGCCGGCCAGCAGCGCGCCGAGGTCGAGCCGGAAAATCTCCGCGTCCTTGAGCAGCGGCGGCACCTTGCCCCCGTGGATGCGCAGCGCGAGGCCCTCGACGATGGCCGTCTTGCCCACGCCGGGCTCGCCGACGAACACCGGGTTGTTCTTTCGCCGCCGGCAGAGCACGCGGACCGCGCGCGCCAGCTCCGTCTCGCGGCCGATCAGCGGGTCGATCTTGCCCTGCGCGGCGCGCTTCGCCAGATTGTCGGTATAGAGTTCGAGCGGGTCGCGCTTGTTTTTCTTCTCGTCGGCCTCGCCGCTCTCCGGCGCGCCGAAGGGAGCTTCCGCCGCATCGTCCTCGTCCTCGACCTTCGAGACCCCGTGCGAGATGTAGTTGAGCACATCCAAGCGCGTAACGCCTTGCTCCTCGAGAAAGAACGCGGCGTGCGACTGCGATTCCTCCAGCAGCGCGGCGAGCGCGTCTCCCGCCTCGACCTCGCCCTTGCCGGAGAACTTCGCGTGCATGAGCGCGCGGTTCATGATGCGATCGAAGGCCACCGTCTGCTGCACGACGAGCCGCTGGCGCTCGGGCACCTGGTCCAACTGTCGCGACAGGTACTCGTCGAGGTCCTTGCGCAGCTTTTCGATGTCGACGCCTACGTTTTCAAGGATGTCGCGGCCGATGGGATCGTCGAGCAGCGCAAACAACACGTGCTCGGCGCACAGGTACTCATGCCGGCGCTTACGCGCCTCCTGCAACGCCGATCGCAATGTCGTTTCGAGCTGTTTGCTGATCATCGTGGTTCATCCTTGCATCCGCATGGGCGAGCCGCCCATGCTACGAATGATGGATTCGTTCTTTGTTCTCTTCGTTTCCTTCTGTTGGATTCTCTTGATCTACTGTTGTGGCGGAGCTTGCGCTTCGCGCAGCGGTTTGTGCGAGCCGTCGCAGAAGGGCGCGTTCTTGGATTGTTTGCACAGGCACATCGAAGCCGTGCGCGGCTCCGCGATCGTAAATTTCACCGGCGAGAACGGCCCGCCTCGGTGCGAACCGTCGCACCAGGGCTGGTTCTTCGAGTGACCGCAGGCGCACCACGCGTAATTGCCGGGCTGCAACTCCAGCTTCACGGATTTCGTATCGAATACATTCCCTTTTTCCACGCGACCTCCCAATTACTTCATCGGTAGTGATAAAACGCCCCGCACGAAGGCCTCATTCCGGCTCCATGCTGCATTTGAGCGGAAAACCCTTTTTCTCGGCCAATTGGTGCGCACGATCGATCTTCGCCTCTGCCACCTCAGCGGCGTATACCCCGGCGAGACCGACGCCGCTTTTGTGCACACTCAGCATAATATTGACTGCCTCGACCATGCCCTTTTGAAATATGTCCCGCAGCACTTCCACCACGAAATCCATCGTCGTGTAGTGGTCGTTGTGCAGCAGCACCTTGTACCTCGGCGGACGCTTGGCGACCGTCCGCGGGCGGGTGCGAGTGACTTCGCGCGTTCGGGGACCGGTTTCGCTCATGAGTCGTGCACTGCGTTTTTCCTGACCAAGAATAGCATATGGTGGAAGCGTCTAGACTTTCGCCGACAGCCTCCGAACGAAACCGAGGATCGCCTACCGGCGTGCGTCCCGGAGGGACGCTCTGATAGTAGCCCGGCGTTTCAACGCCGGGTGAGGACAATTCCAAGTGCCCAAGTCCCGGAGAGACGGCTGACGCGCGCTGTTCAGCCGTCCCTCCGGGACTTGAGCCTTGACCCGGCGTTGAAACGCCGGGCTACTGTCAAATGCCCCTCCGGGGCAACTTCGCGCGCTTGGACTTCTCGCGGAGATGAACACGCAGCGTGCCCATCGGTCGCGCGGGAGCGCAACCCTCCCCTATTTGTCGAGCGCCTCCATCAAACGGTAAAATGCCGGACTTGTTTGCAAAGGGAGCCGCATGAGCGAGGCGGGCTACATCAACTACTTCGAAATTCTCGGGTTGGGCGCCGACGCCAATCCGGGCGAGGTGCGCAACACCTACCGCAAAAAGATCAAGGCCCTGCGCGACGCGGCCGGCGCGGCGACCACCGAAGACCGTCGCGCCCAGTTCATCCTCGACATGGCGAAGCTGAACGCCGCCGCGTTTATCCTGCGCGATCTGCCCAAGCGCGAGGCGTATTGGCAGGAGCGCCAGGCGCTTATCGAGCTTGAGCAGCGCTGGTGCGAACAAGCGGCCGCCAATGCCGACCCCGAAGCGAACGACGCGCTCCGCCGCGAATTCGACTCGCGCGCGCGCTATTTCCTGAGTAAGTATGTCGAGGAGACGATGCTCGAAGCCGGCCAGGACAAAGATGTCGCCGAAGGCAGCGGCTGGAACATTTTTTACGCGCGCTACGCGCTCAAGCTGCTGCGCCACTACCGCCATCTGCTCTACCATGAAATCCTCGAGCGCCTGCCCTTCCACGCGGTGACGACACCCGCGATCGACTGGGACGAGCGCCGGCGGACGGTGTCCGCGCTGCTCGAACCGGCGGCGGGCCGCTGACCATGGCCCGCACGAATAACAAGACGGCCGAGAAAATCGTCAATCCCGATCTCGCCGCGCGCGCGCTCGCCAAAAGCGTCGCTGACGGCGACATCGTGAATTTTCGCCTGCTCTTCACGCCTTTTTCCCCGGCGCGCGCCGACTCGACCGAGGCATTCGAGGACGGCAAATACGGCTACTTGCTGCCGGCCACGGGCGAGTCTTCCCCCGCCTTCGATCAAGCGCTGAAGGCCGTGCGGCAGGACGCCACCTGGGCGCATGTGCAGCGCGAACTCGCCGCGAACCGGCCCGCGCAGTTGCCTGCGGAACTGGTCCTCCTGCTCGGCGACAACGCCGTGCGCACCGGCAAATGGACGAGCGCCGCACAGGCCTACGAGTTGCTCCGCATCCGCCGCCGCATGCAGGACGAGTTCCTCGCGCAGGGCCTGGCCGCGATCGGCGCGGGCGACGTGCCGCGCGCGGTCCGCGCCTTCCGCACCGGGGTGGGACTCGGCTTCGATTACGCCGCCTTCCCCGAGCCGCTGCCCGTGGTGCCGCAATTCCAGACGCGTGCGCTGATGTTGCACGGCACCTATCCGCAGCGCCCGGAGGATTGCGTGGCGTTGCTGGAACCCGATCTGCACGTGCAGGTCGCGCTCGATTATCTACTCTACGACAACGCGGCAACCGCGCGCCTGCGCGATGTGTCGCCGCAAACGCGGCTCGAATTCTTGAGTCAACTCGTCCGCCAGTCCGACCCCGAGTGGCCGGCCTTCGCGGCGAACTACGCCGAGGCCTGCCGGCGCACGCTCGCCCTCGGCAGCCGGATGCAGCAGATAGGCGCACACCACGCCGCCACGCTCGCCGAGGAAATCGAGGAACAGCAAGTGGCCGACCCGCGGGAGATCACGCGCGCGCTCCTGGGCCGCAGCCTCGACGGCGGCGAATGGTGGCAGTATCTCAAGGAATTGGCCTACGAACACCCCGCAGCGCCGCTGTTTATCTCGCGCCAAATCGTCGGCGATCAGGAAATCCTCATGCCCCGGCTGCGGGGAGGATCGCCCGTAGCCGCCGCGCTGGGCTTGGCGGACGCCACCCCGTAGCATCGGCGGCCCGCCCATGCACCCGAGACTCCGCCGCCGCCGCGTTTGGCATGGGCGAACCGCCGATGCTACGGTGGTGTAGTAATTTACATGCCCATGCGGTCCGTGGTAGATTGTTGACCAGACAGAGCGCGTGTTTGGAGACGCAATGATGGAACCGACGCAGGGTACTCCGCCGCCGGCAGCCCCAGAGGCGGCGCCCGAGGAAAAGCACGAGCTCCGGCGCGAGATCGCGGATTTCATCAAGCTCGTCGCATGGTTCCTGGTGATCTTCCTCGGCCTGCGCTATTTCGTCGTCGAGGGCTACGAGGTGCAGGGCGAGTCCATGCACCCCACGCTGACGAACAACGAGCGCATCCTCGTCTTCAAACTGCCGCACCAACTCAGCCGCATTGGACTCTTCTCCGGACTCAACGCCATCCGTGCGGACGACATCGTCGTGTTCGACAGTCCGGACGGTTCGGGCAAGCGCTACGTCAAGCGTGTGATCGCCGAAGGGCCCGCGGGCAGCGGCCGCAAGGTCGTGCGCGCGCAGAGCGCCGATGCGCCCGACCCCTCCTCGCAAGTCCTTGTCACCTACGACGACGGCGAGGTCTTCGTGAACAACCAGAAGGTCAAGCAAGACTATTTGACCGATGAGGCCCGCGTCACGCCGGGACGGCAGGAACTCGCGCTCGGGCCGGGCGACTACTATGTCCTGGGCGACAACAGGTCCCTGAGCAAGGACAGCCGCAGCTTCGAAGCCATCCACGACGAAGCCATCATCGGCAAGGCCGTCATCCGATTCTGGCCGCCCTCCAAAATCAGCCTGATTCGATGAAGACGCTGATCTTCGCCGACGTCCACCTCAAAGTGGGCCCGGCGAATCGGGAACACCTCGCCGAATTTGTCCGCTTCCTCCGCAGCATCGACCCGAACGAAATACACCGCGTCATCATCGTCGGCGACCTCTTCGATTTCTGGTTCGAGTACCGGCACGCCGTGTTTTCCGGCTACTTCGACGTGCTCCGCGCGCTGGGCGATCTGCGCGAGGCGGGGGTCGAGTTCCACCTTATTTGCGGTAACCACGACCTGTGGGCCGGACGATTCCTTCGAGACCATCTGGGATTTCAAATTCATCGGCAGGAGTTCGTGTGCCGACTGGGCGAGCGGACCGCGCTCTTCGTCCACGGCGACGGTGTGAATCCCGCCGATCGCGGGTATCGCGCCTACAAGCGCTTCGCGCAGTTCGGGCCCGTCGTGTGGCTCTTCGGACTCCTGCATCCCGATTGGGCCATGGCCGTCGCCCAGCGATTTTCGCGCGCGAGCCGAAACCGCCAAGATGTCAGCGGGGCCGCGCGGCAAGCCGAGGTGCGGGCCGCGTCCGAATTCGCCCGCGATGTGATCGAGTCCGGCCGCGCGGAGATCGTCGTGTGCGGCCACACGCACGTCGCCGCGCACGAGGAGATGCCCGCCCCGCGCGGCAAGGGGGTTTACATTAACACCGGCGGATGGCTCGAGGATCGTGCGTACTGGATTTCCGATGGGGACTCGCTCCAGCGCTTCGAGGGCCTACTCCCGGAACGCCGCGCCACACCGCTCTTAACGATCGAGCGGGGGAATCGCCCCGACGCGGCTGTGGTAGAGATAACCCGCCACGAAACCGGCCAGGCCTAGCAACACGCTCACCACGAACCAAAGCAATTTGTATCCGTGGCGCCGCTTGATCGCGCGCAGCTTGAAATAAATCAGCCGGAAAGGGCTCGGGCTGATGTTCGACGCGATGACCGTAATATTGTCTTTGCCGCCGTTCTCGTTCGCCAGATTCACCAGGCGCGCGGCAATCTCCGCGGCGCTCCCGCTCTTTTTGAATTCCGCGCAAATGTCCGCGTCCTTCACCATATTCACCAGGCCGTCGGAGCAGACCATGATCCAGTCGCCCGGCACGATGTGCCACACGTAGCTGTCCACCACCACATCCGACCGCGTGCCGACGCTGCGCGTCACCACGTTCTTGCGCACGTCCGCCTCGGCCTCGGACTTGGACATGAGCCCGAGTTTCACCTGCTCGTCGACCCACGAATGGTCCTCGGTGCGCGTGATGATCTCCCCGTCGCGCAGGTGATAGACGCGCGAGTCGCCCACGTTGCAGATGTGCACTTTCTTCGGCGAAATGAGGCACGCAACAAGCGTCGTGCCCATGGGCTTGCCTTGCGCGTTGATGTCCTGGTTCGTCTTGAAAACGCTTGTGTTCGCGTTCTGGATGTAGCGCGCCAGCAGTTCGAGCAGCGGGCCGTCGGGGTTCTCCGCCGGTGCGGCCGGGGGCTGCTCCTTGAGCGCGTCCTTTAGAATAGAGACCGCCAGCTTGCTCGCGATTTCGCCGCCCATGTGACCGCCCAGGCCGTCCGCTACCGCCAGCATCGCGCCGTGGCGAAACAGATTCAGGCCGGGGGTGTCGTCACGGAAAACGCCGAAGGAGTCCTCGTTCTCTCGTTTGCGGCGGCCTATGTCTGACCGCGCTGCAATGTCCAGCCGCATCGGCTCCGTCTCCTCGGCGCGCACGAAACTACCAGAGCGCACGGCAGAGGGGCAAGCGCCGCGCGCAGGGCCGTCCCAAAATGATCACGCGGCGGGGAAGGTCGCGCTCCCGCGCGACCGCAGGGCTCGGCGCAAGTCGTGGATCCTGGTTTGTAGGGGCGGCCCCCCGTGGCCGCCCTTGGGCGCAGGCGAACGCTCGTGATCGCGGGTGGGCCTAGGGCGGCCGCGGGGGGCCGCCCCTACAAACCAGGGTCGACGTGCAAGGCGACGCGATCGCGCGCGCGCCTTGTATCGCTCCGCATTGCAGCAGTAGAATCGGCGTGTTGTATTGCGGGTTGCGCGGGGAGGCGCAGGGCGATCATGGCGGCCAAGCGCGATTCTAGTTTCAGCACGTTTCTGGTGGACGACGGGAACCGGCGCGCGCATGAGCTGTGCCTCGCCGTTTCCCAAGGCGATCCCATCAGCCCCCTTCCCCTCTTGCTCGTCGGCGAACCCGGCACCGGCAAGTCGCACCTGCTCTTCGCCATCGCCAACCGGCTTCGCGCCTCGGCGGGCCACTCTTCGATTCTCTTCGTCTCGCCCGCCGCCTGGGGCGCGGAAATCGATCGCATCATCGCCGATCCCGCGCCCATCGACATGGCGCGCTACGCCGTCCTGCTCGTGGACGACCTGCATGGGCTCTCCTCAAAGCACGAATCGCTCGCGAGGCTCATCGAGATTTTTCTTGAGAACGACCATCCCGTCGTCATTTCGACGGAGGTGCATCCGGACCGGCTCGGCGTCTTGCCGGTAAAGTTGCGGCGCCAGATCAAAGGCGGCCAGGCGGCGCCGCTGGCGCCCGGCGAGGCGCGGCGCTCGCTCGAGACCGTCGAAGCCCGCCTTCGCGAGGACCAGCGTGAAGCCATGGCGGGGCTTGAGCAACGCCTGCGCGAAATGGAATCCGAGACGCCGGAGGCGGCGGCCGCGCGGCGTCAATCGCGCGCTTCGGAAGTGGAGCAGGCGCGCCGCGAGTCCGAGGAGGCCCGCGCGGAGACCGAGCATCTGCGCGCCGAGATCGCGCTGTTGAAAGTGTCCGCGCGCGAAGCCGCCCAGGCGCGCGCGCGGGTCCAGGAACTCGAACAGCAACTACTCGATCGCGCCAAGCAACCCGCGCCGGACGACGCTGAGGCTGGCGGGCCGATCAAGCGCAAACTCGATGAGGCCCGGTTCGACGCGCAAAAGGCGCGCGAAGAAGCGCGCAACATGCTCGAACGCGCCCAGCAACTCATCTCGGCGCTCCAACAAAGCCGCGAGAGTTTCGAGGAGGCCTCGCGCGACCGCGAGCGGCAGCGCGAGGAAATCCTCAAACTGGACGCGGTGTTCCGCGGCGAATCGCCGGACGTCGGCGCAGGTAGCGGCGCCGCGATCGCCGAACCGCCAGCGGAGGCCCCGGTGGCCGCGATCGCCGAAACGGCCACCTTGCAGGACGAGATTCACCGGCTGCAAGAGAGCCTCGTGCGCGCGCGGTCCGAGCGTGACACGATGAAGAGCCATCTCGCGCACATCCGCGAAGAACTCGACGAGACGCGCGCAGACCTCGAGCGGACGCGCGCAAATTCCCTGAAGGAACGGACCGATCGCACGGAGCACGCCCGGGAAATCGAACAGGCACTCGTGGCAAAGCACGCAGAAATCGAAGCCCTCCGCGAATCGCACAAGGCGCTCGCCGGCGAAGCCGAGGGCCTACGCGCGCAAGTCGCCGAAGGTGCAGGCGTGATCGAGCGGCTGATGGCGCTCCTGGGCACCGCCGTCCCCGAGCCCGCGACCCCCAGCGGCGGCGACATCGAAAACACCTCTGCGGAAAACGAGACCCCCGAGGAAGGGCCAATCGTCCGCGCCGACTTCGGCGAGGGCCTGCGCCTCGCGCCCAAGCGCAACGCCGGGGTCCACCACGTCGAAGAGCTGCGCAACAACGCCGCGCAAGGTTTCCCGGCCTCCCTCCCGCCGCTAGACGACTCCAGCGACGACTTCTACCGCGGCGCCCGCACCGCGTAAAAGAGCCAGCACCACCCCGCGCCGAAAGACCCCGAAAGACCGAAAACCCAGTACCACCCCTCGTCACCAGACCCCGAAAAACCACTGCCACCCCGCGCCGGCAGACCGCGAAAAACCCGTAGCCGCCCCTCGCTGGCAGACCCCGGAGGGGTCAAAGACATTAGCCGGGGATTGAGCGCAAGCGATACCCCCGGTACGTACCGGGGCGGGGCCCCGTCCCCGCCCGGTGCACGCCGGAATCCCAGGGCGGCCAAGGGGGCCGCCCCTACAACGACCAACTGCTTTCTTAGCAGCGATAGCGAAGAATCTCCCCCTGGGCCGGCCGCAAAACTTCGGCGTGTACCATCGCGAACAAACGGATGTAAACGTAAATTGACCGATCACGTGATCAGGGAATCGGAATGGCCATTCAATCCAACTGCTCCAACCACGCTTCAACACTCTGGCGGGTCATCAACCGAACGAGCGAAATCGCCGGGTACTGTCCTGCGAGCGCCGCGTACTCGCGGCGGCGTTTCCGGTAGGTCTTCAACAGCCAGAGGATTAGCGAGTTCTTCGACAAGAAGTGCATTCGCAACGACTCGCGATTGCCGCCGAAAAGTTCCTCGTTACGTAGTCGCCGTCTGAAAGTTCGGACGAGGAGTCGCCGGGGGCGCGTCGGAGCGGCGGGGTGGTCCATAGGGATGCATCTTAGCCCAGCATTCGAGCGGGCCGGAAAGCATTGACGGCGAGCGGCCCAGCCGATAAGATGGCCTATTGGCCGGGACAGCCCGGCTCGGGAGGGTCGAGACATGGCGAAGCGGACGTGGCTGCGGGCGTTGACGGCGGCGATCGTGTTGGTGGCATTCGGGAGCGTAGCGATGGCGGACAACTTCGACAATAACATCGAGGGCCAGCGGTACTTGCGGTGGGGCCACGAGGGCGGCGTGTACGTCATCCGGTTCTACAATCCGCCGACGAACCTGATGAACGCGCGGATGGTCAACGAAATCCGCGACATGCTCAAGTGGATGGACAAGGACCCGCGCGTCCGCGTGATCGTGTTCACCGGCGCCGTGGAGAATTATTTCATCCAACACTACGACGTGGGCGAATTGAGCACGACGGCCGACGCCGCAACGAAGGACGCGAGCATCGGCGCGGACGGCGAACTGCACGCGACGCACCAGCTCTACCTCGAAATCGAGGCGCTGACCAAGCCGTGCATCGCCGCGATCAACGGCCAGGCACACGGGGGAGGCTTCGAGCTCGCGCTCGCCTGCGACTTCCGCATCATGACCAACCCCGGCTCCGTCGGTCTGCCGGAGGTGAACGTCGGCATTCTCCCCGGCGCGGGTGGCACCGTGCGCCTGCCGCGGCTCATCGGCGTCGCGCGCGCGAAGGAACTCATCATGCAGGGGCAGGTGGCCAACGCGGACACGGCGGTGCAGTATGGCCTCGTGATGAAGGCCGTGCCGCCGGATCAGCTGATGCCGGAGGCGCTGAAGCTGGCGCACCGGCTCGAAGCACTCCCGCCACAGAGCCTCGCGCTGACGAAAAAAGTGATCACCACGTCGGGCGACATGCCGCTGAAGGACGCGCTCAAGCTCGAGCAAGATTCTTTCTGGACGCTGATGCGCTCGGAAGACGCCCAGCGCCTGATGAAGCAATATGTGCAGAGCAACCAGGGCCGCCCGGCAAACTGATTTTTTACAGAAGGTAACGAAGGAAACGAAGAAGAGAAGCCCAATTGATAGTGTAGGGTTTTCCGAAGTTCGATGGATTGAACTCTTAAGGCC
The DNA here is from genome assembly GCA_038916785.1 of Candidatus Hydrogenedentales bacterium. Classification (GTDB taxonomy): domain Bacteria; phylum Hydrogenedentota; class Hydrogenedentia; order Hydrogenedentales; genus VFKU01. The sequence goes on along the minus strand of JBCLBO010000008.1, from coordinate 19,959 downwards.
TGTAACAAATCCCAACGATCGTAGCATGGGCGGCTCGCCCATGCGGGTACATGGCGGCCGGCGTCGGGTATTGTTAGAAGCTCTTAGCCTTCGTTCTCTTTGTTGCCTTCTGTAAGGACCTTGACCTAATTGTCTATTGACGATCGCCGATTGGAGTGGGTTCGATGAGGTTGATGCTCGCCACCATCATCACGTGTGTGTTGCTGCGCGTTCCAGGCGCGTTTGCGGCGGAGCCGGTGCCCGACAAGACGGTCGTGCTCACGTTCGACGACGCAGTAAAGTCGCAGGTGACCAACGTCGCGCCGCTGCTAAAGGAGTACGGATTCGGCGCGACGTTTTTCATCACGCACCGCTGGATGGACGACCCCGCGCAGTTCATGTCCTGGGAAGACGCCGCGTCCCTGCACAAGATGGGATTCGAGATCGGAAACCACTCGTGGACGCACGCGAACTTCAATTCGCCCAAAGAGGCGGCCCGCTTGGCGGGCGAGTTGGCCCTGGTTGAACGGGCGCTATCCGGGGTCGACGTGCCCAAGCCGGTGAGTTTCGCTTGGCCGGGCAATGGTTTTGGACCTGAGGCGCTCGCGACATTGCGCAGCGCGGGATATCAATTCGCCCGCCGCGGCATGCAGCCCGAGATCAACTACGGCGAAATCGCGCCGGGCCCGCTCTACGACCCGCGACACCACGACCCGTTGTTGATTCCGACCACGGGCGATGCCTACCCCGGTTGGACGCTGGATCATTTCAAGCAGGTGGTCGATCGCGCGCGCGACGGGAAGATCGCCGTGCTGCAATTTCACGGCGTGCCCGACGACGCCCACCCCTGGGTGAACACGCCACTCGATCGCTTCCGCGAGTACATGGAGTACCTCAAGCAGGAGGGCTTTCATTGCATTGCGCTGCGCGACATTGAGCAGTTTGTAAACCCGCGCGCCTCGCGGCGCGACCCCGTCGCGCTACTTCGATATCCAACGAAGGACAGGGACGATCTGGAGCTCCCGGTGGAAATGGGCGCGACCCGGAGCAACCTCGGACCGTGGCTGGAGAACATGGTCGTGCACCACAAATACACCAAGGAGGAAGTCGCCGCAGTCTGCGGCTACGGTCCAGATGAAACGAAGCGGCTCATCCGGAGCACGCGCCACGAAGCCCGGCGCGGCGGACACCACGCTCCCCCAAGGATTTTGCCGTATCCCGGCGGCAGGCACCCGCGCATCGGGTTTCTGGACGGCGCGATCGACCCGCAACGCGGGACCAAAGTGAGTGTCTTCGCGCCGTGGCCGGACGGCGGCTACGTGGTGGTGGATTTGCCCGAGGCAATTTTCAGCGATCTCGGCCTGACCTTCCTCGCGCATACGCACATCCCGACGATTTGGGACGAAGTGAACAAGGTCATCGAGAATGTGGACTGGCAAGCGCGCCCCGGCGGCGGTTTGGAGTTCACACGTGCGCTGCCAAACGGCATCCGTTTCGGCAGCGTGGTGCTGCCAAACGGCAACGGGGCCAGCCTGCACCTCTGGCTCGAGAACGGGACCCGCGCGACGCTGACCGGTCTGCGTACGCAGGTATGCACCATGCTCAAGGGCGCGCCGGGCTTCACCGCGCAGTCAGATACGAACAAGATTTTTCGCGCACCTTTTGCGGCGGCGCGCGCCGGCGAAGGCGATCGCTGGATCATCGCCGGTTTCGAACGGTGCGGCCGGGCCTGGGGAAACGCCAAATGCCCCTGCATCCACGCCGACCCCGTCTTCCCCGATGCGGCCCCCGGCGAGCGCGTCGAGGTGAAGGGGCGAATCTGGTTCTACGAAGGCGCCGACATCGACTCCGAACTCTCGCGCGCGGCAGCGGAATTTGGCAATGTGCCAGAATAATCCAACGATGAATGAGACCTTCTCACGCGCCGCGATGCTGCTGTTGACGGTGGTCGTTTCCTGTCGCCCAGTACACGCCGACGATACGAATGCTACGCCGCGGTATGGGCATGACGTCGCCTTGCCCGCGCCGAAGTCTGGGTCGGCGGCAAACTCGTCGACGACTTCAACCGCGAAAGTTGGTGCGTCCTCGATCGCGACATCGTGACCGTCACGCTCCCCAAAGGCCGCACCCCCGTCCTCGCCAAAGCCACCACCGGCGTCGGCGCCTGGGCGTTGGCGCTGCGGTTTACAGACGCCGACGGAAAGCCCGTCGGCAGCTTGTCGTTCAGAGCGCCCACCCCCTAACCAACCAGTTTGGTCATAGCCCCAACGGGGCGTCCTAGAATAGCCCAGGGCAAAGCGAGCGGTAGCGAGCGACGCCCTGGGTATCAATCGGACAGAATCGAAGCCCTGAAAGGGCGTCCTAGGGTAATTGTCTTGATGAAACCGCCACCACGATAGCCTAGATCGCCCTTACAGGGCTTCGATTTGAAGGGGCCTATAACCCAGGGCGGCGCTCACTATCGTTCGCTTTGCCCTGGGCTGTTTTAGGACGCCCCTTCAGGGCTAAACACTCGACGGTCGACTAAGTTATAGTTGAGAGGAAGTCGGCTCTACTCGATTCCCGAGCTTCAGAGAACTTCTGAAGGTTTGGCGACTTCTGAACGTGTTCGTAGGGAAACCCGAAAGGAGGTCCTTATGGACAAAAAAAGTAGGATTGGTTTTCGATTCGATGTAAAAGTGAAGTCAGCATTAATGGTGCTAGTTACCGTGCTGATGAGCGTCAACCTAACCTATAATCACGTTCGGGATTCGGGTAGAGCCGACTTTCCTTCTTCGTTCCCTTCGTTATCTTCTGTGAATTAGTCCTCCGGCCTCTCTCCCGCCGGCGCCATCTTGACCAGCTTCGGGTCGAACTGCGCCAAGACCTCTACCAAGTCGTGCTGCGCGGCCATGACGTCGTGGATGTTTTTGTAGACCATCGGCACTTCGTCGAGCCCTGCGGACATCAGCGTGACGCCTTCGCGGTCGAGCCAGTCCTTCGCCATTTTCCAGGTGAAGGTTTTCTTCGCCTGCGTGCGGCTCATCACGCGGCCCGCGCCGTGCGCCGCGCTGTTCAGCGACAGGGGATTGCCGCGTCCGCGCACGACGAAGCCGGGGCTCGCCATGCTGCCGGGGATGACGCCGAGCACGCCCTCGCCCGCGGGCGTCGCGCCCTTGCGGTGCACGATGACCTCGCGGCCGTGGAGCCGCTCCTTCCACGCGAAGTTGTGGTGGTTCTCGACGTCGAGCAGCAGCTCCGCGCCGAGCCGCTTGCGGATGTGTTTGTGGATCAGCGCGTGGTTCGCCGCGGCGTACTGCCCCATCAGCTCCATCGCCTCCCAATACTCGCGGCCCGCGGCGGAGTCGAGATCGAGCCACGACAAGTGGCGCATTTCAGCCGGCAATTCGCGGTGCTTCTCCATGGCGATTTTGCTGTAGTGGTTGCAGACGGCCGCGCCGGTGCCGCGGCTGCCGCTATGGCTCAGCAGCGCAAGGTACTGTCCCGGCGCGATACCGAGCACGTCATGCTCGACGCTGAACACGCCGAACTCGACAAAATGGTTTCCGCTGCCGCTGGTGCCGAGCTGCGCCCATGCCTTGTCCTTGTGGCGGCGCGTGACGGGCGAGACGCTCCAGTCCGCGTCGAGCACCTCGTGCGTGCGTTTGAGCTTGAACGATGCGCCAACGCCGAAGCGGGTCTCGCTCTCGATCGCGTCGCGCAGGAGGTCCGTGCGCCGCTCGAGCGAGTCCACCGGCAGATCGAGCACGCTGAGCTTCACGCGGCAGGCGATGTCCACGCCGACGGCATACGGAATGACCGCGTTCCGCGTGGCCAGCACGCCGCCGATCGGCAGGCCGTAGCCCACGTGCGCGTCGGGCATGAGCGCGCCTTGCACGGCCACCGGCAGCTCGCAGGCGCGGCGCATCTGCTGCACGGAATTCTCGTCGAGGTCGCGGCCCCACTGGCGATACGGCGCGCCCGATTCGCGCGGCGCGAAGGAGGCCTGCGCGTCGCGGTGCGCGATAAGCATCTGCGCGACGCCTCCGAAAACGGAGTCGTCGGTGTAGCGATCCGGGTGCGCGGCGACGCTGGCAACAAGGTCCGCGAGCACACGTTTCTTCATGCCGCCCTGCGCCGCCTTGATGCACGCCGCCCGCGCCGCGTCGACAGCCTCGCCGTGCGGAATGCCGAGTTCGATGAGGTTACGGGTCTTCATCGCGATTCCGTAGGGGCGGGGCCCTGTCCCCGCCCTAGGCTTTGGGCGCGCGCACAGGGCGGGGACAGGGCCCCGCCCCTACCGATGGCGCCCGAGTGGAGGAAACACTATGCACACTCGACTACGGCGGCGTGATTTTCCCGAGGATACACGCATGGCTCGCGCCGGTCGCCTGCGGCACGTTTGACGGCGTGCCGCACAGCGTTTCGTTGCCGAGAATGGCGAACGCGATTGCCTCGCGCGCGTCCGCGGGGATGCCGTAGCTGTCGGTGAGGCGCACGGTGAGTCCCGGCAGTCCCGCCTTGATGCGTTTGAGCAGCGTCGGGTTGTGTGCGCCGCCGCCGCTGATGATGAAGCGCGTGACCTCGAAGTTCGGTTTCACGAATCGGTTGAACGCCCGCACAATGCTATACGCCACCGCCGCGGTCACCGTCGCCATGATGTCCTCGGGCTTGCGCTCGCGCCGGTTCGCGATCGCGTCGCGCAGATACACTTCCGGGCCGAAGTCCTCCCGCCCCGTGCTCTTCGGCGGCGGCTCGTTGAAGTAGGGGTGCCCCAGCAGGTAGTCGAGAAATTCGTCAATGACGACGCCCTTGGCCGCCATCACGCCGTCCTTGTCCATGTTCTCCCGGCCCGACGTCAGCAGCCGCATCGCGCCGTCGATCGCCATGTTGCCGGGCCCCGTGTCGAAGGCGATCAAGTCGTTCATCTCCGGAGGGACGACGGTGACGTTCGCGATGCCGCCGATGTTGAGCAGCAGCGAAGTGCGCCCCGCCCGGCGGAACAGAATCCAATCGGCATACGGCACCAGCGGCGCGCCCTGGCCGCCAGCCGCCATGTCGCGCGTGCGGAAGTCCGACACGATCGGCACGCGGCATTTCTCCGCGATCAGCGCCGCCTCGCCCACTTGCAGTGTGCCGATTTGCTCCGAGCGGCGCGGCGGCAAGTGCGCCAGCGTATGGCCCGAGCACGCGATGAAGTCCACCTCGGCAGGCTCGAGGCTGGCCTTGTACTGCATCGCCGCGGCGGCATCGGCAAAGCGCCTGCCCAGTTCAAAGTTCAGCACGCACACTTCCCGGGCGTCCATGCGCGGCGCCAGGAGCCGCGTGCGCATTTCCGCGTCGTACTCGTAATTCTCGCACGCGACCAGCTTTATCGCCAGCGCCGGGCCCGTCCCCTTGATGCGCACAAGCGCCGCAGTGATCCCGTCGCACGACGTGCCCGACATCAGCCCGATCGCGTAGCGCGAGGTTTTTTTCCTGATCGCGCGCAGATCCATCTAGTCGCACCTCACCAGCGCCACGCCGGAGTAGTAGTGCGTGAGGATCTCGCGGTAGCCGATCCCCTGCAACGCCATGCCGCGCGCGCCCTGCTGGCAAAGGCCCACGCCGTGCCCGCGCCCGCCGCCGCTAAACGTGAATCGCGTGACGCCGCCCGCGCTCGACTTGCGCACCGTGAACAGCGCACTCGGCAGGCCGCCGAACGCCCGGCGAATCGGCAACTCTTTCTTGATCGTCGCCGTCCGCTGGCTGCCGCGGACGCGGACTGACTTCAGCCTCCCGCTCACGCCGCGCTCGCCCAAGACGATTTCCTCAATACGACCAACCGCCGCCACTGGGTTGATGATAGCACGCAATTCCGGTTCCGTGTAGCTGCGATTCCAGCGGAAATACGTGTCGTCCACCGCGCACCACGCATCGGGCCGGCCGCGCAGCCACTCGTCCACGCGCGCCGGCGAGGACTTCTTGCCGCGGCCTTTGGCCAAATCCGACACGCCCCGCAGCGCCGCGTCCGGTGGCGCAGACCACACCGCCTCGTTGTCCTCGGTCCATCCGCCGCAGCTCGCGGAAAATACCGCCGGCGCCACGCGATCGCCCTGCCGCAAAATCTCGCCCGCCGTGGCGCGCAGCGCGTCGTCGGTCTGCGCCGCGCGGCCCGTCGCGCCCAGATACGCGCGCGACCGCTCGGTGGCAAAAAAATCAAAACCCTCGAGCGAGTACCGGCCGCCGAGCCCCGCGGCCACGTCGCTGCGCGCAGCGACGGCCTGCGCCTGGAGCGCCTCCACCGGCCAGGACGGGCTCATCTCCGCGGGAAGCACGCCCCGCAAGTAATTCTCGATTTGCACCTGCTCGATAGCGTCGAGACCGCCCCGCTGGCCGATGCGCACTTCAATGCGGCCCGTGAACGACAGCGGGCGCGGCTTGCCGCCCCAGTAGCTTGACTGCACCTCGGCGAGCTCGATCGGCCCGCCGCTCTCGATAGCGATCGGCGCGTCAAACGTGGACGTCGCCCCATCGCCCCCGCGGATGTGGACCGATCCCCGGCCCGGCGCGACCGTCTCCGGCTGAATCCACGCGGAGTATCCACGCGCGGCAAGCAGCTTGCGCCGCGCCTCCGCGGCGGCCGCAGTCGGCTCGCTCGCCAACGAGACCCAGTCCACCCGCGTGTCCAGAATCCCGCCGCCAGCCGCCCACTCGCGGCCGAGCGCGACGACCTTCGGATCGAATCCCTCGGCCCGCCGCTCGGCAATCCATGCACCGCGCGCGGCCGTGTCACTCGGACGAAACGTCTTCACAAAGAGATGATGCCGCAGCACCGGCGCCGACGCCCCGCTCGTCCGCAGCGTGTAAACGCCCGCAGGCAATTCGCGCAGATTTTCGCCGGCAATCACCCGCAACGGCGCCTCGCTGCGCAGCGTCAGCACCGGCGCGTCCGCCGCCAGCAGAATGCGCACCGATTCCGTCGCCAGATGCACCGGCTGGGCCGAAACCGCGCAAGCGACTAAATAAACGACAACGGCCATCCACTTGGAACCACGAACCCCGCGGCTCAACCACATGCAGATCAAGCAAAAACGGGAACTGCCGCATCTCTTCGAAATACCCTGCACGTCAATTTGCCCCTCGTCACGGTATCCTCCGTATGGAGCCGCATACAAATCGCCTCTCCTGTACCATGGGCGGCCCGCCTATGCGCGCCCGTGTTACGGATCGCGAGACCCGAAGATCAGGGGTGCTTGACCGCAGAGCGGGCAAAGGGCGCGCGGAGGAGGGTCAGGGCGGGGTTTCCGTGTCCTCCCATCTGCGACCATCCGCGTAATCGGCGGACAATCATTCGGGCAACTACCGGAGGTTGCGTCTACTTTACGACCTCGAGTTCGTAGTGAATCTCGTCAAAGCCAAGGAACTGGAAGCGCTCCATCAGTTCCTGCCACAGCACACCGCCGAAATTGAAGAGGCCGTTGATCGGTAGGCGGCTAAGAAATTTCGCGTTGATCAAGTTGTGGTGGAAAAACAGCAGGCGCTCCTGGCGCACGCGGAAGCGCGCGGCGCCGTAGCGCTCGCCGTTGAATTGCGCCTCCGGCGCAAACGTCGAGAAGCTCCCGATCCCGAAGTAGTTGTAGTGCGTCGGATGTTTCAATGCCCACATTCCGCTGGCGTGCGGCACCCAGATTTGGATGAGCGCGCCGGGTTTGCACACGCGGTGCAGGTCGTCGAGAAACGCGAAGTAACGATCGCGGTGGACGTGTTCGAGCACGTTGTCGAGCACGACGAGGTCGACCGAGTGGTCCGCGAAGGGCAGGCCCTCGGTGAAGGTGGAATACACATCCGCGCGGACCGTGCGGTTGAAGTCCACGTTGATCCAGCCGGGCCGGTAGTCGCGGCCGCAGCCGAGATTTAGTCTGCGCATGGGATGCGGGGTTCTGCGGGATGCGGGGATGCTGGCTCATTGAGATTGCTTCGTCGCAACTGCGCTCCTCGCAATGACGGCGATTGCAACTGCGCTCCTCGCAATGACGGGCGTGGGAGCTCCTCGCAATGACGGAGTGAGAGAACGTCGCTAAATCGACGCGCTTTCGTAGCATCGGCCTCCGGCCGATGTTCATGGGCCGGAGGTCCATGCCACGAGACCGTCGTCACGCCGTTTGCGCGCTGCCGCCGAGGCCGAGGGTCTGCGCGAATCTCCGCAGGAAACTCTCGCTGCCCGGCGTCACGGCGCGCTGGCTGATCAGGCGGTCTGCTATGTCCATGATGCTTTTGGCGGCCGGACTCGCCGGATAGCGCAGCACGAAGGGGTGGCTCTGCATCACCGCCTGCGCCACGTGCGGATCGCGCGGCACCATGCCGAGATAGCTCAGCTTGCGCCCAAGGTATTGCTGCGCCGCGCCGGAGAGTTTCGAGTACACCAGCGAGGCCTGGTTTTTATTGAGCACCATGTTCGCTATCAGCCGCACGATCGCGTCGTCGCGCTTCTGATACACAGTCTTCAGCATCGCGTACGCGTCCACGATCGAGCTCGGCTCCGGCGCGACCACGAGCAACACCTCGTCCGCCGCGAGCACAAAGGCCGTCGCGCTCCTGCCGATGCCGGCCATCGTGTCGATCACGACGAAGTCCGCCCGCTCCTGCATCTGGCGCAGGCCCGCCATGATGTTTTGCCGGCCCGTCTCGCTCAGGTCCGCCATGCGCGCGAGGCCCGAGGTCCCCGGCACGACCGCGATGCCGCCCGGCCCCTCGACGAGAATCTGCGCCATCGACTTCTCGCCGCTGATCACGTGCTGCAGGTTGTAGAGCGAGTTCAGCCCGAGCAATACCTCGACGTTTGCCAGCCCGAGGTCCGCGTCCATCAGCACGACCCGCTGGCCCTTCTGCGCCAGCGCGATCGACAGGTTCACGCTCGTGTTCGTCTTGCCCACGCCGCCCTTGCCGCTCGTCACGGCAATGACCCGCGCCAGGCCCTGGCTCTTCCGGACGAACTCACGAAGATTTTGTGCTTGTTCCGCCAAGGTCGTCCCCACCGTCCACGACGAGTTTTGCCACTGTACCGGCGCTCACCGGCAAAATGTCGTCGGGCACATTTTGGCCCACGCTGAAGTAACTCAGCGGCAGGCCGGCCTCGGCCGCCAGGCAGAACAACTGCCCGTAGCGGCGCGTTTCATCCAGTTTCGTGAAGAACAGCGCCGAGGGTTTCAACAGCGAGAAATGCGTCACCACCTCGCGCAGGTCCTCGAGCGCCACGTTCGCGCTCGCCAGCAAATGCACTTCGTCCGGCTCGGCCGCCTCGACCAGCGCGCGCACGTCCGTCATCTGATCGCGGTTAAACGGGCTGCCGCCGGCCGTATCGATCAGCACCAGGTCGCGGTCCGCAAAGGCCTTCACCGCCGCGCGCATCTCCGCCGCCTGGTGCACGATCTTCATTTCCAGATCGATGATGTTCGCGTACACCTGCAACTGGTCCGTCGCCGCCACGCGATAGGTGTCCGCCGTGATCACGCCGACCCGCGCGTGCTCCTGCACGGCATACAGCGCCGCCAGCTTCGCCAGGTTTGTCGTCTTGCCCACGCCCGTCGCGCCCACCAGCGCCACCACCTTGCGCTTGCCCGCTTCGAGCGCGATCCCGCCCGTCACGTTCACATGCCGCCGGATTTCCATCTTCAGCCGCTCGCGGAATATACGCGGATCGCGGAACGCCCGCAGATCGCCCCGGCCCGCCGCCGCGGCCACCAACGACGCCGCCCGCTTGCGCGACACGCCCTGCTTGAGCAGCATCTGGTAATGCGGCACGAATTCCTGAGACAGCCCGGCGCCCGGCATTTCCGCCGAAAGAATGCCGAGCATCTCGCGCATCTCGGTCAGGTCCTTGCGAATGTCGTCCGCCGTCAGCGGCGCCGGCTCCGCACGCCGCTGCGGCTCGAACTGGATCACTGCGGCCGGCGCGGCATTGCCCTGCACCATCGGCGGCGTCGGCGCGCCCGTCGGCGCCGTCGCCGCGCGCACCTTGTCCTCCGAGGCCACGCCCGCGCGTTGCTGCGCCTGCGTCACCACCTTGCGGAAAAAGTCCACCGTCTCGCGCATGCGCGCGTCGCTGCCGAGTGTCGTCACCCTGGCCGTCGCCGCCGCCGGGCGCGACGCGCCAGACGTATACTTTTTTTCCACCGGACTCATCGGACGCGCCCGCACGGGGCCGTCGTCCTCAATCGTGACCGAGGCCGTCACTTCCACCGCCTTCTGCCCGATCACCCGGCCAAACCAGCCCCCATGCGGCACGGTCGCCGTCCGCACGACGATCGCCTCGTCGCCCAGTTTCTCCCGCATGGCCAAGTACGCCTCGTCCAGCGTACCCGCGCGGAATTTGTGGAAGCGCTGGCGCATGGCCTACTCGGTGCCCCCGTGGTCCCTATCATAGCGCATCCGGCGCGCAGGCCCCATGGGAAGTGTAGGAGGGATGGGAAGCAGGGGAATCATCGGGCCCATAAATCTCACGATTCCCATGCCTCCCATGATTCCGCCGCTCACAGCGCGACGGTCCCTTCGCTGTTCAGCTTCACCGCCGGGTCGATTTCGTTATACGACATTACGATCACCTTCGGCGTGCGCGCCTCGGCGATTCGCCGGAAATACCGCCGCACCTGCACCGAAGTCAGCACAATCCCTTCGTACCCCGCCCGCACCATCGGTTGCAGCGCCTTCGCCGTCGCCTGCGCGATCGCCTCCGACCGCGCAGGGTCCACCGGGACATACCGCCCCGGTTCCGCCTTCTGCACGGCGTCGTTCAGTTCCTGTTCGAGCGCGGGGGAGAGCGTCACCACGCGCAGCGCGCCCTCCTCGTCCTTATAGTCCGCGCAAATCTGCCGCGCCAGCGCCTGCCGCACGTATTCCGTCAGGATGTCCGTGTCCTTCGTGCGCCCCGCGAAGTCCGCCAGCGTCTCCAGAATAATTTGCAGGTTCCGGATCGACACCCGCTCGCGCAGCAGGTTATGCAGGACCTTCTGCAATTCGCCGAGCGATAACAGCGCGGGAACCAACTCCGCCACCACCGTCTTCGCCGAGGTCTTCAGGTTGTCCAGCAGCCCCTGCGTGTCCTCGCGCGTGACCAGTTCGTCCGCGTGCGACAGGATCAGCTCCGTCAGGTGCGTCGCCAGCACCGCGCTCGGCTCGACGATCGTATACCCCAGCCGCTCCGCGCGGTCCCGGTCCTTGCGCGCCACCCACATCGCCTGCAACCCGAAGGCCGGCTCCGTCGTAGACACGCCCTCGATCTCCTCGCGCACCAGCCCCGGGTTCATCGCGAGGTAGTGGTCCGGCAAAATCTCGTAGCGCGCAATCTCCGACTCGCGCAGCATCACTCGGTACTCGTTCGGCCGCAGCCGCATGTTGTCCACGATGCGGATCACCGGCACGATGAACCCGTGCTTGCTCGCGATCTGCTGCCGCAATATCTGGATGCGCGTGAGCAGGTCGCCGCCCTGTTTCTTGTCCGCCAGCGAAATCAATCCATAGCCCAGCTCAATTTTAAGCGGGTCCACGACGAGATAGTCCTCGGTCCGCGCGGGCGCCGTCTCCACTCTCGCGGCCTCCTGCGCCTTCTCCACTTCCGCCACTTGCACGCGCGCCGCCGCCACGCGCTGCGAACTAATACCCAGCGCCGTAAGGCCCGCCGCCACGATCAGGAAGGGGATCGCCGGCATCCCTGGCACGATGCCGATCAGCCCCAGCATCGCCGCCGCGCTCAACAGCGCGCGCGGATAGCGGGTCAACTGCTCCGTCAGGTCCGATCCGAGGTTTTCTTCCGAGGCCGTCCGCGTCACGATCATCGCCGCCGCCGTCGACACGATCAGCGCGGGAATCTGCGACACCAGGCCGTCGCCGACCGTCAGCCGCGTATAGGTTTGCAGCGCGTCGCTAAAGGTCATCCCCCGCATCGCCACGCCGATGATGAACCCGCCGATGATGTTCACCAGCACGATGATGATCCCGGCGATCGCGTCGCCGCGCACGAACTTCGTCGCGCCGTCCATGGCCCCGTAAAAGTCCGCCTCGCGCTCGATCTTCGAGCGCCGCGCGCGCGCCTGCGCCTCGGTGATCAGCCCCGCGTTGAGGTCCGCGTCGACGCCCATCTGTTTGCCCGGCATCGCGTCCAGCGTGAACCGCGCGGCGACTTCCGAAATGCGCCCCGCGCCCCGCGTGATCACCACGAACTGAATGATGACCAGGATGGAGAAGATGATAAACCCGACCACGGGGCTTCCCGCGGTCACAAACTCGCCGAAGGCGTCAATCACCGAACCCGCGTCCGCATTCGCCAGGATCAGACGCGTCGCCGCCACGTTCAAACTCAAGCGGAACAAGGTCAGCATCAGCAGCAGCGACGGGAACACCGCAAACTCCACTGCGCTGCGCAGATAGATCGTCGAGAGCAACACCACGATCGACACGGAAATGTTCAACGTCAACAACACGTCGAGCAGCCACGTCGGGATCGGGACCACCAGCACCATCAGAATGGCGATGACCGACACCGCAAGCACCACGTCCTGATTTTTCATCAGCACGCGCGGTTGCGCCGGCATTTCACTCGCCAGAATCGCCATCCTTGTCTACAACTCCTCTACCAAATCAACTGTGCGGCGGTAGGGCGGGTCATGACCCGCCCTACGCCGTCTTCCGCCGCTCGGCGATTTTCTCCACGCGCCGGTCAATCTGATACACGTAGGCCAGCACCTCGGCCACGGTGCGGAACAAGTCTTCCGGGATGAAGGCCCCGATCTCCGCCTTGGCGAACAGCGCCCGCGCCAGCTCCGGCCGCTCCACGATCGGCACCGCGTTCTGCTGCGCCACTTCGCAGATGCGCTCCGCCACCAGCCGCATCCCCTTGGCCACCACCCGCGGCGCCTGCATGTTCGCCGCCTCGTAGCGCAGCGCCACCGCATACGTCGTCGGGTTCGTGATCACCACGTCCGCCGTCGGCACGTCCGCCATCATCCGCTTCATCGCCATCTGCCGCTGAATCTGCCGGATGCGCTGCTTGATGCGCGGATCGCCCTCGAGCTGACGCAGCTCTTCCGTCGCTTCCTGCCGCGTCATCCGCTGGTCTTTCAGATACTGCCAGCGCTGAAACGCGAAGTCCAAAATCCCAATCGCCAGCATCGTCAGCCCGATCCGCCACCACACCGCCCACACCAGGTCCCACGTGCCGATCCCCGCGCCCCACACGCCCGACTGCATCAGCGCGAGAATCTCCGGCAAGCGATCGCGCACGCCCGTCCACACCACCGCGGCGATCGCCCCGAACTTTACGATCGCCTTGATCAATTCCACCAGCGCCCGCAGACTGACCAGCCGCTGGAAGCCCTTGATGGGATTCATCCGCTCAAACTTCGGCTGAAGCGACTGCCCGGAGAACACGAACCCGAATTGCGTCACATTGAGCAGCACCCCGACACCCATCAACACGAACATCAGCGGCAACGTCGCCGGCGCCATCAGCAGCAGCGCCTTCACCGTCATCGGCTGTAGGTCGTCCCGCGTCAACGGCTGCAGATCGAGCTCGCCGAAATAATATCCCGTGGTCGCCAGCATCTGCGCAAACGCCGCCGGCCCGATCACCGAGAGGGCCAGCCCCGCCGCCAGCATCAGCGCGCCAGACGTCAGATCCCCGCTGCGCGCCACGTTCCCGCGCTCGCGCGCCGTCTGCAGCTTGCGCGCAGACGCCGGCAGCGTCTTTTCTCCCGCGGGTTGGTCGGCCATCGTCCGGTATCCCGCCTCAGCCCAGCTTGTCGATCAGGCCATCTACCTGCCGGAACATATTGACGAACATCTCATCCATCAGCCCGCGGTAATACGTGATCGACAGCGCCGCCACCAGCAGCGAGGCCGCGATCGTCAGCGGAAACCCAATCACAAAAAGGTTCAACTGCGGCACCACCCGGCCCAGGATGCCCATCGTCACATACGCCAGCATCATCGCACCCGCCACCGGCGCCGCCAGCAACACCGCGTCGTGAAACATCACCCCGCCCCACGCCGCGACCTGACCCATCGCCGAGGTCTCCGGCGCGAACCCGCCCACGGGCACGCGCTCGAAGGTCGAGACCAGCGCCTGGATCATCACGTGATGCCCCGAGATCACCAACAGGTAGAGAACGGCCAGGATGAAAAAGATGAAACCAAACAGCGGCACCTGCGTTTCCAGCGCCGGATTGAACACATTGATCAGGCCGAATCCCGATTGCATGTCCATCACCTGGCCCGCGATCTGGATCGCCGCAAACGAGATCTGCATCACCAGACCGATCACCATCCCAATCAGCAGTTCGCCTGCGCCCACCAGCGCGAAGGGCAGTGGGTCCGCCGGCAAGGGCAGCGGCAGCACGGGCAACGTAGGCGTCACCACATACGCCGCCAGCCCCACCAGACCAATTTTTCCCAGCACTGGAAAGTTGTTCGAACTCAGGATCGGCGCCGTCAAGATGAGCCCCGAAAAACGCACCATCACCAGCACGAACACTTTCAGAATTTCGATCTCGGCGATCATCCCCTACCGCGCATACATGTGCGCGTTCTGCAGCAGCGGAACCACAAACCCCAGCAGCGTGTCGCTCATCCACGGCAGGAACAGCACAAACGAAGCGAACACTACGACGATCTTCGGAACGAAGGTCAGTGTGATCTCCTGAATCTGCGTCAGCGACTGGAACATGCTGATCAGCAGACCCACCAACAGCCCAGACACCAGCATCGGCGACGAAACCAACAGCGTCACCAGCATCGCGTCCCGCCCCAAAAACAGCACATCATCAATGGTCATGGCGATCCCTCCGCCGAGGAGTCAGCCCCGATCCCCGGACGAACCTACAGTATCAAAAACCCCCGCAATCGTTGTCAACTAATATATTGTCATTTACTGCGAATAAAGACATTTTTGTAACGTATATCAGACACACTTCGCGCTCAAACGATCTTAGACCGCCATCGCAACTCTTTGGACCGCGGCAGCGATAGCTGCCGCTTTCGCGTTGGGGGCTTGCTCCGGCGCGGCGCGCCGAAGAAGCTGAGATTCCGGAGCGGCGACACCCAGCTCCGCTGGGCTAGAGCAATTGAAGAAATTACGCCTACGATAGATGCCGGTTCTCGCCAAAATTCATTGAGGTTATCCGTCCAATCCGTATTGATCCGTGGCGAAAATGCTCTAAGTAAAGCGGCAATTCTCGCTGCCACAGTCCCAAAAAGAAAACAACGGCGGCGCGAGCTGTCGCCCGCGCCGCCGAAAAGCTGATTGGCTCCCGGTTATCGAGCCCGATAGGGACGACGGATTCGCTGCAAGGCCGACGCGCCCAACAGTGCGATCACAAGGGCCATGGCCATCGTCAACCCCGGCGCCGCCACGAACCACCGGCTCACCGCGACCACCGGCGCCAGCGCCACGCGCACGCCTTGCTTCATCGCGCCGCTCTGCGCCACCACGCGCGCCACCGGCGGGCTCACTCGATAATACGCATCGACAAACGCCGCGCCGATCGCGCTGTTCACCAGGTACCCGTCCCGCACTGCACGCAACGAACCGATCTGCGCGGCCATCGGCGTGCCATACGCCGCCGTCGCAATGAAGCACAGGCCGTTGCTGCCGTCGTCGTCGCCCGTTACGGTGATTGCCGGCGCGACGTTCGTCGCATAAATGGCGGAGGCGTTGTTCGAGTGCATCTCGACTACGCCCTCGCCCCCCGAAGCGATAACTGATCGCTCACCAAACGGAAACAGGTCAACATCCACTTCAACCCAGCCCTCGACGTTGCCGGTCGCCAAGAGGTTCTCTCGGTCCTCTTCGGACTGGCTCATCGTGACGTCGTAGGTGTAACCCGCCACCTCGGTGCCTTCCGTGAGTTGGGCCTCCACGCCGGGGCCGCTTACTTCGACGGATACTTCCAGGCTACCGGGCAATAGGGGCAGAGATGTCCATAGGGGTGGGATATTACCTTCGGCGTAGGCCGAATTGGTAAGCAGGACGTTCGTCCGGATAAACAGGTTGGCCGGCGCGGGGAGGGGAGCGAGATCGAATTCGCCCAGCGGATCGACGTCAAGGGGCCCATCGAGCGTGCTCTGAGGATCATTCGGCGAGATTGTTACCACCAGGCGCGCGGTGTCATACTCACCGAGCGTCGGATCCTCAAGTTGCATGTCAGCCAGGCAAGGGGCCGACACGTCGACCGCGATAGGGCCGTTGCCGGTTTGAAAGAGCGCAAAGGCACTGTCACACGGGTCATCCAGCGAAGTCACAACGGTCGTGTTGCCTTGGCCGTCAACCAACACCAGGGGAAAGGGGCCATTCAAAATCGCAGTCGCGTTTGGAATGAGATTGCCGTCCCCGTCGACCTCCAGTAAATCTCGTATTTCGACGTTCAAATTGAATGACGCGAATTCATCAATGCCCGTCACTAAACGGACCCCGGTGTAGTATTGGTCGGCGGCCGCAATCGTGCGCACCGTGGCCGATGCGAAAAGGCCTTCCGGTCCGGGCTGGAAATCCAGCTCGGTGGCATCCAGGACCGCCAGGTATTCATCGGGGGCCCCAAGGAAAGGCACCGCGTCGACCGACTGCAATTCGTCCGTAATATGGGTTGAATCAATCGAGAGGTCTCCGCCTAGAACCGTCTTCACGGCCGTGATCGTCTGCACGTAGCCTTCATAGCTCGCGACGGCAGCCTCGACGCTGGACAAAACGGCGAAGGGCAAGATCGGCGGCTCTAGGGCGTTCGGCGTGTAGAGTGTCACATTGAAGTCGTCGCCCTCATCCACATCGGGGAAGAGGATGTTCACAGTGATGTCCGGCGTAATCCCGGCGTCGGCCCACACTCGCAGGACGCCGAAGGTCCCCGCCAGCGCGAGCGCGAGAAGCCCCACGCCCCCCAAAAGCATAGCTCTCTGTTTACGCAACATTCTCATGGACCTACTCTCCTCGTGTTTGGCTGCCAGTGCGTCGTCCTGCAAGTAGGGGAACCCCGATAAGTAGGGGGACCCCGATTCTCTTTTTCAAAGCAGACCGGAATAGTAGGCCCGCCCTTGGCAATTGTCAAGTCCTAATTGTTATTCGTGTCGCGCCTCAATGAAAATGTCCCCTTTCAGACTCAATAGAAATGTCCCCGCGGCTCGCTATATCATGGGAGTTCCCGGTTAACGAGATTGCTTCGCTCCGCTCGCAATGACGGTTTCATGGGGTTTTCAACTGAGCAACCCCGCCCCTCAAGCCAGGTCCCATAATCGCAGCACTTCAGTCAGCGCCTCGGTCTCGCGCGCTTTGCCCGTCTGCTCGACGGTTCTCCGCAAATCGTTGTGCAGCCCCGCCATACGCAGCATCGTCTCGCGCATCGTCTCCGAGATACCCATCGATCCCCGGAAACTCACCAAGCCGTGCCCTTGCGCGATCGGCGCCCAATCACTCCCCGCCCCGGCGTCCTCGAAACCGTGCTGGATGAGCACCTGCCCCACGTGTCCCGCCAAATCCCGCAGCGACTCCATCAGTTTCGCGGGGGGCTGATCCAGCCGAAGGTTGTAGTACGGGTTCGCCTCGGTCGCCTCGTCCTTCCCCGTTTCCATGCTCCGGCCGATCTCCACTTCCACGAGCACCGAAAAACTTCGCCGCGCCTGGTCCCAATCCGCTTTCATGGCGCGCAGGCCCACGATGCCCTTCGCGCGCGCCAGCGCATGACGCTCCCCAATCGATCGCCGGATGCGCCCCTCGCCCCACTCACCCAGAAACGCCGTCGTCGCCAAAACAAACTCACGCTGCGCCCCCGCGAATTCCGCCGACAGATCGCGCCCCGCCACACTCCCCCGCGGCGCGGCATACCCGGCCTCCATCACCGGCGCCGCAGGTCTCAGGATCGGCCCGATCGCGGCCAAGCCCCGGCCCGCATTCGACTCGAGCTCCTCCAGCGTCGTGATCGCATCCGCCACCGCGTCCGGCGCGCCGTCCAGCCCCAGCATCCGCGCCGCACGTTCCGGAAGGTCCTCCTCGAATTTTAATCCCGCGAAACGCAGCCTGGCCTTCGGCGAAAACCGCGTGTACACAATCCGCCCCTGGATTGCCGCATTCGCGTCCGCCGCGCTCCCCGCCGACACCTCGAACGGCATCAGCAACACCGCCGCGCCCGCCGGCGGGAAATGATCCTGCCGCGTCACGAGCAACATCCCGCCCCGGCTCACATTCGCCGTCACCGTTTGCAACGACGGCGCCGCGTCCACATTGCGCGGCACAAACGCCACCGGACGCACCCTGCGCATCCGCGCCGCACGCCGATGCTCCGCCGTTTCACCCGCCGCCCGCGATTCCGTCACCATGATCGAGTCCATGCGCGCCCCCGGTCCCTGTCCCACACAATCACAGCCTAGTACCGAACCACCCGTTTGTCAATCGCCCGCGCCCCTCCTAAATTTGGCCCAATCCGCACATCGATGTTACGATGCCCCAGCGCGGTTAGCAATACCTTGGGGCGGGTCCTCGCCAATGATCCACGTCGTATGCGGCAGTTGCGGACTCCGCGTCATTGTCCCCGACACCGTCCAAGGCCGCCCCGGAGTCTGCTTCGGATGCGGCGCCCCCGTCCGCGTCCCCACCACCGAACTCCGACCCGCCGAGCAGGCGCTGAACTTCGAACCCGGCACCCGCATCGCCGATCGCTACGTGATCGAAGCGAAAATCGGCAAAGGCGGCATGGGCGTGGTCTACAAGGCCCACGACGCCCTCGTCGGCGAAGAAGTCGCGCTCAAATTCATGCACCCCCGCGCCCTCGCCACCCAGCGCGGACAGCAACTCTTCATCAAAGAAGCCCAAATCGCACGCCGACTCCGCCACGAAAACATCGTCGCCGTACACGACGTCAGCACCACCCCCGACGGAATCCTCTACCTCACCATGGAACTGCTCCGCGGCGCATCGCTGCGCGCCTACCTCAAAAAACACCGCGCCGAGCGCCGCCTCATGGACGCCCACCTCGCCATCGACATCACCCTGCAAGCCCTATCCGCGCTCGACTACGCCCACCGCATGGTCGTCCACCGCGACCTCAAACCGGAAAACATCATGCTCCTACCGGGAGACCGGGCCAAGGTCCTCGACTTCGGCCTCGCCGTCGCCGTCGAAGAGGAACAGGAAGTCCTCGCGCCCGGCCAGCCCAGACCCAAGCGCATCGTCGGCACCGCCGTCTACGCCTCACCCGAACAACACCGCCACCAGCCCATCGACTTCCGCTCCGACCTCTATAGCATGGGCCTCATCCTCCACGAACTCCTCACCCTACGCACCCCCATCGACGAACCCGTCACCGTCCTCGAAGTCCGACAAGACGTCTCACCCTCCATCGTCGAAGTGCTCGACAGGGCCGTCTTAAAAGAAAAGGAGCGCCGCTGGCAATCCGCCAAGGAATTCCGCGACGCCCTCGCCGCCGCCTACAAAAAATCCTACCAGGCCCGCGAAGGCGTCAGCGTCCGCACCCAATCCGGCAAACAAATCTCCACCAAAGACATGGTCTACATGCCCGGCGGCAGCTTCTACATGGGCTGCAACGACTCCCGCGAAGAGGCCCCCGAATTCGAGACCCGCGTCGACCCCTTCTACATAGACAAGTACCCCATCACCAACGAACAATACGGCGAATTCATCAAGGCCGCCAGCCACCCCGAACCAAAATACTGGCGCGACCCCGAAATCAACGGCCCAAGGCAACCCGTAGTCGGAGTCACCTTCGACGACGCCCTCGCCTACGCCCACTGGGCCGGCAAAGAAATTCCCAGCGAAAAACAATGGGAATTCGCCGCCCGCGGCAAAGAAAACCGAAAATACCCCTGGGGCGCACTCGAACCCCAAACCGCCGTGTGCAACTTCGGCGACTACCTCGGCATGCCCTCCATCGTCTCCATGCACGACGGCGGCGCCACCCCCGACGGCGTCTACGACCTCGCCGGAAACGTCTTCGAATGGACCCTCGGCGCCTACCTCCCCTACGACCC